>NZ_CP076062.1 GCF_018729255.1 Cupriavidus sp. EM10
ATGCAGGAAACACAAGCTCTGTCGGGCGTTGAAGAAGCATTTGCGGGTATCCCAGAACTCGTTTTGCTTGAGCTGCCAAACGGCGGCGTTACCGGCGTTGTCATGCGCGAGATGCGCTCCTCGTCCCACGTTATGTTCGCGGGCAAGTTCGCTGAGTTGGACGAGGTCGAAAGGGGCATCGAGATTCTGCGCAGGCTCGACCAGAACGAGACGTACGGAACGTGGAGGATGGAATCAAGTATCGACGCCGCCTCGCTCGACGAAGCGATCACATCGAGCTCGGAATCTTCGGCCGGCCAGAAATTCGTGAGTGTGTACCGAGGCAACGAATGGCTGTGGGGGATCTGGAGCAATCCGAGTCATCCAAACAGGCACCTGACGGGACTAACCCTCGAAAGCGTTGCAGATTTCCATGGCACCCGCGTTTCGGCCGCCAAGTGCGCATCACGACGCGGTCTAGATTCTGTGCGTGCAAACCAGACTCTTGCTGGCTCCTACCAGGTGATTGACGCCGCCATCGAACGGCTTCATGGGAGCCGTTTGAGAGCTCGCGACAAGCAAGACTACGAGGCTCACCCCGCTGTCCGGCAGCTCTGCGACTGGTGGAATGGCCGGGCGCCGGAGGGAAATCGGGAGGCGGGCACTGTCCGGCTTTACGTCTGGAGCGACCTGGACCGAATCTTCAATGCTTGTGATCCGGAGGAGCCGGCCGCACAGGCTAGCCAGGTCGATACTTGGACCAGCTACGCGCTATTTGAACAACCTGGCATGCCAACGATCCTTGCCAGCTTCTTCCGCGGTCGCCGCTTCAACAAGGACGACGGCACGGGCGGTACGACGGTCTTCGCCGCCGACGGCAGCGAAGTTATGTCGCTCGGGCTCGAAGTGGCGGAGGTCGACGAGGCATATTACTCGCTGGTCGGGCTTGAGTACTTGGCGCAGCACGAAGCATTCGCCCACTTGAGGATGGCAAACCGGTATTTGCCCCGGGATCGCTGACTGATCCCTGCGCGGTGCTTTTGTCCCTTCCAGAGAAATGTGCCGCATAACTTGAGGGCCAAGCTGATTGGGCAGCCGGCCCGGCGACCAAGGCAAATCAAGGAGAACAAGCTATGGTTGGAACACAGGTACTGCAGCGCAAGCCGATCATCATTCAACGATGGGCGGATGAATCCACCGCAAACAGCATACCCAGGAAGGACGCGGCATTTATCCTTCGCGCGAACCGGAAGCAGCTCGGCAGGGAGCGCGTCGTGCGAACCCGGCTCAACGGGCGTATCGAGATCCGTGGCCATGGGCGCACCATGATCCTGTGCCGTCTCTAGTGGCGGCGCCAGACCTCTCGGTGCAATTGAGATCGAGCGTCTCCCTGAAAACAAGCGTCAAGGCCATCCGACTAATTCGGATGGCTTTTTTTCTATCGGCTGTTGAAGCGAGGAAAGACAGCGCCTGCCAATGGGTGTGGCGCATATCTCCATGTCCGATCAATCCAATGGCTTCCTCAGACAGGAGAACCAACAGAATGAACAACGCACGAAGTGCGCTGCTATCGCTCGCCACGGGATTTCTTCGCGGTTCTTCGGATCGAACTGGACATGCGCAGCGGTATCGCTCCGGCCGCTCTTGAACAGGCAGCTCGCCCCGGGGTAATCGCGGCATAAGCCCATCCCCATTCAACCGTCCGTGCCGTCCCACATCCATCTGGGGCGGCATTCTTATTTGCACCGGTTCGTCATCTCCCAGTCGTCAATGACAACGGGAGATGATCCTATGGCTGGTGTTGTATCTCGACGAGCTTCCAAATCTGTAAAAGCGATCGCGGACGAGCTCGATGACGGCTATCGCCACCGAATGGCAGAAATGCTGAGGTTCATGCTGAGCGAAATCATGGTTATCTGGGGCTTCCCTGCGTGGGACCCGGTTCCAGAAGTTGTTCGCGGCAAGATCACCAACGCGATATCGGCCTACGATACGGCGGTTGCAGAAGAAGAGCCGTTCCTCGATCTCCTCGGCCCGCTCTACCAGGAGCTTTCGAGCCGAGGTGGTAAGCAGCAGCTCGGGCAGTTCTTCACGCCGTGGAACCTTGCAAAGCTGATGGCTCATTTGACCATTCCACCCGGTCCCCAGGAGGACACAAGCGGCAGGCTTATCGCAACCTGTGATCCGACCTGTGGCAGCGGGGTGCTGATGCTCGCTGCAGCGAGTGCGGTCCTCGAGAAAGAAGGCGGTGCGGCTCTGCGGCAGTGGAGCTTCCACGGGTGCGACGTCGACCCGATCTGCGCGCGGATGATGGCCATTCAGTTTCTCGCGAACTGTGCGAGCCATCGCATCGAGGTCGGTGAGGTGATCGTGTTCCGGGGGGATAGTTTGAACCTCCAAGCGAAGAAGGAGCTGATTACGCACGCGAGTGCCCCGGGCCTGGCAGTCATGCCGGCAAATGCACCAGGTCGACAAAAGCTGCTCGCGGACACCGCCCGCGGCGCCGGCGTGACGCCTGTCACCGCGGATTCCATGGAGTAATGCAATGGAGCTGCATCCAACGGTACGAGACGGCCTGACCAACGCAGCGCAAGGTTGGCGGGAACAAGAGGAGCTGTACAGGCAGAAGAGTGCCAATGAAGGTGGCAATCCCGCGGCACTGGCCATGGCCAAGGTCTGCGCGGACGCTGCCACAAGTCTGGAAATGCAAGCACAGGACGGAGTTCCCAGGTGCGCATGCTGTCTGAAGCCGATATGGACGGATCTCGATCTCCGCCCATACTGGAAACGATAGCTGAACTGCAACCCTCACGACCACCTCTAGAGGTGGTCGTTTCTTTTTGGGGTGTTGGCGTGCTTCCGTGTCTTGCTTCTTGCCTTGAACGGTATCCCCAAAGCCGCTGTACACCTTCGTGTGCCGCATCTCAGGCCTGATAGACAACCTCACAGGAGAGAACTCATGGAAACAGTTTCGGAAGTCAGTGTGTGCGGAGTACTGCCGGCCCTGCCGGGCTGGCTGCAGGAACGACTGTCACAGGTCGAACGGCTGGAGGGCCGTGGCAACGCTTTGAGCTTCTCTGAGCCCAAAGCGGTTTGGCACCAGTTGAGTATGGACGGCGTGGCCCTGCTGGAAGGGGGCGCAGTAATCAGAGCAGTCGTGCTGGGTGCCGATCCCGCCAGTTTTGAGGGTGTGGCCATCGTGTTCATTGAAGGCGGCGCGGTGGATCGGATCGTCGTGCGGGGGAACTCCGTCCAGGGCGTGCACTTTGAGGAGGCTGCCTATGTGGCGTTGGCCGAGTACCAAAAGTACTTGCCGAAGGCCCGCGCAGTCCCGATCATCAGCACGCTGTCCCAGCCTCGTGCTTCGACGCCGACGGCCGTCGCTGCATCGCCTGCCTATGTGGCGGAACTGGCGCCCCTGGCGCTGGGCGACTCAGCAGTTGACGCGAGCATCCGTGCGGCCATGTCAGCCGGCGTTGTCCTGAACTCAGTCGATGCTGACGAGATCAGGACGGCAATGGCCAAGTGCGATGATCTGACCAGGCGAGCGACGCGGCTGTTGCGCCTAGCGTCGGACCCCATGAGGAAGGGAAACGCGTTCCCCATGGGGGTCGGGTTCACGAAAATGACGAAGCGGGTATCCCAGCGTATCGACGCCTCTGTCCGACGTGCCGGCGAAGCGAGCGAGTTGCTTCGTCGAGCTGACAGCGCCCGCCGCTACGCGGAAGGCCTGCTGGCCGGGGAGAACACCTTTGCCGCTCGGCAGCGAGCGACCGCGGCGCAGGAAGAACTGCAGCGTCGGGTCGTTGGCGAACTTCTTCGGTGGGCCAAAGGGCGATCCATACTGAAGTTGGGCGTATTGCGCGTAAACCGCGATGGGGCGGGGTATCCCGTATCCTTTACGGTTTCTGGTGGCAATGTCTCGGCCGGCTTTGGCGACAAAGTTGATGTCGTTCGCGCGTTCTTTCGCGGTAACAAGGAGGCGTTTTGCACTCTGGTTGACCAGTTGCGCGGGTCTGAGTTGGCTGGCGTAGGTCAGACCTAACTACCTGATGGCCACCGTATCCTCTCGATACGGTGGCTTCTTTCTTCAAGGTTCGTGCTTTGCGTGCCGTGAACTTGACCAAAGATACAAGTGACATTTGATCACGGCTGATTGCCATTACCTTGTACCAAGACAACGTGGAGCACCATCGTGAGGAAGATTCTGATTCTGGCAGTTCAGCTTGCAGGAGTACTTCTGTGCGGCCAGGCATTCGGAGCGTCGATCGACGAAACCGTAGGCATGGTTGCGCAGACTCGCCAGACGACGGTCGCGACCATCAACGGACGCGACGCCGAGATCATCTATGTCGGTCGGTTCGGGGACTGTGACTCCGTGGCGGTGCGCTCGGGAAAGCACTATCAGCATTTTCGGGTGTGCAGCGGTAGAGTCCAGGCCCGTAATACCGTGGCGCCAAGTTGGGCCGACGATCAGGGCAGCCAGCGAGTTTTGGCTGCAGTGGTTCGGAACGCGATCTTCTACGGCCAGTCTGCGCAAGTGGACGAGAACGGTTACCTCATTACCGCAAGGACGCTAGGGGCGGTAGAGGCCTCCTGCAAAAACGTTGAGGTCGTCATCAGTTATGATGGAGACCTGGTCGACAGAGGCCTCAAGCGGATCTGCGGCTGATATCCGCTAATTCCAAACCTGGAGTGCCCCTCACCACAACGGTTGAGGGGCATTTTCTTTTTCCCTCCTCTAGAACCCCTTGAGGGCCAGTCAATCTACGCACTCATGTCGAGCATCTCCTCCCTGCAAGAACAACCCTTACAGGAGCAGGCGTTATGGCACAAAAATTGTACGTTGGCGTTCCAACTATCGCGGCGAGGCCCGGTTCGACGTCGTTGCTGGACCTCTGGCCGGCGAGACGGTAGCGGTGCGGTTCCTGAAACCGGACTACTACGAAAAGGACTTCCGTGACAACGCTGGCGGCGTCTTCCTGCCGGACTGGGGGGTCTACACTCGAGAAGTGATGTCATCCGTTGGTATTGTCCGCAGCACGCTGCATCCCGCGGGTTTGCCGACTGACATCGTGGAAGCCGTGAACGCCGATTTCGACGATCTCCGGGCGTCTTCCGATCCCGGGATCTTCTTCGGCTCCTTCTTGAACGGTCGCTACGACCCGCAGGTTGGCTGGGTCGCTCACTGATCCCGCTTTCGTTACCCCATCGACCCACCAGGTGACTGCTGTCAACTGGTGGGGTTTTTCATTTGGCCGGCCACAGTGCGGCCGGGATCTTACTGCTCCTGTTCCACATCGCCGGAAACTATCCAGCCCGTCCATGCCCATCGCGTTCCGACTCAGGAACCGGTGGGCATTTTTTATCTGTCGCGCACGACGCCCGCGAGCGCCTCGGCGCCGGGCGGTGGTGGTCAACAATCAACGCGGGGGGCGGTGTTCAAGACTTAGTCGCGCCTGTTCCTCATCACTCCGGGCAAGTCCAACTTCCACCCGGAGATCCCAAATGCAAGACCAGTTCTATGTTCTTTACTCGCCCACCGAAGCCGCGGCTCTGACCGATGCTACACCTGGTGAGCACGGGGCCGGCTTCTGGTCGGCAGAGGATGGCTGGTCGAGCTTTGACAAGGCGACCCGTTACGCTGCCGGCCTGCGCGAGATTCTTCCGTTCCCGAAGAGCCTTGGCGACGATGCAGGCTGGGTGCTCGTCGACAGCATCCTGTTCCTGGCGCTGGCGAAGCGCTACTCGGAAGATCCGCAGCTTTCCGAGCAGCTTGATCGCCTTGCCGATCGTTATGCCGACGAGGTTATCGGCGGTCACCCGGAGCGTTTCAACTCCGTGGAGATCCAAGGCGTACGCAATGAGCACTCTCCGCGAGATGCCGGCGGCGGCATCGTCGAGCTCGACAACGTCGATCCCCAGTTCTATTCCGTCTATCTGCACTACAAGCCGGAAGAAGAATGTGGGAGCGATTGCGTCGGCGACTTCGCCACGTACGAAGGCGCGGTTCAGTATGCCAACGAACTCGCCGAAGAGAATGGATGGGCAATCCTTGATCTCGTCACCGAGGACGGCAGGACGCCGCGGTGGGAGCCAAGCCATTCCGTCCCGCGCGTGCTTCCTGTGCGCGGTCGTCATGACCTCTCCGTTCAAATCTAACCAACACACTCTTCCCAATCCTACATAGGAGCTTCATCATGGCAAACACCTACAGCACTTCCACGGGCGTACTGATCCTCGACAAAGTCACGCCGATGATCATGGCACTCTTTGGCGCTTTCGCACTGGACCCGACCACACCGGGGAATGGTGAGGTCTACATAGCCTCGACTCCCGAGGATGAACCGCACTGGGGGAAAGTCAACGATCGGGTGGCGGCGCTGAGGTCAGATCTGGGAGTCGAACTCCCGGATGACACCAGCGAGGGCATCGCAATGGAGTTGTTCGCGCTGGCGGAGCACTTCGGCATCAACGACCCGGGGCTCTTCCAGCTTCTCGACCACCATGAGTTCACGGAGGACGAAGATGCTGATCTGCAGGTTCTTTTCGATCTTGCGCAGTGGTTCGACGACGGCCACGGCCTGAAGGCGATCAAGTTCGAGGGGAGCTGGCGGTGCGACAAGCCACAGTTGTTCGAGTTCGGTGGCGCCGGCGACTTCATCGGTCGGCACATCTCGGTAAGGTCCAGCTCGGCCACGGCGATCGTGCTTGGCGCGGAACTGGATGCAGCGATCGAGATCGGCAACCTGGACGGCGTAGCTACCCGCTTCGTCACCCAGATCAACGGCATCCTCGCTGGCCTCACGGACGGGGCGATCGCAGATCGCGTGCGCGTAAAGCTCGGTCGCTCCCTGGTCGACGCGTACGGAAAGCTCGAGGAGGGCTCCCCAGCCTGGCTCCGAGCGACCTTCGACACTGAACACCCAGATCATCCCAGGTCGGCGTGGCGATCAGAGGTAGCAAACGATGACACCCTGCTCGGATATTGGGAATGGGTGTTCCACAGCATCGAAGGCGCAGCAGTCTGAGTCCGGGGCGAGCAGCCTGGAACCGCGGCTGAGGCACCCACCCGCAACATAACCACGTGCTGGCTACCGGCACACACGGCCGCTCACTATGTGAGCGGCTTTTCTTTGCGCGTTCCTGATCTGCATTCCCTTCTGCAAGGGTTTCCGACTTAACCGCCAAATGCCTCGCACCCCGTGCGGGGCGAGCAGCTGGCTATCAGGAGCAAAGAAATGGTTGACACAAAGACGATCGAGCTGTTCAGGCGTGACGAAATGGTCTTCACCGTGCAGGAACTGATCGAGAAGGCCTTGGCAGCGATCGGGGCCCTGTTCGCCGGCGGCCATCCGATTATTGTGGCCTACAGCGGAGGGAAGGACAGTTCTGTGGTGGCTGCCTTGGTTCTCCACGCGGCAGTTTTGGCAAAGGCGTCTGGGGGCAATCCACTGGTCATCGTGACGACAGGGGATACTGGCGTCGAGTCACCTGAGTCCCAGTCCTTGTACCAAGCTGAGACGGCGAAGATGCGGGGGTTTGCGAAGGATCACGGCGTTCGGCTTCTTACGAAGACGGTTCAGCCCACGCTGCTCTCGACCTGGCAGTTGAAGATTCTGAGCGGCCGAGGCCTTCCAAGCTTCCCGGGCTCTCAAAGTGACTGTTCTGTCGATCTCAAGATTCATCCTCAGCGCATGTTCCGACGCAAGCTGTTCAGAAAGCTTGCTCAGGAGAAGCTCCCCGAGCCCGTAACGTGTCTGGGCACCCGCCTGGACGAGGGCCAACGCCGCGCCGCTGCCATGCTTGTCCGCGGTGACCGCTCGGACGTGCCGGTTCGCAACAAGGACGGCGAGCTGATCCTCAGTCCGGTTCGGGTATGGAGCACCGACGATATATGGGAGGCCATCGCAATCTACGGCGGTCAGCAGTACCCATCGTTCTCGGACTTCGAAGAAACGAAACGCGTGTATGCACATTCCTCAGGCACGTCGTGCGCAGTTGTCGCTGATGCAATCTATGAGGGCGGCGAGAAGCGCGGGAAGGGCGGCTGTGGTGCTCGACTCGGGTGCCACGTGTGCCAAGTTGCGGAGGACAAATCGCTCGCCAACATGATCGAGTACGACGCGCGCTATGCTTACGCCAAAGGGCTGAACCTGCTGAACCGTTTCATCCGCAATACTCGGTATGACTGGCAGAGGCGGCATTGGGTGGGGCGGACGATCAAAGAGGGTTGGGTCACAATCCAGCCGGATACTTACCATCCTTCAATGATTCGTGCGCTCACGCGCTACATGCTGCAGCTGGACTACGACGAAGAGTTGCGTGCAGCGAGTGCTGGTGAGCAGCCGAAGTTCAGGCTGCTTCCGCTGGATGTCATGATCGCTGTGGACGCAATGCAATCTCTGAACGGCGTGGCCATGCCATTCTCGGTCTGGGCAGACCATCGGGACATCAGGCAACGAGGAGTCCGCTACGATGTGCCAGATGTGCCGGCAGTCAAGCAAAGCCCGATACCTGTTGCGCGGTTCCTGCATGTTGGCAAGGAGTGGGATTCGACGGCTAGCAATGCAACATGGACTGGCCTGCGTGACCCGTATTTTGAGGCTCTCACCGAGAGAAGTGGATGTGCGCCGGAGCTGACGACCCTACGGGACGGAAAGCTTGCGTGGGCCGTGGAGACGGAGCCTACTTTCTCGGTGGACCTCGAGAGTGCCTGCTTGATCGAGGACTTCGAGGTGGACCGATTGCTCCGAATGCATGATCAGGGAGTGATGCCGGGCGGAGTTACCACAGGGTACCTTTGGTACTTGTCCTACGGGTGTCTCTCCCTGTCACACGCGCAGCAGAACGAACACGATGCGATCTGCCGTCGTACCGCACACAAGGATCGTCTCGGTATTACCTGTGAGTACGACATAGACGCACTCATTGGTCGGTCGGTCGGGTTTGCCGATTTACCGCCTGAAGCCCGGGTTGCATGGGGCGGGAAGGCGACAACGGCATCGGCACAAGTCGATCTCTTGTTCAATTAAACACTCCCCGGGGCGTATCCACGCTGCCCGGGGATTTTTCTTTTCCGGTACGCCGTGGCGAGCATGGTGATCGGGCAGCGGGCCGCCGCAGAGGAGGGTTACGGCAAGGTGGCGTCCCCTTTCTGTTCTCCTGATCTACATCTCTTCTCGCAAGGACTTTCCAACAACCCCAGGGCGTTCCGTGCCTTTGGGGCGCGGGCGACTGGATATCAGGAGCATATTGTGCTGAATGCAATCTCGAACGAAACGACAGCTGGACTTGAACTGGCGGTTGCACTGGAGCTGTTCTGTGTAACTCTGGACTGGCAGCCTGGCGACGACGAGCAAGGCGACTACTCGGTATCCGTCTGGGCAGTCGACGAGGACGATGCCATTCGTCAGGTGGCAGAAGAAATGGCTGACTCCGGCGAGAAGAGCTTCGAGACCGAGGCAGAACGTGTGGCGTACATCCAGTGCGTCATCGACGGAGCTGGACAGTATGCCGCGGAACATGTCAAGAACAGGTTGCTTAGTGATCTCGACAATCTGCTGACGAACGATCGTCCGGAAGCACTGAAGGCAATCAAGGCCATCTTGGATGGTGCAGATCCAGCTGGCAGCACGACGCCGGCGGCCGACGATGCAAAGCGGAGCGATCCACCTGCGCAGTAGGCACTGCGCATTTCAAAACTCGTCGCATCGACTAGCACTCTAGTAGTGCAACTCAGAACCCCGTTCATCCGAAAGATGAGCGGGGCTTTTGTTTTTGGCCGGTGCTTCTGGTTGTGGACGTGTGTGACTCATTCCCATTGGCAAGGACAAGGGGGCATGCCCCTACCAACCCTACCAATGGAGTAAACAGCATGATCGAATCCGCAAACACCGAAGTGAATGGCTTTTCGTCAACAAAGCTGCCGGTCGACCGTGACCTGATCAAATCGCAGCGCCTTCTCAACATGATTGAGGTTGTGGAAGTCCTCCATGCCCCGGACGGTGAGCGAACGCTCTGGCAGATGCTGGTTGACGCCGGCGCTGACATCGATCGAATCATTTTCCGAGATGTCGACGACCTCCAGGCCGAACGGGCGCCCGCCCTGCAGTTTCGCGTGGATACCTCGAAACTGAAGGGTTTTTTGGTCCTCGAGCATGCCCCTGGTCAGCACGGACTCCGTATTTTGGTCCAGGCTGAGGGAACGATGGTGCTGAAGGTGGTCCATGCGGGGGTTCTCCTGCGCGACCTCGCCACGAAACTCGCTCATCTGATCGACGACGGTACCCGCCGGAACGAGCCCGCTAGCCGCGTGATCGTGAAGGAGTAACCCATGCCCCCGGCGCATCGTGCCCGGGGGTTTCTCTTTTGCCTGAAGCCGGCGTGGCAGGCCGGCTCCTTTCCTAACCTCCTCCTCCTTCGGCGAGCTCGGGCTGCTTCTGCCGGTTATGCCGCGATGTTGATCATCCCGGCATATCAGGCCAGATCCGAGGCCTCAATTCCTCACAAGGAGTAAGAATGTCTACCTCCAGGCAAGTCGATTTTCAGGAGCTTTGTCCCCAGTGTGGCCAGGATTGCTTTGCAACGTTGTATGAGGACAATTTTGGGTACGAGTCCTCGGCGGCGCATTGTCACGGGCGCGGCTACCGAGTCGCGGTCGATATTGGAGATGGTGGTGGCGTAGACGCAAGTGTCCAAACGAACAAACGTGCCGGCATGATTGTCTCTGGCTGCGTAGTGGACGGAGAGTCGTGCCGCACGATGAGGCTGGGGAGCCTGATCGGAGGACGGGTCATGTGTGATCGCGAGATCAGCAGTGGACGTTCCCCTGCCTGGTTCGCCTTTGTCGACGATGCTGGGGTAACGGTCCTTCGTGGCGCTCCTGCCGACGATCCGGCCTTTGCCGATATTGTCCTGGACGCGCGGAAACGGCTCGACGAGCTGGAAGTCGTCGCCGACGAGCAGCTTCAGGACATTCCTGAGCCTGTGGCACTCTAACCAACGACGGCCCGTCCACTCTCGCGAGTGACGGGCCATTTTCTTTTCTGATCGGCCGGCTTGTGTGCACCTGCGCTTCATATCAAGAGGCAAGGAGTAAAGCCTGCACCAGGCTAGAATTTCTCGAACAGGAGATTGATATGGATCACACCTTTGAAACTGGCGCCGAGATCGAGGGTTTCCTACGATCGGAGGGCCTTACGGATGCTTCGACCGGAGGAGGGTACTCGGGCTGGTTCCTCGAGCTCCAAGGGCAATCGGGACCCTGGCAGATCATGATCTCTGACTGGACGACCGATAGCACCAACTTGCAGCCGGGCAAACCCATCGGAATCGCGCTCTACGCACCCGGTGGTGTCGAAACACAAGCCGAGGTGTTGCCCAATGCCGATGGCTTGCGGGATGCGCTGAAGCGGTTCAAGGATGCCGGCGTACAGCAGTTCGGTACCGTCTAAGGCTGAGGAGCTAAACATGGTCATCCGCGCCAAGGCAGGTACAGCGTTTGTCTACGAACTCAATGGCTGCCGCCTAACTGACCATGGTCAACGGAGAGTGGGTCACCGTCAAGGTTGAACCGCTACCGGCATAACCTGATCGCACCGCGATCGCAGCCTCCAGCTCACGACGATGTGTGACTGGAGGCTTTTCTTTTTTGAGTACCGCTCCGTGTGAAACATCTCCTACCTGTCAGGCCATCGCAAGTGGCCTCTTACCCAGGAGATCGATCATGAGCCATTTTTCCAAAGCAGTAGACCGCCGTTCCCGCC
Organism: Cupriavidus sp. EM10; assembly: GCF_018729255.1. Lineage (NCBI taxonomy): Bacteria > Pseudomonadati > Pseudomonadota > Betaproteobacteria > Burkholderiales > Burkholderiaceae > Cupriavidus > Cupriavidus sp. EM10. The sequence goes on from NZ_CP076062.1 coordinate 11,748, forward strand.
GTGCGATGACGGAATTCTTGTCCTCGCACTTCCGCTACCACACCGCTGGCAGCCACAACCGCAGTACTTCGTATGCCCACTGCATCAAGGTCGACCGGCTTGGCTTGACCCGCGAGCAAACCGACGCCGCGTATGACATGCTGGCGGCGGAGACGTACTGGGATCGCATTGATGATCCCATTCGCGAGTTCACCCACTCCATGCACGGGATGTACACGATCGGGACGAACGGGCGCTCCGGTGGCTATTTGGTCCTCTATCGCAGTGAGTACAAGAGCACGGAGCATCTGTCCTTCTGCCGGTCGTGCGGCCAGCGGAACTTCAGGCGAGTCGCTCCTACCTTGGACGGCGCGGAAGGCATCATCGGCGCTGAAATTCTCCGCAATGGGGGCCTCTGGCACGACGACGTCTACCTCGGTCGATCGGCCATCCAGGCGATCGCGCTCTCGGACACCGAAAAGCTGGCCATGGTTAGCAAGCTCAAACCGCTGTTGAAAGACTGTTCCGCGGACAACCGTTGCGGCGTCTGTTCGGCCACCGGCGATCGCGGGCGCGTGAACTACGAAAAGTCCCCGGTCACGCTTTCGCACTGGCCAATGCGTCCCATCGACCAGGATGCTGATTTCAGTGACATGAGCATGGACGAACTGCGCTCGCGCGTCGACGTCGTCACGGCGTTCGATGCTGCGTGCGATGAGATTCGCGAGAATTTCATCGAGTTGCTGTCTGACTTCGCGCCGGTTGAACGAACCTGTCGGGAAACAATAAAGGTCGCTACGTCCTAGCAATAAAGCTCAGAAAAAAGCCGAGAATCCTACTGGATTTCCTTTGCTGGCGCGGCTTTTGGGCCTTTATTGTCCGAGGTCTCGGTGCTTCCCAGATGTGTCGCTAAACGCTATTCAATAGGGAAGGGAACATTCGCTTCACATTCTGGCGCTTTCTGGACCCAGTAGGCGCTGGCTCATGACATGCGGATCACCTCACAAGCTTTGCGCTGCAAGGTTTTGGGGTTTTATTGTCCTGCGGTCGGCAGATTGCCTCGTGCAGCGTGGAGAACCTCCGAGGTGGCAGGCATGGGCGTAGCCGCGAGTAGACCGCTGAAATGGATGGAGCATGCTTCTGGTCCGAACGGGGCCGAGGTGAGTAAGCGCGACATGGATGTGCGCAACTATGCCGACTGGATTCACGGAAAGCTTTACCCCGGTCCGCACCGTAGTTGGCTCCCGTGCGCTTCGTGCAGAATCAAGGAGTGAACCTGTCAGGAAGAGCGCGCGAGCCCACGTCTGACGTCCTAGAAAAACTGTGCGGCGAAAATACTATCGGTACGAATCTTAAATAGATTCGGTACGGTTGCCTGTGCGTCATCCTGAGAGGGAGGAGGGCTGGGCCCGTACCGCTTGAATTTTAGCCTCCAGAAATCACAAGTTGACCCCATAACGGACCAGCCCCACCTTCCCGATGGTGGGCATTGTCTGGTCCAAGCAGGCTTAAGGGTGCTGTCTGGTGACCTCATGTCGGAGTTGACCTGCTCGAAACTCTGCAATGGCCTCTCGCAGCCGGGTCGCGTTCTTTTCGGTCCCCAACAGGTGTAGCGTCTCCTGGATGCTTTCGTAGGCCTGAAATGACATCAGCACCACGGGTGCGCCACGCCGTCGCTTGATGACGATGGTCTCATTCTCCTTGCAGACTGAGACCATCGTCTTCTCAAAATCCGCTCGCACCGCACTAAGAGTCATTGCTTTCATTGGGTGAATCCTGCTCAAGTGGGCGCACATCGGTTGGGCTGTGGTCTATTCCAGCGCAGGGGATATCAACGAGCTCCTCTAGCCGCCGAAGATTGTCAAACTCCAACGGATTCGGCCGGAAACCCTTACTTCGTAAGGATTTCAGCATGTCAGTCTCCATCATTATTCGCATTGTCGCGAAAGACCCGTAGCTCAGCGAGATCGCTGGCTGAAGATGGCCCAAGCAAACGCTCGTATCGATATCGGTGAGCCGGCCAATTCCAATTTCCATCCGGACCTCCGCCAATAAGCATAAGGGGCCGTTGAGTATTCGCGTCTGGATGTCTTGCGATAGCCCGAAGTGTTCTCCGGTCCAGCCAACCCATCTGCGGGACACCGTTGGGATGCGTATGCCAATCGCCCATATACGTATCGCCTGTTACCCTCGGCGGCGATGGAGCCTAGATGGGCTGAGGGCATCCCGCCCACGCCCAGCGTCTGCTCCTAGATGTCGTGATATCCCGCCCTTTGCCTTATTCTTTCATCGTGACTCCCTATCAAAGGGGATGCACAGGAGGGCCGTCCGATCGCGGACCTCAACCCCGAGTCTGAGTTTGAATTCCTGGCTGTCGACTATCGAATCTTCCGGGTAATCGCTGTGAATCCAATGCGTCTAGGCGTGAGAGTGGCTGATAGACGGCCCATCCTCGTTCCGCGGCCACCGCGAGAAGCATTTCAAGCGCGTCCCGCCTGGTGTAGCCATACGAGATCGAGCGTCCATTGGAAAGCTCATAGTTGTATTTTCGATGAGCCGGCCCCACCTCATCCGCAGGCACCGTCCTGATTGACATGGTCGCATCAACCAGATCGCCATCGACTTTCACCACCAAATGGTCCTTCCCAACGCTCATATGCTCTCTCTATCCTAACGGTCCGGTTTGTACGTCATCACTGATTCAGTCTTGCACTGTTTCGTTTCCGGTTCATGCCTCATCAATTCCTTGATGACAGCCCTATCAGCCTGGAATTCGGCACAAGTGCGTCAGATGTGCAAGAGGCTGATAAGCACAGGTCAGCACGCCGGGCTCTGCGCACTGCCGGCTTTCGGCGATTGACTGCGTGCGCGGATATGCAGTCGGCTAGATCTCCCCGGCAGCTTCTCGCGGAGTCCCCCTGCCGCGGACGAGCCGACGCCTGGCCGGACTATCTGCTCCCGCATTTACGTTGCAGATGATGGCACCCGTATGTCGATCCAGGGCGTGCTCGGAAAGGTGCGGAAGGCGAAGCTCTTGCCTGTCGTGCGGCGCTATCCCCTCGCTCAAAACGGACAATAGAGCGCATCGTCAAGCCACGCGAACCAGTCCCAAGGGTAGAGGCAGTCCCCCACCGGGCTCTGATGAAAGATCGGCACCATCTCGCGCTGGACGAGATCGAGTAGCGCGTCGCGATGGGGCCGCGGGACCGTAGCAATGGCCACATAGGCGCCGCGCGCATCCCGAACGACCGGTACGATGTGCCGCAGTCGCTCACGCGCTTCCGGATTCATCAGTGTTTCGGCTTAGCCTTGCAAGGGTGCCCATTCGACGGGTCAGCCGCTGGTTGCTACGCAACGCACGACTTCGTGTGAGCTGTCGCGTCCACGAGCCTGTACCAGCGGACGCTGGCCACCCAATAGCTGAGGAGCGTGCGGATCGACGCAAGACGCGCGGGGCAGCGTGATCGGTCGCAACGATCAGGCGAAGTATGCGATGGCTGGTGTCGCCGAACTGGGCGACCATGTCGAGCAGGTCCTTCACGGATGCAACGAGCCACGTGCGCGATACCGCCTCGGCATCCGGCTTGGGCAGGGCCTGTTCCAAGATGGAACGAGGGGACTCGGCAGTGATACCGGCACAGCGCCGGAGCGCATAGGAATCAACGGGGCGCGGCCAGGTGGGTTGACGCTCTCTCCAGACCGGGAGGGTTAGCAACATCAGAGTAATCAGAATGGTCCGGCCACCTCACGGCAGCCAGCAGAAGCCAAGATGCTAATTTTAGTATGTAGAATCATAGTCTGCAACAACGGACATTCTTGGAATGTCCGTCGACCCCCAAAACTGCCGCCTGGTGGCGATCTTTGCAATGAACGTGCGCAGCACCCGGCGTGCGCTCGGGCTGTCGCAGGAAGAATTGGCGGAGCTGGCGGGCGTGCATCGGACTTACGTTGGCATGCTCGAGCGCGGGGAAAAGAACGTCACTATTTACAACATCGAGCGCATCGCGGATGCGCTCGGTGTCGAGCCGGCTAGCTTGCTGATGTCAAAGCGGCAGCGGCCGAAGGAATAGCGATGGATGGTCGCCCTTGGCGGCTGCCCGCCCGCGTTGTGTCGCCTCCCTCAGCATAGCTGCTTTCGCGGGACCGCTTGAGCGCCCACTTAGATGCACCGATCTCGCATCGACACCTAGGGATCGCAGCCACCATAAGCATCTGAAAGCGGCGTAGCGACGTCTTCCACGCACTCCCCAAAGATTCCCGTCGCATTTGGGCCTAGCAGAGGGGTTTCGCATCCACAGAGGGCAAATTACAAGGGGTGATCGGGTAGTCCACTCGAAAAATGCTCGACCTCGTAACGCCCGACTACGGTGACCAGAATTTCGAGACGATCCCCTTCCGGCGTGCCGGGTGCAGGGTCGGCGTCAACCAAGACAGATATAGCCTGCAGCGCTTCCTTGTAGTCGTACTCATCATTGATTGAGCAGGTTTCCATCTTGGCTATCCCTGATCTGTCGTATTCCGACTCGCCCACCCTTGGAGCCGATAAAGAGGTTTGCTTTCGTCGCACGCTGATGCCCATCACTCGCGCGGCACGTTTGTATGCAAGTCTAGCTGCTTGGCAGTCTCCAGTGGTAGTCACACTGGAGTTGGAACCCCACGCATGGTTTCAGCAAATCGCGATGATGTACGAGTGCGCCTACCGAGCGCTTCTCGATGCAGAAGCTTCGCGAGCGACCTTGGTAGATCACTGGGTTAGAGAGGCGGCTAGTTTTCGCCTGGTCGCACCACGCCTGACGTGACTGCAAACCGAGCAGTTCCGTTGATATGGTTGCTCAATCTCCGTCGCGGCCCGTTACGCTTGTCCTGATATCAATTTGGAAGGAGCGGGAAACAATAGTGACTACTCACACCGGTGCTCGTGACTGGTAGTCCGGTTCGCGCAATACGCGCTGCAGGAGAACTCCGGGGCGACCACTACGCTTTTTAAGGCGCATGTCGCTAGAACCGGCGAGCTATGTGATCTATAAGCCGTACCGTGTCGCGCGGATGAGCCCCCCAAATGAGCGCCTAAGCCATAAAAGTTATCTATAGGTAGCATATCGGTGGCTTTTCAAAATCTCTCAGATTTTTTGCGCGAAGCGTTTCCGGTTTTGCGATGACGCTGCGATATCAAGGTTACATAGCATGTTTAGGGAGGCCATATGGCCAGGCGACTGACTAAGAAGACCCTGAGCGGCACGGTTCTGGAACGCCTGCCACAGATTGAGACCGAGTTGGACGAGCTGGCGGCGTTGCCGTCCGCAATTCTGCTGCAACGCATCACAATCTCAACACGCAGGGCGACAGGCTATTGCAGCTCGGAAGCCCTCGTTGGTCTGTATCGTGATGCACTGACGCGCCGGGACAACCCGCTGGTCAACCGGCTTATTGAAATTCTGACGCGGCGTTGCACCAAAGCGGCACAAACGCGACTTTATGCACGTGGGATCAATGACCCGGAAGCGGTGAAAGCTGTTGTGGATCGGTTTGTCGATCTACTGGTCGAGGAAACGGGCCCAGGCGGATGCCCGAAGCTCGACTTCTATGAGGTGCTCTTCGAGAACGCCATCACTGCACTGGTTGCCAGTGAAGCCCGCCGGGCCAGAGTCATGGGTTCTAGATTTGTTCCCATCGGATTGCCGGATGGCGAGGGGTCGGAAGCGGATGCCATCGATGCCCTCTCGCATGAAGAACACTTTCCCTCCACGCTGACTGGGCCCGAGCAGGGCGTCTTCACCTCCCAGCTGATTCAGGCCATGACCGACCTCACAGACGGTGAGCGGGAGGTGGCCATCCTGACCGTACTCGGTGTGCAAATCGAGTCGGTCGACAAGAGCGAACCGACCATCGCATCCCAATGCAACATCGAGCCCAGGTCGGTTCGATATCGTCAGAAGCGCGTCGCTGAGAAGCTGGCGAAATACAAGGAGTGACAGACATGACTATCAAGAATCCTCAAGGTAGGCCCGACGTTGAGGAGGTGCTCCTGCAATTTGCCGCTGAGCAGGCTTTGCCAACAGCGTCGCAATTGAACCAGTACATTGAAGCCTATCCTGAGTTCAAGTCGGAGTTGATCGACTTTGCTGCCTCGTTGATCAACGACAAATTCTATGTTGAGGCGCCAGACACAGAGGAAGCCGAGACGATTGCGAAACGAGCGGTTAGCCGTTTCCACAATCTTCGCTTCGCAAGTGAAAAGGATCGCAATGCGGAAACCTCATTCAAGCGTCAGGTTGTGAACCCGTTCGCGCCATTGTCGCGTGAGCAGTTTGGAGCTTTGGTTGATCTCATTGGCGTCCCCAAGAAAGTCGTTGCGAAGCTCCGGGACAGGCGGATCAAGTTTGCTACGATTCCTCAAGGGCTTATTGCTTTGTTGGCGCAGCAGCTTGAGGTAAGTCTTGATGTGATGATCGAACATCTGCAGGCAAAACCGCAGATGGCCAGATTGGCTAGTTCTTCCTTGAGCTCGAGGGAGTCGAACCATCTGGAATCCTTTGATGAGGCGTTGCGCCTTGAGGGCGCTTCGTCCACCGAGATTGCCGCGCTGCGCGGACGTTTCTCTGACAACGTCTAACCATTAGATAGAACCTTACTTGCGTCACGCCTGACCTCAACCGAAAGCTCCAAATGTCACCGGCCAAGGTAATTGCCCAAGCGCAACACCTTGGCTGTTTGCATTCAGGTCGTGCATGTGATCGATGTGGATGCGCTCACATTCCACACACTCGACGCTAATCACCCGTTACCTTGATGAGGCGAGCTCCTCAAACCACGGTCCGATGCGCGTGCGTGCCTCATCCACCGGTGTAGAGAGAAAATTCTGAAGATCCTCCATGGCGTCATTTACACCGTGGTCGTATGAAAGCACGCCGTCAAAGTAGGAGCCCAGGGCGACATAGTCCATGTCAAGATGGTGGTTAAGCTCCGTCTCTGCCTTAGCGCCGGAGATATCGCCGCCTCTCTTGAGCGTCAGCATGCAGTGTCTGAGGAGCAGGTACTCGTACCGAACCGTTATCGCTCTTTCCCGCATAAGCGTTCTCGCCTCAGCATCGCTCATTCCGAGTACGTTGGTCATGTGTTTTCTTGCGAAGATATCAGTCATGACGTGAAGCAGATCCTGGAAGCGGGCGCGAGGAAAGGCACTCTTGCGAATCGCACTAAAGAACGGCTTTGGCAAACCTCTCTGAATCGTCTTCATCTTCTGTGCAGTGAGGTCCTTCGCCAGAGCGGGATTGAGATCTCGTAAACGAAGCGCCGATCTCAAACGTCCGTAGGTTTTCTGGATTTCATCGGCTTTATCCAGTTCGCTGCTGGCCAGATCGGCAATGAGCTTGCGTACGATCGAGGCGAACTCAGGCGAAAGAATGCCATCTCGGGACACGGGCGTGCGCTTGGCCATTTCCGTACGAAGTGCTTGGGACACGCTGATGGCAGCTGCGACGCGTTCGGTGTGCGAAGCAAATACCTTGAGCGCACGGCGCATGGTGAGTTCGCACTTCTCGCTCTTGCACATCTCCACGAAAGCAACGTCGGGGAGAACAAATGTTGCGGTCGTTTCAATTTCAATCCGCTCGGCGAACTCTGCCCTCTGCAGCACGTTCATGTCGACGATGTAAGTCTTTCCGTTCATTGCTCGTTTCAAGGAAGTATGGAGGAACAACTCGATCCTGTTGGAGTGGCCGTTGCCTGCATGGCCTAGTGCGGGTTTTAGCATTGCTACACGACGTAGTTGGCCAACCGGCCCGGACGCGCGCACAACATCGATATCGGTCAGCGCGGTCGAACCTTGAAGCAGCTCGGGGCGAGCTGATGGGCTTCACAGCTGCCGCGGATGACCACGGTCATCTTCTACGTGTCGGCGAGGAAGACTCGGTGGGCGTGCCAGGCCATAGTGACCCGGTCGGGTTGCCTGGTAAGTGCCAAAGCGCTGTATGGCGTTCTCGGATGGGCGATATCTTCAGGTGATAGCACCTTGTCTTAAGCTTTTCCGGTTTTTGCGGGTGGTGGCGATTTCCTTATTGAAGGCTGTTGCAGCGTGGGCTGCGAAGCCAACCAGGGATAATCGATCATGACCCTCTTCTATCAAAAAGAAGGCTCGCGCCAAGTCCACAGCGTGGATGTTGCGCACAACGAAAAGCTCGCCGAGCTCATGGCCCGCGTGGCCGGCGAACTGGGCGAAGCGTTGCTGGTTTTCGAAGAAGGCTGCGACGCCGAACTGACGGAAGAAGCATTTGTCGTGGTGCTCCGCGAAAAGCGCCATCCGAAACTGCACTTCCACCGTCAGCGCGCAGTTCAGGCCGAAGTCCACTTTAACGGCCGTGTCGTGTCGCGCCATGCTTCCCCCGCCATGACCGTGGATGCGCTGAAGAAGTGGGCGGACCGTGAATTCGGTATCGACCCGGCGCATGCGGCCGAGCACGTGCTGCAATTGAGCGGTACCTCCGAGCGCCCCGCCGGCTCTACCCACCTTGGGACGCTCAGTCACGGTCACGACCACCGCGTGTCGTTCGACCTGGTGCCGAACGAACGCTTCCAGGGCTAAGCAGATGCCCGCCCCGCTGGAATTTCAGACACCCGATGCCCGTGCGTTCAGCGCAGACATCGGGGGGCGCTGTTCCGCCTCGGTGAGGCGGATGGCAAGTGGCAACTGCGTAAGGTCGCATGGCCATACGCCTTGATTGATGTGGCTGCGGCCAGCGGGTCATTCACTTTCCGTTTCGAGCTCTCACAATTTCCGGTGCAGCCTCCGACTGCGCAATTGTGGGACCCCGAAACTGATGCGCTGCTGCCGCAGCAACACTGGCCACAAAGTCGTGGAGGCAGGATTCGGGATGTGTTTCGTCCGGACTGGCAGCAGGGCACGGCCCTCTACCTCGCGTGCGATCGCGTAACGATCCAGACCCATCCAGGGTGGTCCACACAAATGCCGGCGAGGCTATGGCGCAACGACGGTTCAATTGTTCAGTATCTGGAGGAATTGCATGTCCTTCTTAACTCGGCCGACTTTTCGCCGCCGTTGGTCGCCGCGACACCAGCTTGCATGTGACGTAATGCTGTGGCGCCGATTGGTCGCGGACCTTCGTCGTCGCAGTGCTGGTCGCCGGGAGAGCGGCGCATTCCTGCTCGGTGACATTCGCGACGATGTCCGCACCATTACCGACTATGTCATGTACGACGCCATTGACCCGCGCGCGCTTGATAGCGGGTATGTGCATGTCGATGGGCGGCGTCTCGGGCAACTGTGGGATATCTGTCGGGCGCGGAAGACGTCTGTAGTGGCCGATATCCATACACATCCAGGTGGCTATGGACAAAGCGCGATTGATCGCAAGAATCCGATGATCGCCGTGGGCGGACACATCGGCATCATCTTGCCGAACTACGCGGCGAGCCCGATTTCGCGAAACAACATGGGTATCTACATCTATCAAGGTGCCATGGAGTGGAAGACGGTGGGGAAAAATGCGCGACAGGATTTCTTCTACATCGGTGTCTAAGGAGTCGAACATGAATGTGGATATCAACGCCGATTCCCTTCACCGGACGGTTAAGTGGTTGGTGGATAGCGACTCCGTTGGCTCATTCGAGGAGGCGCAACGCATCGCGGAGGGCTTTCGCCTACATCTGCATATCGACCAAGCGGACTCAGTTGCGAACCAATCGGCCGCGCTCGCCGTCGTCACGTTGGGCCGCCGAGCATTTCTTGGCGGTGTAAGCGTGTCTGGCGCCCTCGATTCCGCGATGCATGGGTCGCTAGCCGACGAGCGTACCCTTGGCGAGGCGTTGCTCGCTTCGGGGGCTCTCCTTGGCGCACCCAGCGAAGACGTTCCAACTATCACAATTGGTGGTCCGCAAGAACGCCTGGGGGACTTTCACGTACGGCTGATGATGGCGGGATGGCGCGCAGGTGTTTGCCCCATCGAAGAGGCGGAATGCCCTGAGTCTAGTGATGGCTACGTAATGCCTCTGGCAGCCGTTGCATCTGCGGCGCTTGCGGTCAGTCAGGCCTTTTCCTATGTCGCGGGTGATGTCGTGTCGGGTCGCGAACCGATTGGACTGTCGCTTTGGGCGACGGAAGCGATGGAATGGACGTTGCCTGCGGTGGATGGCCCTATGCTGCAGTGGCTTCCCGCGTCGGCCTGGCTACTCGGGCTGGGGCATCTCGGACAAGCCTATGCATGGTGCCTGTCACTCTTGCCGTATCCGACCCTCGATGCACCACGGGCGCATTTTCTACTGCAGGACGTAGACGCCGCCGGAAGTTCTACCGAGAGCACTTCGGTGCTGACGTCCGTCGGGCACAAGCGGAAAATGAAGACGCGCATCGTGGCTGACTGGCTAGAGCGTCGTGGATTCTCAACGCGTATCGTCGAGCGTCAGTTCGACGCGCAAACGCGTCGAGCGCTGGGCGAGCCACCGTTGCTCTTTTGTGGTGTTGACAACCCTGAAGCCAGACGGCTTCTCGATGTCGTCAATCCCGCTTTTATTGTCGAAGCTGGGCTTGGCAGCCGTCATGACGACTTCCAAAGTACGCGGCTTCATACGTTTCCTGCTTCACGGACTGTCGCTCAGACATGGGCTGGCGCCGGGCTTCAGTCCGCGCCTTCCATTACAGGGGCTTATGCATCGTTGCTGCAAAACGGCAGGCTCGACCAATGCGGCGTCGTCGAGCTTGCGGGCAAGGCCGTCGGTGCAGCGTTCGTGGGGGCATTCACAGCGGCTCTGGCCGTATCCCAAGTGCTAAAGGTTCTGCACGGTGGGTCGCCGAGCGAGGTCATGGATATCGATATGCGCTCGCTCCCTACACGCACGGTTGTCGAGAGCCCTAAGCGATCCGCAAGTATCAATTTTGGCTATGTCAAAGCCGCTGCGCTCTGACTTCACTTCTAAACGGTCACTGACAAAATGAGCAACTACAAAAACACTTCAGTCCGCATTAATGGCGTGGGAAACCACGTGGGCGACACGATCAATGTCAAGAACACTCACGTGACCAACAACATGTATCGCGAAGCGCCAAGTGATGGGGGTAAGGGCGGAGGAGACGCCCTCCCCGCGGCAGCATTTTGTGCACTGATCGCTGTCTGGGCGTTCTTCCGCCATTTTGAGCAGGCGGAAATGGTGATTACCCAGGCGAGTCTCCTGTCTGTTCTCCCCGGTGCCCTAGCCTCGGGTATCGCCTATTTCCGTGACGAGGATGGCGAGCCCGCACTCAAGGCGCTGCTGCCCGGGGCAGTCGCGGCAGCGGCGGCCATCTGGATGATGGGCGTGATCCGCGATGTGACGCCAGATGTAATCATCGACCTGGCCGCTAGCGCACACATGGCAGGCTTCTGGGCGCAACTCTCCAATTATGGCCGCATGCTGGTGCTGCAGAATGGCGCCGCCGTCGCGTTGTGCGCGATGGCCATTGGTGTAAATCTTCTTGCTGGCGCGCGAGCCTTCGCAGCCAGCAACTATGACTGGTGTGGCTGGCTCTGGCGTCTCACTTGGCGCTATACCCCAGTCCGGCATGTTTGGACGCAGGTACTGCTGCTTTCCGGAGCATGGCTGCTTGCGAACGGTTGGACGCGGACAGCGTTTCTCTGGGTCCACTCCATCATACTTAATGCGTTTCTCTAAGAAAACAACGAAAGCTTGACGGAACTGACGACGTGTAGTCTCATCTGCTCATTTTTGGCGAATTCTTGCACGTGAAGTCATCAAAATCGCAACTTTCTGGTGCTCTTTTAGAGCTTTGCGGCGCCATGCTGGATCGCTCAGGCACTCCAGACCTGGTCCTGCGGGTGGCGACTGAACTGGCGAAGTCGGGGGATGCACGCGGCGCTGATGCGATTCGTGGGCTGGTCCCGACGATGTCGCCGGATACCACCGCCTCTCCGGACAAAGCGCTGGGCGCCGTACCGAATTTCGCGGGCGAGACGCTCACCCGATCGGCACGCGTGCCGGTGGATCGCGAAACGTCTGCGCCGCTGGCAACGGTGTTGTTACCGAAGGCGTTACCGGCCACCAGTCCGATACTGTCTCCTGTGCTGACGACGGCGGTGCAGTCGTGGATAACGGAGTGGGGGCGGGCTACGGAATTGCGCACCGTCGGCATTGAGCCCGCGCATACCTGTGTCCTCTTCGGAGACCCTGGCACGGGGAAGACCGATCTCGCGCTGTGGATTGCTGGACAACTTGGGCTGCCAGTCATTCTGGCCAGGCTTGACGGGTTGATGTCGTCCTTCCTGGGTACGACGTCCAGAAACATTGGGAATCTATTTGCATTTGCAAACCGTCACCGGGCCCTGCTGGTCTTGGACGAGTTCGATGCCATTGCCAAGCTTCGCGACGACCCAAATGAGGTGGGCGAGATCAAGCGTGTGGTTAACACGCTGTTGCAGAACCTCGACGAGCGCGCTGGCAAGGGGTTGACGATTGGGATAACAAATCATCCCCAATTGCTTGATCCGGCGGTCTGGCGCCGTTTTGAGCTCCAGATCCAGCTCCCTAAGCCGGACTTCCAGACGCGGGCGTCCATCACGGAGCGTTACGCCCAGCCGCTGAACTTTTCGCGGGGTCAACTCAAACTGGTGGCTTCGATCCTCGACGGTGCATCAGGTGCCGAGATTCAGGATGTGGTGCGTTCGCTTAAAAAAGTTGGATTCTCGAAGGTTCAAATGTATGCTTTGCGAATCGGTTACAAAATGTAATATCCACTCACGCAGCCCGCGTCCCAGCGCATGTGGTGGCGACGGTCAACGCCCCCATGCGGGAATTTGCTCGCATGTTGCATGAACGCTATGCGTTCACGCTCGTGGAGTTGGGTGAGGTCTTCGGAGTGAACAGGACAACAATAAGCCGCTGGGTATCCTGATCCGGCGGAAGCCGGGGAAGGTAGATGGCGCGTGACTATCCGCTGCTGTACGTGTCGAATCCGACGGTACTGCGGCAAGATCGGAACACAAATGCGGGCGGGTCGAAGACGGACTTTTTTGCCGATCGAGACCAAGCGTTTGCAGCATTGCGAACGCATATCACGACCCGACTGGAAACCGTACGGAGTCAACTGCAAGACAATGCCCAGCGCTTTTGCTCGTCAGGCTTTGTCAAGGTCAGGCTTCAGGAAAAGGCGTGGGCGAAAACCCACCGGCCGGTGCGTAAGTTGTTCACAGACGACAATGCGCCGGTCGTTGCTGGCGACGATATTGGCGAGCTCGTTGTGCGAGCGACGCCTGCGGGGCTTGGCCGAGTGATCGAAAGTGTTGGCAAGGCTGATAAGGACACGTCGCGTCGACGAGACAATCACGGCAAGCTGGTGCCCAATCCCAACCGCGAGCGATCCGAAGTTGGGGCGCTGGAAGACCTGAGGCTGTGGTCCGAAGAAGATCGCCGGCTGCCCAACGCGAAAGACGCCGTGGCAGTCTTTGAGCGATTCGGGCTTGCTCCGATGTACGCGGTGCGGTTTTTGATCCGATCTTGGCTGCTTTGCAGAAGGCGAAGCCGGCCAGCGGGCGTGTTGCGTGGCAGGATAGCCCAGCCGACTCGTTCGTCGCTTCCCTGGTCGAGCTCGGCCGCAAGCTCGGTATCTATGTGGTGGTGGAGCGCGAACTCGACATCATGTCCCACGCTTATGTCGGCCTTGTGGACTCCCCGGGTTTCGCCATTCTTGATGGGTTCGCGCGCTTGGACCAAGTAGGCGAACAACTCAAGGTGGACGGCGATTTTTCGCTAGATGCTCATAAGGAACTGCTGCACCTGCTGGGCGAGCATCCAAATGTGCGCAGCGTTGCCGTGCCCTCGGTGCTCTTTGCCGACCGTATCTCAACGCTTGAGGCTGCTGCGGCCGGCCAGCGCATTCAGCGACGCTCCACGGTCATATCCCTCACTCCAGCAAAGCTGCCGCCCCCCGCGAAAGGTGCGTCCTATCCGACGGTCGCAGTGGTGGACGGAGGTATAGCCGCGAAATTTCGTCCCTGGATCAAAGGGACCTATGGCGATATTCCCGAAGACGAGCGAGATCTGGAGCATGGCACCAACATCGCAGGATTATTGGTGGCCGCTCAGAGTCTCAATAGTGGCTATGTACAGCGATTCGAGGAAGACGGTTGCTGGCTGATCGACATCGCGATTCACCCCACTGACGAGTATGCAGGGGACTATTACGAGAACGGCTCAGCCAAATTCCTGGATGCGCTCGAAAGCATCGTGGCGCAATGCAAAGCAGAGCATGGCGTCCGAGTGTTCAATTTCAGTCTGAACAACCGGACCGATGTACTACCGAATCAGTTCAGCGACGAGGGAATGAGGCTCGACGCGATCGCGCGTCGTCACGACGTCTTCTTCGTGATTTCCGCTGGGAATGCGAAGGAAGCCGACGCCCGGCCGCAGTGGGACTCCCGACCATTTTCGGCCGCACTGCAACTGAGTGAAGTTCGTACCGACACGCTATGGGGACCAGCTGATTCGTTGGTGAATGTTTCCGTCGGTGCAACCAATGGGGCAGGGGTGCAGGGCTGTATCGTCGATGCACCTGCCCGATATAGCCGTCGCGGACCGGGTGTCCGCGGATCCATCAAGCCGGACGTCTGCCACATCGGCGGTGCCGACCGTGATGGCGACCCAAATACCGGCCTAATGAGTGTCAGCAAAGAGGGAATGCTGGCGGCGGTCAAGGGCACGAGCATGGCAGCCCCACTGGCCGCCAAAACACTGGCAGCGCTTGACCTGGAAATGGGCGGGCACGCGCCGCGCGAGGTCGTCCAAGCGGTCTACTTGCACAATACGTATTTCGCGCCGCCACTGACTGGTATGCAGGCCAAGCGTACGGCAAGACACCTCGTCGGCTTTGGATATCCTCGCCCGAGTGCTCAGACGCTGCAACTGGATCGCCATACGTTTGGGTGGTGGTGCACGATAGCCTGCATGTGAACGACAACACCATCATCGACTTCCGCTGGCCGCGTGAACTCGTCGATGAAGAAGGGAGGTGCCGCGGTACCGCACGCTTGACGTTGGTCTATTCGCCTCCGCTCGATTTCGATTTTGGCGCCGAGGCAGCAAGGGTGAGTCTTGACCCGTCGTTGCGCCAAAGAAAGGTCAACGGCAAGGCTGACGATGATGAGGATCTCGACGACGATGGCGATGAGGACAAGGCCGGCTGGGTTGGCCGTCTCAGGCCACTCCATGCCTCGGGATTGAAACGGACGTCTCGTGAAGCGGCGCTGCTCCTTGATGGCATGAAATGGAGTCCGGTCAAGCTTCTAGAGGGCAACCTGCGGGGTGTGGGTCGATCACCGGAATGGCGCTTGAGCATTAACTATGTCGCGCGAGATCAGGTGCAGTTCCCGGATGAGGGTGTGCCATTTGCTGTGGTCCTCACAATCACGGACCCTCAAAAGGAAGCAAATGTCTACGACGATCTGCAACAGGAACTGGTTGCCACTTCATCGGTGAAATTGAACGATATCCGTACTGCCCTGCGTGTGCGACCGCAGGCGCGATAGAACATAGAGAAGTTGTCACAGATGGATAGAAAACAGTACATCGTCTTGGCCGCAAGCACGCCCGATGAGAAAAAAAGGGCGGGCTTGAGCCCTCCAGTTGTCATACGGATAAGCTGGCCTCTATGCTCGGTAAGGCATTTCCAGAGGGTGCGACAGTTCCAGTGATGCGATCGCCGGTTGACGAGTCGGCCATGCTGGAGCTTAGTGAGGAGCAAGCAGCAACATTTGAGCGCGCGAATCCCAAAATCAACCTGTATCCCGTACGCACTTACCGGATTGCGGCCGTCGACATCGATAGCGTGATGATGGCGGGAGGGTCGTTCCCTTTTGCCAGCTCGGCCAAGCAGGCCGCTACGCCGTTTAAGGTGAAGGTTGTCGACGGCGCCGGCCACGCAATTGCTGGCGTGAAGATCGTCGTGCGCGAGTGGGAGGTAGACGAGCCAGTTGAGGCAAAAACTGACGAACACGGCGTGGCAACGGTTCCGTCGCAAAACGGTCTCGCTGAATATGTGCTTGCGGTTCCATTTGCCGGTTACTGGGCCAAGGCCCAGCGTGGCGTTCTGGCGTCCCAGGGCGTTGTCAGTTTCGTGTTGGACAATCTGGATCCCACGCATGATGACTGTCGGAAGCACCATTATCCGACAACGCCTCCGCAGAATGCGCACAGTGCATCAGTCAAAGTTGCTGTTATTGACACTGGGATCGATTCGCACTGCGACCTGAGCAATGTGGTCTGTCGCACATCCCACGCGCAGGCCGACGATGAAGATGACATTTACGATAACGGCACCGGTCACGGAACTCACGTGGCAGGCATTATTGGTGGCAACGGGGTGATCCGCGGCATTGCTCCAAACGCGTCGCTAATGAGCTACCGGGTATTTGAACGTGGTGCGCGCGAGACCGTGACGTTTAACATTTACACTGCACTCAGTGCGGCAGTCAGGGATGGTGCCGATATCATCAATCTGAGTCTCGGGCAGGGTGAGACGGATAGGGTGTTGGCGCTAGCCATCCAAGATGCCGAGGCCCAAGGCGTTCTGGTCGTTGCTGCATCAGGAAATGATGGGCACGACAAGCCGACCTATCCTGCCAGTTATGCGGAAGTTGTGTCTGTTGCCGCGGTCGGTCGTGTCGGTACCTTCCCGGCGGACTCGTTGCATGGATGCAATGTCCAGCGTGTGAAAGGCACCGATAGTCAGGATTTCGTGCCGGGTTTTTCCAACCACGGGAAAGTTGAGCTTGCAGCGCCGGGCGTGGCCGTTGTTTCCACTATCGGGATCGAAGGCTATGCAGCACTTGATGGAACGTCGATGGCTTGCCCAGTCGTCTCGGGTTTTGCCGCTGCGCTGCTCGAAAACGCACCGGAGTTGAAGGGCGCGAGCGTTCCCCTGAGCGGCTGAGGGATTTGAAGCAGTTGCTTTATAGAGCGTGCAATTCTTTGGGCTTTGGCACGTCGGATGTCGGCAGCGGATTGCCTCGATAAATGGGAGGTCCCATGAGCCGTGTTGTTCTTGTTTTTCGGGTCCGGGAGAGATCCCGGAATGCGATCTTCAGGCGATAAGACGGCACGCAGGCGTGACGGTTATTGATCATCGCCAATCCAATGCGCTCTTGTTAGAGGTCGAGGGGTCGGCCAGCGAATTCCTGGCCGACGTCGACAAGATGCAGAACTGGATCGGCAGCGAGCAACGAACTTATCGCCTCACGTAGTCGCCGAGTCTTAGCCCAAGATGCAGGGCCGGGTTCCTATCCCATGGATGCCTACTTGAAGGATGGGGTACCTATCGCTTTCGGGCGGACCATCCAATGGCCGATGCTCGCTTCGAGTGACTATTAATGCTACGGACCTTCTTGCGGGGTATGTCAACGAGATGGACGCTGGAAGTTGCCCCAATAGTCCCCCCGGCTGCCGTCAGGCGATGACGCGAGCCACAGAGGCTCCTTGATTCCGAGAGGCAGACCCAGATACTGTTCCCCAGCTTTTTGAATCCACAGCGAATTCCAATGGTCATAGACAATCAGACCGCCTCGCCAGGCTGCCCAACAACAAAGTCGTAGAAATCGCGACAATAAAGTCTGAGAACCATCTGCCGGAAGAGCCCATTTTTTGGCTTCGAAGACTTTATCGTCAGCGTATACATCACTCTGATTCACCCTAGGACGGCGATTCAAGGCCTGTGCTGCCAGCCTGGGTGTCCAACTCGTGCGCTCGCTTCATCGTGCAGCTGATCGCTTTGCAGTTAGCTGTATGACACTTTGTGCTCGCTAAAAGGGACAGTAAAGTTCATCGTCGAGCCAGCTTGACCAGTCCCATACGAATACGCAGTCGCCGTGACCCGCTAGGGCAAATATCGGGACCAGTTCGCGCCTTATGGTCTCCCGAAGTTCATCTTGCCAAGGTTGAGGTACCAAAGACAGTTGCACATAGGCTGGGCGGCCAGCTGAGTTGATGACCGGTACAGAGCGTCTTAAACGATCGCGATCTAGCTTGTCCATGCGTAGACTGTCCCTCGCGTTGAGTTCTTGCCTGCACGGCGCGACCCGTCTGCCAGTTCAGCGCATCGTCTTGGCCTGCAATACAAGGCAAGTGAGCATGATGCGGCCGACTGCTTCTCTTCCGTGGCAATAGTTGACCGTTTGCCTCCGAGCCACTCAAGCCGTTCTTCTTCCCAATGGCCAAGCGCCCAGTTGCTATCTCCTGGAAATAGGGCAAATTCCGTTGAAGCATCCTGGCGATAAATGGGAAGGTCATTGGGCGAGGCGGTGAAGGCAGGTGTGGATCCTAATAAGGCACTTGACGTGATCAATGCGGGTACGGGTCGCAACTCCGCGTCTAGCGATAAGTTTCCTAGGTGCGTGCTCCCGCGAAAATTCGATCAAGGATTTTCTGCCGCATTAGCTTATAAGGATCTTCGCCTTTGCATAGACGAGGCGGATGCACTCGGCGTGCCTATGATCGTCGGCTCAGCGGTTCGAGAAATGGTTGCTTTGACCAATGCTGTTGTAGGTCCTGATGCGGATATCACAGAGGTGGTTAAGGTATGTGAAGAGCTAGCGCGAGTGGAGGTTCGTGGCTGAGCTTCGGCCTGGTAACACGCCATTGCCGAAGGGTGTTGCCTTTCGGCGAGCGGTTGATACCGCTGCCTCTAGGATTGGACAGTATCTCTTGCTGACTTTGTGGCGTGAACTCAGAAATTAGCGGTTGCCGAGGGCTTCGTCCTTTACGTAAGCCAGGTCAGGTCGTATCTACGATGACCGCGTCCACGATTACGACACCGATCGCCGTCCGGTGCCTGCTGCCGGGCATCCCGATCTCGATCGTCCGGGCGATAAATGTTTCGGAAGCGGATTTTGTAAAGTCAGCTGAGTAGGAACGGTATTGTTGCGCCGACGGGAACACCGCCGGGTGTTGTGCCAAGCTGAACTCCACTATCAATGGAGTGATCTTGTACAAAGAGGTGACCGCCCATATGGCGAAGCAAGGGGCACAACCCGATCCGCTGTCTGTCGACGACTTCAGAGCGCTAGTTCACACGGAGCGGGAAAAATGGTCGGCCGTTGTGAAGTCTGCCAACGTAAAGATGGACTGACGCGCACGTGAATCGCGCATGCGCGGTGACCACCGCCGGTTATCGAGCCATGCGCATGGGCTCAGCGCGCTGCGCGCTTGGTTGAATGGCGCTCAGGTCTCGCTAGTGTTCCGTCCCGTTAATTCGTAGGCACAAAAGCTGCTTGGGTTGAGGCATCCTTGGAGGTGCCTCATGCCCAATGGACACACTCGCACCAGCAACATCGAGCTCACCGACGTCGAGCGCGCGGAGCTCGTCTCGATGGCTAGATCGCGGTCGCTGCCAGCCGCGTTGGCGCTGCGCGCGCGCATCGTCTTGGCCTGCGAAGGACCCGAAAAGGCCAGCACAGTGGTCGCAAAAATGTTGGGGATCGACCGCAACACGGTCAACAAGTGGCGTGCGCGGTATGCCCGAGACCGCATCTCAGGCCTGTACGATGAACTGCGTCCAGGACGGCCTCGAACGGTGGACGATGAGCGGGTGGCAGAACTGATCAACAAGACGCTGCATACCAAGCCCGCCGACGGCGCGACGCATTGGAGCACGCGCGGCCTTGCCGCCGAGACGGGCATTAGCAAGAGCACGGTGGCGCGCTACCTCAAGGTC
This sequence comes from Cupriavidus sp. EM10, assembly GCF_018729255.1. NCBI lineage: Bacteria > Pseudomonadati > Pseudomonadota > Betaproteobacteria > Burkholderiales > Burkholderiaceae > Cupriavidus > Cupriavidus sp. EM10. The sequence continues at coordinate 31,432 of NZ_CP076062.1, forward strand.
TTCCAACTCAAACCGCACCGTGTGGAGAGCTTCAAACTCTCGACCGATCCGCTGTTCGTCGAGAAGCTGCGCGATGTGGTGGGCCTATACCTGAATCCGCCTGAGAACGCGCTGGTGCTGTGTGTCGACGAAAAGAGCCAATGCCAGGCGCTGGAGCGCACACAGCCCCTGCTGCCGATGGGCTTTGGCTACGTCGAAGGCGTCACGCATGACTACGTGCGCCATGGCACCACAACGCTGTTCGCCGCGCTGAACGTGCTCAATGGCGCCATCCTGGCCGAGTGCAAGCCGCGCCATCGGCATCAGGAGTTCCTGGCGTTCCTGCGCTCCATCGACAAGGCCGTTCCGGCTGAGCTGGATGTGCATTGCATCGTCGATAACTACGCCAGCCACAAGCACCCCAAGGTCAAGGCTTGGCTGGCCGATCGGCCACGCTGGCAAATGCACTTCGTGCCGACCTACTCCAGTTGGCTCAATCAAGTCGAGCGGTTCTTCGCGATCATCACGGACAAGGCGATCCGGCGCGGATCGTTCACCAGCGTGAAGGAGCTGACGAAGAAGATTGACAGCTTCGTCAGCCAGTACAACGAGAACTGCAGGCCCTTCACCTGGACGGCAACCGCCGATTCGATCCTCGAAAAGCTCGCTCGCCTGTGCGGACGAATTACTGGGACGGAACACTAGGTCCTCAGTCGTCCGACCGCAATGCGCTCCCTTGCGGCTGCTCATTGCGAAGTTCGTGGATGACGGCCACTGGCCGGTGTGAGCCACCTTAAGTCGCATCTCTGCATTCAAACAGGCTTTCATCGGTCAGGGGGAGGTAGAAATGGTTACGCCGGGCTTGCCAATCCTCTTTGGAGATTAGTAGTTGTAAGAGTTGCTGATCACGGATGAGGTCGCCGGCGCAAAGCCAAGGGCTATCTCTTGGCGCATCATTTTGCCGGATCTTTGTACTCACCGCTCCAGTCTGACGGCATGGTTGTTCCGTACTTGAAGGCTGATGAGCCCACGGTAGACTGGGTTCCCGTTCCAGTGCGGTTCGGCGTCCACCAGCGTCAAATTGGGAAGTCTGGCAAGCAGGCTTCGGAAGACAATTTCCGCTTCCATCAGAGTTAGTGCGGCTCCAATACAGAAATGCGCGCCATGGCCAAACGAAAGATGAGAGCCCTCACGGCGGGTGACGTCCAAGGCGTCGGGATCGCGATAGCGCGATGGGTCGCGGTTCGCGGCTCCGATCAGCGGCACAATCACGTCACCACGTCGCAACTGCTTCCCATGCAAGATGATATCCGTGGTGACGCGTCGGCCTGTATATTGAACCGGGCTTTCGTAGCGCAGCAATTCGCGAAGGGCGTTTGAAATTGACTCGGGTGTCTTTAGCAAGCGATACCATTGCTCCGGATGCCTCAGCAAGGCATGTAGTCCATTTCCGAGAAGATTGCGCGTCGTCTCGTGCCCGGCGAACAGCAGCATGGCACATTGCGACAACAGCTCGGCCCCGGTTTCGATGGTTCCTTCTGCCTCGGCCTGCAGAAGGTGGCTTATCAGGTCTCGCTGTTGCGGCTGTTGGTAAGTGGAGCAAGATGCCTGCGCCCGACGGCGCGCCAGCATGGCTTCGAAGGCGGCGCTCATCTTTAGCAAGCTCGCCTGCGCACGCCGCTTTAGCGCCAGGTCTGGATCCGGCGCCCCGATAAATGAAGCCAGATCTTCCGACCACGCTAGGAAGCCTGGTTGCTCGTCGACATCCATGCCCAGCAACTTGGCAATCACCATCGCGGGCAGCGGCCTGGCCACCGCCGCCATGAAATCGAACTGCGGTTCCTGGACAATCCGGTCCATCAGCAGCGCCGTCATTTGTTCGATGGTGTTGCTGAACGCGCGCAGGGTTGTGGGTCGGAAGCCTGCATTGAGCACCTGGCGCAGCCGTGTGTGATCGGGTGCGTCCAGGAACAGCATGGCCCGGCTGAACAAGCGCTGGAAAGGGCATAACGCCTGGCGCTCGTCTTCGCTGTTACGCATGACCCAGCCGCCCGTGCGGCGCGCTGAATAGAGCGGGTCGCACAGAACTCTTTCCACGTCTTCGTGCCTCGTTAGCAGCCAGGCGCCGCCAAAAATTCCTCGCTCCAGTGAATGGGGCCGGCGGCCCGCAGTGCCTGGTAGGCAGGGTACGGGTCGCGTAGAAAGGCTGCATCGACGAAGGCGTCGCAAGGCACGCGGTCATCTGGCGAGTCAGCCGAGCGCACACTCGCGCGCTCAAATAGAACGGCGGCCGTCATCCTGCGTAGCCTTCAGTGCGGATACCGAGGCGTTCGAGCAGGGCGCGGTCACGCTCGGTCTGGGGGTTGTTGGTGGTCAGTAGCTTGTCGCCGTAGAAGATCGAGTTGGCTCCGGCCACGAAGCAAAGTGCTTGCAACGCGTCGTCCATCTCCTCACGTCCCGCGGACAGCCGCACCATGGCGCGTGGCATGGTAATGCGGGCCACCGCGATAGTACGGACGAATTCGAAGGGATCAACCGGTGGAGTGTCGGCAAGGGGTGTGCCTTTCACCGGAACCAAGTTGTTGATCGGCACCGACTCCGGATAAGGCTCCATATTGGCGAGCTGCGCGATAAGACCAGAGCGGGCGTCACGGGATTCCCCCATGCCGACGATGCCGCCGCAGCAGACATTAATGCCAGCGTCGCGCACGTGCCCGATTGTGTCCAACCTATTCTGGTACGTGCGGGTGCTGATGATGTTCCCGTAGAACTCGGGCGCCGTGTCCAGATTGTGGTTGTAATAATCCAGGCCTGCTTCTTTCAAGTGCTGCGCTTGATCCGCCTTCAGCATGCCAAGCGTGACGCAGGTCTCCATGCCCATCGCCTTGACCTCACGGACCATCTCCATTACCGGCTCCAGGTGACGGTCCTTAGGGCTGCGCCATGCGGCCCCCATGCAGAAGCGCGTGGCGCCGTTGGCTTTGGCTGTGCGCGCGGCCTCCAATACCTCTTCCAGCGCCATAAGTTTTCGGCTTTGACGCCGGTATCGTGATGCGCACTCTGTGGGCAGTAGCCGCAATCCTCTTCGCACCCTCCGGTCTTGATAGAAAGTAAGGTGGAAAGCTGGATTACATTGGGGTCGAAATGTTCGCGGTGCACTTGCTGGGCGCGGAATAGGAGATCATTGAAAGGCAGCGCATAGAGTTCGCCGATCTGGGCCACGCTCCAGCGTACCGGCCGTTCCTGAGTAGCGGTCGTGCGGCACGTGGAATTGCGCAGGGTTTCGACATCGAATGTAGCGATTGTTGTAACGTTCGCGGCGGAGGTGTCGGCGATCCTAGTCATGTCTTAGTCCAGGTTAGGCAGTTTGGTGCTGCGCCTCGGTCGATAGGCGAGAGCAGTTGTCAACAGTGGTGAGAGGTCAATTGATGCAGCGGCCTTGCGCGGCTCTTTCGCCCATGCAATTTCCCCAAGGCAAGGAGCTTCCAGGCAGGCGCACAGCGTGGCGATGTTTTCTGCGGCCAAGGCCATATCCGGGTCTATACGGTTCGCGATCCAGCCGGCAAGACGTAAGCCCCGCGCACGTACCGCAGCGGCAGTCAGCACGGCGTGGTTGAGACAGCCCAGCCGGATGCCAACCACCAACACCACCGGCAGGCCTAGCATGACGGCCAAATCCGCTGTGGTCCACTGGGCCAGCCCGGTCGCAAGCGGCACGTGAAAGCCTCCCACGCCCTCCACTACTACGGCATCGGCGCGTGCGCAAAGCTCGCCGAACGCAGCATGGATGGGCTCGGGCGTGATCTGCGCCCCCTCAAGCGCAGCGGCCAAATGGGGGAGCAGGCAGTGCGCAGCAGGAAGGGGCAGGTAATTGCGGGTGGTACGTGCACGCTGCTCGCATTGCGTAACGCAGCCACGTCATCGTTGTGCAAATGGCCGTCGCGCCATACGCTGCCGCTGGCCACCGGTTTCATTCCTACGCTAAGGTAACCAGCAGCGCGAAGCGCATACAACAATGTAGCGCTGGCGTAAGTCTTGCCGACGCCGGTATCTGTGCCAGTGACAAAGCAGGCAATGCCTTTGAATGTGCCCGTCGTATTCATGCGCTTTCCCTGTTTGCCGCGAGAATTTGCAAGCTATTCAGCAGCCTCGCCACGTCGGCGCGGGTATGTTCGGCCGAAAACGTTATGCGCAAGCGTGCGGTGCCATCGGGCACCGTTGGTGGCCGGATCGCAGTGACGCGGATCCCGTCGGCTGCCAGCGCCTGGGAGAGCGTCAACGCAGCGGCGTTATCGCCTACGACCAGCGGCTGAATGGGCGTCGCGCTGTTGATCATGCGCCAGCCAGCTTTGGGGTGCCGTGCTTGCAGTATCTCCAGGCCACCGCGGAGCAGGGCAATCAACTCGGCCACTTGCCTGCGCCGCTGCCGGCCCTCGTCGCCTCCGATCAGCGTCAGGCTGGTCAGAAGTGCATGGGCCACAGCCGGCGGTGCAGCGGTGGTGTAGATATAAGGCCTTGCGACGTTGACCAAGTGTTCTACGATCGCGGTATGTGCGGCAACAAATGCGCCCGCTACGCCAGCGGCCTTGCCGAGAGTGCCGACGTAGATAAATCGCTTTGACTTCAGTCCGAGGTGCGCAAGCAGTCCGCGACCCTGCTCTCCTAGTACGCCGAATCCGTGAGCATCGTCCACGACAATCCATGCGTCGTGCAGTTCAGCCAGTACCAGCAGCTCGGCCAAGGGAGCAATGTCACCATCCATGCTGAACACACCGTCGGTTACGATCAGCTTGAGCGGGCTGTTGCTGGCGCTCAGCTGGCGGTTCAACGCACCGGTGTCACGGTGGGGATAGCGTCGCACCTCCGCGCGGGCGAGCAGAGCGCCATCGATTAGTGAGGCGTGGTTGAGCTTGTCACAAAAGAGGGTCGCGTCAGATGTTCCGAGGGCGCTCAGCACTGCCAGATTGGCCATATAGCCTGTGCAAAAGTAAAGCGCCCGAACGTCGGGAATATAGGGCGCCTGCCACATTGCCAACTTGGCTTCGAGCTGGTGATGTGCCAACGAATGACCGCAGACCAGATGGGAGGCTCCGCTGCCAGCGCCGTAGCGCCGGGCGCCCTCGACAAAGGCTTCGACCACTGCGGGATGATTTGCCAGCCCGAGGTAGTCATTACTACAAAAGCTGAGTAACGAGTTGCTCGTACCCTGACCGTCGCGGCTGATTGCTTGATGCGGTTCGCAGGCAGTATGGGCTACGCTGCGGCACCGCGTTAGCGCGTTTGCAGCTCGCTCGGCGGCAGCACGCCCGAGTTGTTCAAGCAGCATCGCAAGCCTCCGGTGCTGCAGCCTTTGCTGCACCGCCTGGGACCGGCGAGGATTCGCCCACCGTTGCATCGAGCGCAGCCAGAAGTTGGCGGGCCAACCATCGCGCCTGCGTTTCGTCGAAGCAATACGGAGGCAATACATAGAGGGTGTTGCCGATGGGACGTGCGAGGACGCCGTGGGCCAGCGCCGATCGGTGGAAGCGTGCTGCGAAGTCGGCTCCTGCGAGCTCAGGCCGCACGTCGGCGGCCCAAATCAAGCCACACTGGCGTGCATGCACCAGACGCGCGTCCGCACCGAGGGACGCCATCGCGTCACCAAGCCATTGCGCGCGTTGACGATTCTGCTCGATGACGCTGTCGGACTCGAACAAGTCTAGCGTGGCGAGAGCGGCGCGGCAGGCCAGCGGATTGCCGGTGTAGGAATGCGAATGCAGGAAGTTGTGGACCACATCATCGGCAATAAAGGCGCGTTGAATTTCCGGCCTCGACAGCACCAGGGATAGTGGCAAGTAGCCGCCGCTGATGCCTTTGGACAGGCACACGAAGTCAGGCCAGAGATGGGTCGGTAAAGGTCCGCCGACCTCGCGCGATTGCTCCCATGCGAAGAAGGTGCCCGTGCGGCCACAGCCCACCGCAATCTCGTCCGCAATAAGGTGGACCCGGTAGCGATCGCATAGCGCCCGTACCCCGTCCAGATAAGAAGGGTCGTGCATGGCCATGCCGGCTGCCCCTGTACCAGAGGCTCCACAATTAGTGCTGCGATTTGTCCGGAGCGTTCGCGCAGCAGCGCTTCCAGCTCCGCCAGGGCACGCGCGGCCACGTCAGCAACCGACTCTCCACTCACAGCCTGGCGGGCATCAGGCGACATCACGACATGTGCTCGGCGGATCAATGGGTCATAGGCATCGCGGAAGATCTCCACGTCAGTCACCGCCAGCGCGCCCACTGTTTCGCCGTGGTAACCGTTCCGGAGGCAAATGAATTCTTGCTTGGTTGTCAGACCAATATTGCGCCAGTAGTGAAAGCTCATCTTGAGCGCGATTTCGACGGCCGACGCGCCGTCCGACGCGTAAAAGACATTGCCCAGCGCTCCACCGGTCAGGGCCGACAAACGCTCGCCCAGTTCCACCGCTGGTGCGTGGGTGCATCCGGCAAGCATCACGTGCTCAAGCGATTCGAGCTGCTGCACCAGGGCGGCATTGATATGCGGATTGGCGTGACCGAACAAGTTGACCCACCAGGAGCTGGTGGCGTCAAAGTAGCGGCGTCCCTCCGTGTCGATCAGCCAGATGCCTTCGCCACGCGCTATCGCCAACGGTTCGGCAATGTCATCGGGTCTGAGCGCGGTACACGGATGCCATACGGAACGCACACTGCGCTGGGCGAGCCCGGTGGGGGCGAGCTGCGTGCCTTCCTTAGACACCGGATCGGCCCTGCAAAGGGTGAAGCTTTTCATGTCTTTCTACCTTGATCGGTCGCGCTTGCAGACAACACCGCTCTTCCCAACCCTGGTGCTCTGGTCAGCGAGGTCACCATCGTTGCTTGACCGCCGAAGTCGCGTTTTCATGTTGCGCGAGTTCAGTATATGTACAGAAATCAAAATAGTAAACTTTATAGTAGTCTATATTGACTACTTGAATGTTTGCGTGCGAGGTATGACATTGACTGTGGGGAAGGCGCTGCTACCGGGGACGAGGGTGGCCCCTATGCGAAAAAGTGACGGCTGCAAACTGACCAGGTAAAAGGCAACGGCTGGGTTCAGCAGCGGAACACTCTAGCCAACAAGAACGCCTACAAGATGGTCTACTATTGTGTTATTAAGAACACTTGCCATTCGCGCACGGGACACCATGTCTGCTACAGTCAAAGCCAGCCAACAGCAGGATGCCTCTAGTAGGCAAGCCGAAAAGTCGATGGCAACATCGGCCGCAGCAATTACCGATGAATTGCGGGCTCGGATTGCTCGTCATGATTTACTGCCGGGGACCAAGCTTGTCGAAGCTGAACTGGCTCAGGAGTTTGATACGACGCGTCCGCGCATCCGGGAAGCGCTGGCGGCATTGGAAGAGCGTGGCTTGGTGGAGCGAATTCCCAATCGAGGAGCCATCGTCACCCGCATAAGCTTTGAGCAGATCCTGCAGATCTACTGTGCACGGGAAGCTCTAGAAGGTATGTGCGTGCGGCTTGCTGCACAAAACGCTCCACAAGGGGAGTGGGACGACCTGATCGCTCTGTTCGGCGCTCCAATGGAAGAAGCGCTAGAAAAAGGGGATTTTGATGTCTACATCGCCGGCTATGAGCAATTCCGCCAACGCGTCTTCAGGAACGCAAATAACCCAATTATCGAAGGTATGCTCGACTCGATCCTAGAGCGTTCGCAAGCCGTTATCCGGCGTGCGATTGTCCTACCCGGCCGGGCGCGCCTTGGCTTGGAACATCATCGAGCCGTTCTTGCCGCTCTGCACGAGCGCGACGCGGACAAGGCTGAATTGATCCGGCGCCAGAGTATCAGAGAGGCGGCCGAGTATCTGAGTCGCTTCCGCAAGTACATCGTTTGATCCTAAACCAGGTATTTTTGATAGCGCGCCAACGTTTCTTTTGCGCTCCGGATATTCTCCCTCCGCAACACCTCAGCCTCCGAGGCGTCGCCTTCTCGCATTGCGCTCAGCACGGCGGAATGCTCAGCGAGGCCTTGTTTTGGGCGACCGGGAAGGATGATGATCCGCCGGATCAGGAACTGTGTCTTGTCCCAGATGCCATCCAACATTTCAGTGAGCGTTGGATTGGCAGCTGCGTCGATGACTCTCCTGCGAAAGAAATCATAGCCGTCAATAAACGCATCCAAGTTCGATTCTTCAACATACTGAACCATCGGACCATTAAAAAGATCAACCAAGTCCTGCCACGATTCCGGCGGTACGTTCTGAGTCGCCAACCTGACGCAAAGGCCGTCAAGCACCTCACGTATGCCATAGATGTGCAACAACTGCTGAAGATCCATCCGAGTCACCACCGCGCCGCGGTTTGGTATTCGCTCAATGAGTCCACGCTGCACGAGCGCGGCAAAGACCTCTCGCACCAGCGGACGCGGCACATCGAATTCCTCTGCTAAATCCTGCTCACGGACCTTGGCACCTGGCGGAAGATCTTGCTTGGCGATTCTTGCACGCAATATCCCGAGGATCTCGAGCGCCTTGTTTGCGCCCTCACCGCGTTGCCTTACCCGCTCTTGGGAGTGAAGGCCTGAGGCGTTACCGGCATTGATCACTGCCCATTCCTTGAATGTGGTTGTTGCCACGTCCTCTCCCATGATTGTGGAAGGCACACGCCACTTTGGCGAACTCTCCATATTTCAGTCTACGAAAGCGATATGCCCATCTCACTGCAACGGCGTACTTGATTTCAAGTCCTGCACAATTCGGCGCCGTCTGTCGGCCGCACTCTCCTACAGGCGGCGCCGCTTGTCTCGTTACTTCTGAGCTTGCCCCCGCAAAACGAATCCCTTGCTGAGGTTAAACTGAAGCAAGGAGAGATGTGATGACAAGCAAGACAAAGCGGGCGCAGTACACGCTGGAATTCAAGCTGGAAGCGGTACGGCTGGTGAAGAGCGGGCAGAGCATGGCAGTGGTTAGCGCGACCCTGGGCATCAGAGCGCAGACGCTGCATAACTGGGTCAAGGCGGAGCGGGAAGGCAAGCTGACTGGTGCGGGTATGAAGCCGGTCAGCCCGGAGCAGATGGAGCTGGCCCGGCTTCGGGCGGAGGTGGCGCGCTTGAAGATGGAGCGCGATATTTTAAAAAAGCCGCAGCATACTTTGCGAAGGAGTCGGTGTGAGGTATGCGTTCATCGAGCGAAACCGACGTTACTGGCCGGTCTCGGTCCTGTGTGAGCTGTTAGGGGTCAGCCCCAGCGGCTATCACCAGCGCAAGCAACGCACAGTAAGCACCGACAGGCCAGATAGAGGCCGACTCAGTGACGATGCCTTGTTGGCCCACATCAAGGCGATTCACGCCGGGGTCAAGGGGGAGTACGGCTGGCCGCGCATGTGGAAGGAACTGCTGGCGCGTGGGGTGCGGGTGGGCAAGGAGCGTGTTCGCAAGCTGATGGCGCTGCACGGCATCCGTGCCCGCCACAAGCGCAAGTACATCGCGACAACCAACTCGAACCACGATTTGCCGGTGGCCCCCAATCTGCTGCAACGCGACTTTAGCCCAGCAGCACCCAATCAAGTCTGGACGAGCGACATAACCTATGTGGCGACCGCCGAAGGCTGGCTCTACCTGGTGGTCATCATCGACCTGTTCAGCCGGCAGGTGGTTGGCTGGTCGATGCAACCACACATGAAGGCCGAATTGGTCACGGACGCGCTGCGCATGGCCTGGTTCCGGCGCCGCCCGGAAGCCGGTGTGATTGTGCACACCGACCGGGGAAGCCAGTATTGCAGCCATCTGTTTCAAGACGCCCTGAAGGCGTATGGCATGCGCTCGTCAATGAGCCGCAGGGGCGATTGCTGGGACAACGCGCCGACTGAGAGTCTGTGGGGGTCGTTGAAGGTCGCTCGCCTGCACGGTCGCCAGTTCGCTACCCGCCGCGCCGCAATGGACGAGGTAATTGACTGGCTTGGCTTTTATAATGCCAGCCGACTCCACTCGACGCTGGGCTACGTCAGCCCCATGACGTTCGAGAAAAACTGGTCCGCAGCTCAGCAACACCGGGCTGCCTAATTCCCTCGGTTATGGGATTCGTGGAACAGGGGCAAGGTCATTCTTCGCCTCACCGCTGGCGAGAAGGTCCTGGACGAGCCCCGTATGCAGATCACCAACGCGCCAGGGTGGAAACGCCAGCATGCGCTGCAAGAGCGGAATGTTGGTCTTAACCCCCTCAATCTTCGTCGCCGACAATGCCTGCTCAGCGGTTTCGATGGCGGCTAGCCTATCTGACGCGTGGATCACAAGTTTCGCGATCATCGGGTCATAGTATGGGCTTACCGCGTTCCCCTCCGCATAGCCCGTCTCGATACGGATGCCCGAACCCGATGGCAAGCGGAAAGTCTGCAGGGTGCCCGGCGAAGGAAAGAATCGGACGGGATCCTCCGCATAGATCCGGAGTTCGATCGCGTGCCCGGAGGCCCGCACAGGCGTGGGAAGAACATCGCGCAGCGATTCTCCTGCCGCAAGACGGATCTGCGCTTCGACGAGATCCAAACCGGTAATGGCTTCGGTCACCGCGTGCTCAACCTGCAAGCGGGTATTCATCTCCAGGAAGCTGTAGCTGCCGTCCGCGCTCCGAAGCATTTCGACAGTCCCAATCACGTCGTAGCCGAGCTTACCTAACAATCGTGCCACCCGGTCTGCGACTTCGTCGGCCTCGCCCGCTGTAAGGCCGGGGGCGCACGCTTCCTCAATTACTTTCTGGTGGCGTCGTTGTACCGAACAATCCCGTTCCAGCAGGTGCTGCACGTTCCCGTGCCGGTCTCCCAGCACCTGGAACTCGATATGCCGGGGCCGCGCGAACAGCTGCTCCAGGTACACGTCGCCATTGCCGAAGCTACGCTGCGCGAGCGCTCTGGCGCGACCGACGGCCTCAACGAGTTCATCTCCGTCGTGGGCGGCAATCATGCCAATGCCGCCGCCGCCGCCGGCTGGTTTAACCAATACTGGATAGCCGACCTCAGCACCAGCCGCACGGATCGCAGTGGGGTCGTCGCCGATAATGCCAGAGGAGCGGCACATCGGCATACCGTGCTGCGCCATGAGATCGCGTGCGCGCGTCTTATGTCCCATTGCGTCGATCCAGCGGGGGCTGGGACCAATAAACGTTAGGCCTGCTGCTTCCACGCGGCTAGCGAATCCCGCGTTCTCGGACAAGAAACCATAGCCCGGGTGTACTGCATCGGCACCTGAGCGGCGCATCGCGTCAAATAGCGCAGCTTCGTTCAGATAGCTCTGTGCCGCCGGCGACGGGCCGATGCAATAAGCCTGGTCGGCCTGCGCCACATAAGGAAGGTCCCGATCGGCTTCGGAATAAACCACGACCGACCGCAGGCCCATCTTATGCAAGGTTCGCTGTACCCGGGCTGCGACCGCCCCGCGGTTCGCTATGAGTACCGTTTGCATGCTGATGATCTCCTCGGTTTTAATAGCTGGTAGGCCAGGTGCGCATCAAATGCTGGCCGACGCCGCCGCTCAGACGAAGCCGATGCACTTCCAGCAGGCGCTTCAGCGTGTTGCGTGTGTCGACTGGATTGATGACCATGTGCGCGGAGTACGCGGCACCCATATCCCAGGCAGAAGTGTCACGCTCCATGTCTTTCAACAGCGTGGCGTATTTTTCCGGCTCGTCCTGTTGGCGCACGCCGTGGACGATGGTGACGCCAGAACGAGGGTCCATGAAATTGACTTCTGCCGAGACCCAAGCAACGAGTTCGTCCGCGTTGCCAGCGCCCCCCATGTTCAAGACCGCTTGCCCGTAAGTCTTGCGCATGATGATGGCGATCTTCGGGACTGTCACCAGCGAAAGCGCATTCATCCAGTTCATCACGCGTCCCACCGCACCGCGTCGTTCCCCTTCGATGCCGATCAAGAATCCCGGTTGGTCGGTGAGGAAAACCAGCGGAATGTTGAACGAATCGCACATCACCATGAAGCTTGTCGCCTTGTTACAGGCATCTACATCAATGGCCCCACCTTTGGCGATCGGATTGTTTGCAATGATCCCAACGCTTCTACCGTCGATCCGAGCGAGCGCGGTTACGACCGACTTGCCATAGCGAGCCTTGACCTCAAACATGCTGTCGAGGTCAACGATCAATGGAATGATCTTGCGGACATCATAGACCCGGGTGCGCGATTCCGGGACGATGTCGAGGATACGGTGCGCTTGGGTGCCAGAGCCGGCAGGCACCGAATACACGGGTGGCGCCTCGTTGTGGTGGCTGGGCAGGTAGGAGAGGAACCGCTTGACTGCGTCCAGTGCTTCTTCGTCCGAGTCGACCGCCATATCAATCAGTCCAGACACGCCAGTGAGCACTTCCCAACCGCCAAGCGCCTCTGAATCGACTTCCTCCCCAATTGCCATCGACGTGAGTTTGACGCTGGATACAGCCATCACGGCGCCCTTGCGCATCACGGAGAAGTCAGCGAGCGCGGCGTACCAACTGGATGAGCCGTAGCAGTGCCCGAGCACTGCTGACGCCCACGGCGTCTCACGCGTGCGCATGTACTGAGCTGGCTTGTCCCCGGAGCCGATGCCTCGCGCTCCCATGGCGTCCGGCATGCGCGCGCCGGTAGACTCGCCGAGAAAGACCATCGGCAAGCCACGTCGGCTCGCCACCGTTTTCATATGACCGACCTTGTTGGCATTGACATTGCTGCTCGACGCGCCGAGAACGGTGAAGTCGTTTGAAACGATGGCTACTTCGCGTCCATCGATACGCCCATAGCCAGCAATCTTGCCATCTGCGGGCGAACGCTCCCGCATTTCCGGGATATAGGAGGTGGCCAGCAGACCCGATTCGAGAAACGAATCGTGGTCGGCAAGGTAGTCGATACGTTCGCGAGCGTTTAGCACGCCTTCGGCCTTGCGTTTGGCGAGCTTCTCGGACCCGCCCATCAGTCGAGCGCGTTCCTCGCGGTCTCTCAGCTCTGCGATCAGTGTTTCAAAAGCCATTTCTAATCTCCGGTCTACTTACTGAAAAGTGCAGGATTTTCCGTGACGAAGCGGCTGGCCGCTGTCGAATCCGCTTGGATAAGCGCAGCGAACTCCGCTGGCGTGGACGCCGCCAATTGGTAGCCCTCGTTGGAAAGCTGCTTGTTGACGGCGGGGTCCGCAACAAACTGCCGCGAGAGTTCGGCCATGCGGTTGATGACTAGCTCGGAAGTACCAACCGGTGCAAAAACGCCATACCAGTTCGAGAACACCGCGTCCGACATACCGGTTTCCTTCAGGGTGGGTACGTTGGGGAAAGCAGCGCTCCGCGTCGCCGATGTAACTGCTAGGGACGTAGCTTGCCAGTGCGAACAAATGGCGCAAGCACCGGAACATTGGCGATTACCATGTCGACTTGCCCACCCATCGCGTCGCCGGCGGCCTGCGCGCCGCCCTTATACGGCACGTGGTTCAGTCGGATCTTCGAACCCGAGTTGAGCAGTCCCACCTGAAGCACCAGCGACGCGCTGGAGATTGAGTAGCGGTCGGGGTGGCCGCGAGCCATAGTGATCATCTCGGTCACGTTGGTGGCAATGAACTGTGGATTGGCCGCGATCAGGCAAGGCACACGCGTAAGCAGGCTGATCGGGAGAAGCTCCTTCTGTACATTGAACGACGGGACCGGCCCCGTATAGGGGTTCGTCGCGAGTCCGTCAATACCGATCAGAAAGGTATAACCGTCTGGCTGGGATCTCGCGACAAGCTCGCTGCCGATGTTGGTGGAGGCGCCAGGTCGATTCTCCACCACGACTGTCTGCGACAGCTTCCTGCGCAGGAATTCTGCATATTCGCGAGCGAGCCGGTCGGTGGTACCCCTGGCGCGTACGGGACTACGAGCCGGATTGGTTTCGTTGGCCACTCTCGTGCGTGCGCCTGCTCGGCAGGCAGGAGGAGTGGAAATAATAGTGTCGCGATACACCATGTTCTTCTCTTCATCTATTGTCTCCTGATTGGTTATTCACTGCGATAGCCGGCGCGTCTTGTTGTCCCTTGCGACGCGCCGCCCGAGGGGGCGATGCGCTACCCCAGGTGCTGGAGCATGGTCTGTTGCTCACGCAGCCGCAGTCATCCCTCGGCGGTCCCGTAGTAATTCTCCGTTTTGAAGATCAGCATGGCGGCGGCGCCTGGGCTTTGGTTGAACTCAAGCATCGCTACCGAATTTGCTCTGGCATATTCAAGTCAACCTTTCCGATGGTGGTCGATGGCGGCTCGGAATCCGATATTTGCCCGCCATCCGCTGGAGAAAGCACGACAGCTGTACAGTTCCTCACGACATTCGCTGTGTCGACATTGATCGGCTGCAGGCCAAGATGAGCTGCGGTCTCCTACGTTGTTGCTCCACAGCCCGAAGGCGGCGTTTGACGTGCAGGCGCTGGCCAACTAGATTGGAATTGCAAATGCCACGTGAGGTGTCGTAACCAGGACTGGTTGCCAAACGTGCTGGTAGCAAGTTGGGCGAGGGGGCGCTACTTGAGCGCGGATGCGGGCTATAAGCCGTCCCTTGCCGAGCGGGCACAGTGGCATGGCACGGGCAGATCGTTCCATGTTTGCCTCCTTGCGGCCGTAGGCCGCCTCGTTCCCTGGAATTGGAGGGCGAGGCGGTATTGCTACGGGCGCACTCCGGTTTTGAGTTTTGGGCCGAGCGTGGTCTTCAGCGAGATCTGGGCGGCATCGATGAAGCGGCACAGCGTCTGGCGCGTCTCGCGGGGGTCGAGCACGTCCTCGACACCGAACGCTTCAGCGGTGCGGAAGGGCGATGCGAGCTGACGCAGGCGATGTTCGAGCTCGCGCTCCTTGGCCGCAGGATCGTCCGACGCGGCAATCTCGCGCCGAAATGCTGCCGCAACGCCGCCCTCGATCGGTAGCGAACCCCACTCCGCAGTCGGCCACGCGAGCTTGAGTCCCAGGCCGTTCTTGTCTGTGGCGGCCATACCTGCCATGCCGTAGCATTTCCGGATCACAACCGTTGCAATAGGTACTGTCGTTTGCAGACTGACGAACACACTTCGCATGCCTTCGCGCAGGGTACCTTGTGCCTCCGCGTCGCGACCGACCATGAAGCCGGGCACATCGACTAGGAACACTAGCGGGATATGGAACGTATCACACAGTTCGATGAAGTGCGTCTGCTTGCGCGCTGCCTTGGCATCGATGGCGCCACCGTATGCCATGGGGTTACTAGCCACCACACCCACTACCTTGCCGTTCAGACGGGTCAGGCATGTGATTACCGCCTTGCCGTATGTGGGCTGGATTTCGAATACCGACCCGCGGTCAAATACCATACGTACAACCTTGCGCATGTCGTAGGCCTTACGCCTGTCGGCCGGCACGATGCTCGCCAGTGCCTCGTCGCGGCGATCTACCGGATCATCGCACGGCGTCTCGGGAGGCAGTTCCCACACGTTTTGCGGCATGTAGGACAGATAGCGCCGGATCATTGCGAAACAGTCCGCCTCGGTTTCCACTGCATTGTCGACCGAGCCGGCAAGATCCACCGCAAGCGGCGCGCCGCCGAGGTCGTCTTTGGAAATTTCCTGGCCGAGCGAACGCTTCACCACCGGCGGACCCGCGGCGAAGATCTGGCTTGTGCCATTCACCATCACCGACCAGTGCGACAAAATGGCCCGTCCGGCTGGCCCTCCTGCAGCCGTACCCAACACAGCGCATACAACCGGTACTTGGCCGAGCAGCGCCGCGGACGTTTCAAAGCCATGCACACCAGGAAAGACGGTATGGCCGCGGCGCTGCGCGGAGGTGACGCTGCCTCCCACGCCATCAATCAGATTGATCAATGGGATTTTATAGTTCAAGGCAAGATCCTCGACGAAGCCACCTTGACCACCTTTTTTGCGGTCCCCGCTCCAGCTTGCGCCGCCGCGTACCGTGTAATCCTCGCCACCAATTGCAACAGGACGGCCATCGACGTTTGCAAGACCCATCACATATGGCGCAGGTGTGACCTTTACGAGCACACCTGTCTCGTCATAGTGGCCTTGGCCGGTCAGGCGACCGACTTCATGGAACGAGTTCTTGTCAGACAGGGCCTCAATGCGTTCGCGGATTGTAAGCTTGCCGGCCGCATGGTGCCGTTCGATGGCGTCAGGGCCGCCGAGTTCCAGCGCGAGCTGGCGGCGCCGCCCGAGTTCCAAAAGGTCCTCGGAGGGAAGACTTTGGTTCATGTCCATGGCCGTTTTCCTTACGCCCGCTCGATTACCGCCAGCAACTGGCCTTCTGCAATTGACTCGCCTTCCTTGACCAGGATGTCGGACACCGTACCGGCGTGCGTGGCTTCAACCGGAATTTCCATCTTCATCGACTCAATAATGAAGAGCACGTCGCCTTCGTCCACGGTTTGTCCGGTCACACATTCGCATTTCCAGACAGAACCAACCACCTCCGATTTCAATTTGACGCTCATGGCATCCATCCTTGTAAGTTAAGCAGGCAACGTTGTGGGAAGAATTACGTACAGCCAGATTCAGTGGGCGAGAGCGGGGTCATAGATGACGCCACTCTGTTGCAGAGTGGACACGGCGTCGGCATCAAGTCCGAGCATTCGCGTAAGGACGGCGGCGGTATCAGCGCCGGTGTCGCGGCCCAGCCCCGTACATAGCCGGGCGTCTCGGTCAGGCGCGGTGTTACGTTCGGCACGGCGACCATGCCCAGCCTGTCATGGGGCCGATGCTGGATGCTGTCGCGTGCGACGAAGTGCGGATCGGCAAAGACGTCATCGATGTTGTAGATTTTCGCGTGGGGATATCGTAATCTCCCAGCACACTGTGAATCTCGTCGTAGCCGTGCGCGCCTATCCAAGTTTGCACGACTGCATCCACCTCATCGCTGTTTCGACTACGCATCTGGTTAGAGGAGTACCGCGGGTCATTGGCCAAGTCGGGCTGATCCATCGCCACGCACAGGCGGCGGAAGATCGGATCCGCAAGCGCCGCCACATGGATGTAGCAGCCATCACCGGACTGGTACAGATTGTTGGGACTCGACCCCGGCAATCGCGATCCCGCCCGCTGGGCGACAATACCGAGTTGATCGTAGGCCATGACGTGTGGCTCCATGAAGCTGAAGGCGCATTCAGCCAGCGCGGTATCCACCACCTGGCCGCGCCCCGTGCAGTGGCGGGCTTCCAGCGCTAGCATCGCCCCGAATGCGCCGTACAATCCTGTGAGGTAGTCAGACAGTGAAGTGGCAACGCGTGCCGGCGGGCGATCCGGGTCTCCGGTAATCGAGCGCAGGCCGCTAATGGCTTCGCCGATCACACCGTAGCCCGGCCGGTGGCTGTATGGGCCGTCTTGCCCATAACCGCTGATACGCACCATGATCAACCCTGGATTTGTTGCGCTCAGGGACTCGTATGCAAGCCCCCAGCGTTCCAATGTGCCTGGGCGGAAGTTCTCAACCACGAAGTCGGCCTTGTCGATCAGTTGGCGTAGCAGCGACTGTCCCTCTTCGGTACGTAGGTCGACCGAGATCACTTCCTTGTTTCGGAACATGGAAAGGGCGTATAGCGATATGCCGTCTTTATGGCTACCCATTGAGCGCAGCGCGTCGCCTTCGGCCGCCTCCACCTTGATGACGGTTGCTCCAAAGTCGGCCAGCAGCCTGCCACAGAACGGGCCGGCAACGGTGGAGCCAAGTTCAATAACGGTGTACCCGGACAGCGGTTGGATACCTTGGTTAGGAGTCATTCGGGAAATCTCCCCTTTTGTCACTGATTGACTGTCACGTGGGCGTCCTTCGCGACGTTGCGCCACAGGCCCACTTCCTTGTGCAGGATGTCGCGGAACCGGTCCGGACTTCCTCCAACGAGTTCCAGACCGCCCGCCGTTTGCAGGCGCTCTTTCAGTTCTGCTGAGTTTTTTAATAGGTCGTTCAGTTCTCGATTGATTCGCTGAACGATCTCGGAGGGCATTCCCCTCGGTCCCATTAGTCCGAAGAACAAGCTGGCGTCATAGCCCTTCAGCCCAGCTTCGGCGAAAGTAGGTACCTCGGGCGCTAGAGGCGATCGGGATTGGCTGGAGATCGCCAACCCGCGGACACGACCGGCCCGGATATTAGGTGCAGCGAGCAGGATGGTGTCAGTCACCATATCTACCTCGCCCCGAGCAACGCTGCGATAGCCTGCGAATTCCCGCGGTACGGCACATGCGTGAATGAGGTGTTGGTGAGTGTCGCGAGATATTCAGTGCTCAAGTGGATCGAGCCGCCTATCCCCGATGAGCCATAGTTGATCTTCTTGGGATGGCTGCGGGCATATGACAAAAGCTCACTCAGCGTTTTGGCCGGGGAGTCGTTCCTGACGAGCAATACAGTAGGTAGTCGCCCGACCATCGCAATCGGTGTGAGATCTTTCTCAACGTCGAACGACAACTTTGGATACACCGCAGGGTTGACGGCGATCGCGCTTGACACGGTCAGCAAGGTGTAGCCATCTGGTGCCGAACGGGCCACGGTATCTGCCGCGAGGCTGCCACCCACGCCTGTCTTGTTTTCGACAACGATCGATTGCCCGAGCCTTTCCGACAGATATTGGGCCACCACGCGCGCCACGATGTCGGTTGCGCTGCCGGCGGAAAAACCGACAAACATCTTGATTGGCCGATTCGGATACTTGCTTTGGGCTTGCAGTGGGCCACTAACGAGGATCATCCCAACAAAAGCCAGGCCAGCGGTTCGAAAAACACGATGGATCAATGACAGCATCACAGGCCTCCTTCTGTTTCGCCGTTCTTATGGGCGGGGTTCCGTGGATCCCCTGATTTGCCCACGCCTCAAGGCAACGTTCAGAGTCTTCCTGGCTCACCGCCGCAATGTGCCCACTTCTTCGGGGCAGCATGCACCTCGTTGTCCGTGCAGTGACTCCACTATACGGCACGAAATCAAAATAGAAAACAAAATTGTAGTCTTATTGGTATTCGTAAAAGACGGCAATGTGGGAGTGACTTAGGGTGCCTACGGCCACGTAGATGCCTATTGAGGCGCGGACTGTGATGGGAGATCGCGTCGAAAAGCGAAACATGCCTAATACGGCACAGCTAATGCCGAGCACTTGGTAGCCAAAGCGGAAACGGCTTGCGGCTACGCGCCGGCATCAACACGGGAGCGGTGGCGCCCGGCGTGATCGGCAGGAACAATGACTTGTGAGGGGGGCGCTTCGGAAGACGGAAAATCTTGCACACGGGAACGCTGCGCGCCTACGCCACCACGTGGTTTGGGCGCAGCACGCAAGTCCTTGCCGATCTGGAGTTTGGCTAGCGCGCTGGCAACGGCCGCAAAGAGCCGAACTTCCCTGGATGCCGTTTGTGGATCTTGCGCCACACATAATCGCCGGTCAGGTTGATGTGCTCCCAGCCAAGCGGCGACAGGAACGAATAGAGGGACTGATCGACCGGCGGACGCCGCAGCCCGAAATCAGTGATGGCGTTGACAAATGGCTGGCGCCCAGGACCGTCAGGGCGCTGCAAGAACACGGCATCCGCACGCACCCTGTCGGAGTTGACCGTCCGGATCCCGCGTCGACGCGGCTGGTGGAAAACCATCGAAGGGCTCGGCATCGTCGGTGCCACGCTAGGTGGAAGCCTTCTTCGCCGCGCATCCGCACCTGACCGAGCGCGCCTGGGCCCTGATTGCCGTCGCCCAGCCCAGCGGCATTGTGCCGTGGGAGCAGTTGCGCGCGCCACGCGAAGTCGATGGCTCGCGCGGCAGTTTGCGTGCTCCGCGCGAGGCTTGCACGCTGAACGCGACGAACGACTATGAGGCGGTGCAGGCCTGGCTATCGCTGCACGAGACAGTCGCCACGCAGCGCGCCTATCGCAAGGAAGCCGAGCGGCTGATCCTCTGGGCGGTCATTGACCGTGGCCGGGCACTCTCGTCACTGACAACTGACGACGCCATCGCGTATCGGGCCTTCGTACGACGCCCAACGCCGCGCGAACGCTGGGTCGGACTGTCGCGGCTGCGCGACTCGGTGGAAGGGCGACGGCTCTCGACCAATACCTCGCGCAACGCCAGTTGCCAGTCAGACGGGGCGGTGGAACCCGAAGACCCCTGGTGGGCAGTCTGGGCGAGGATGGCACCGCCGGCATCACTGGTGCCCATCTTTGGCGCGCCC
This sequence comes from Cupriavidus sp. EM10, assembly GCF_018729255.1. Taxonomy (NCBI): domain Bacteria; kingdom Pseudomonadati; phylum Pseudomonadota; class Betaproteobacteria; order Burkholderiales; family Burkholderiaceae; genus Cupriavidus; species Cupriavidus sp. EM10. The sequence continues at coordinate 51,568 of NZ_CP076062.1, forward strand.
TGCGGAGGTTATTTATACAGGCCGCTGATGTCATCGAAGTCGATCACCCAGTAGCCGCCGAGAAGCTGTGCCGTGCAACGCCGCACTGGATGCGGCACAGCCACGCCAGCCACGCGCTGGCTCGCGGGGCCGCGCTCACGGCCGTGCGCGACAACCTGCGACATGCGTCGATCGCTACAACATCAATGTACCTGCACGGCGATGAACTTGAGCGTGCCAAGCAGATGCGACAAGCTTTTGGTGATCGTAAATGACTGATCTGTAAGGCCATGCTGGCAAGGAGCGTCAATTGTCCGCGACGACGAAAACGCCTTACCGGGCAATATCTTCCGAATTCTGAAGCCCCCCTCTTACGACGATGCCGACACATCGGCGTGGTGGAGAAAGTGCAGGCTCGGCATCGGGCAGATGCGACGCAGGGTCGAACCCGGCCGTCAGTGTCCCTGTGGCGCAGCCCCTTAACGCAGGTTGAACAGCGCGCTTTTGCCCGGGTACGTGGCGATATCGCCCAGATCTTCCTCGATGCGCAGCAGCTGGTTGTACTTCGAGATACGGTCCGAACGCGACAGCGAACCGGTCTTGATCTGGCCGGCGTTCGTGCCCACGGCGATGTCGGCAATCGTGCTGTCTTCGGTCTCGCCCGAACGGTGCGAGATCACGGCGGTGTAGCCGGCGCGCTTGGCCATTTCGATGGCGGCGAACGTCTCGGTCAGCGTACCGATCTGGTTGATCTTGATAAGGATCGAGTTGCCGATGCCGCGCTCGATGCCTTCCTTCAGGATCTTCGTGTTGGTCACGAACAGATCGTCACCCACCAGCTGCACGCGCTTGCCGAGCTTGTCGGTCAGCGTCTTCCAGCCTTCCCAGTCGCCTTCGGCCATGCCGTCTTCGATCGACACGATCGGGAACTTGTCGCACAGGTTGGCCAGGTAGTCGGCGAATTGCGTCGACGTCAGCTTCAGGCCTTCGCCTTCCAGCGAGTACACATCTTCGGCTTCGTGGTAGAACTCGCTCGCGGCGCAGTCCAGTGCCAGCAGCACGTCTTCGCCAGCCTTGTAGCCAGCCTTTTCGATGGCCTGCACGACGGTGTTCAGGCATTCCTCGTTCGACGAGAAGTTCGGCGCAAAACCGCCTTCATCGCCCACGGCCGTCGACATGCCCTTGTCGGCCAGGATCTTCTTCAGCGCGTGGAAGACTTCGGCGCCGCAACGCAGGGCTTCACGGAAGCTGGTCTGCGACACGGGCATGATCATGAATTCCTGGATGTCCAGGCTGTTGTTGGCGTGCGCACCACCGTTGACGATGTTCATCATTGGCACCGGCATCTGCATCGCGCCCGAACCGCCGAAGTAGCGGTACAGCGGCAGGCCGGCTTCTTCCGCAGCAGCCTTGGCCACGGCCATCGACACGGCCAGCATGGCATTGGCACCAAGGCGGCCTTTGTTCTCGGTACCGTCCAGTTCGATCAGGGTGCGGTCCAGGAAAGCCTGCTCGGAGGCGTCCAGGCCCATGATCGCTTCGGAGATCTCGGTGTTGATGTGCTCGACGGCCTTCAGCACGCCCTTGCCCAGATAGCGCGACTTGTCACCATCACGCAGTTCGATGGCTTCGCGCGAACCGGTCGACGCGCCCGACGGCACGGCGGCACGGCCCATCACGCCCGACCCCAGCAGCACGTCGCACTCGACGGTGGGATTGCCGCGCGAGTCGAGAACCTCGCGACCGATGATATCTACGATTGCACTCATTTTCTTAACAGAGGGTAAGGGTTAGGGATCCGCGCGCCACAGTCGGCCCGCAACGCAGGCGCAATGTCCGTCATTGCAATCTGCGTTAGATGCATCAGCAAGGCCGAAGCCATAGGAGCTTGGATCTGCCGCTCTACTTTGGTTGGCTTCGCGTTGGTAGTACGAATCGCAGAAGGTTAGTGGAACCCGGAGTGCCAAAAGGCATGCCTGCCACAATCGCGAACGGACGCGACTCCGGTTCAAATCCTTCCGCACGAACAACTTCTGTCGCATGCCGGACCATGTCCTCAACGCTCGCGGCGTCATCACCACGAACGGCATGAACGCCCACACGACTGCCAACCGGCGCGCGGTCTCGATTCTTGGAGTCATGCCGACAATGGGTACGTTGGGGCGTTCATGCGCAACACGAAGAGCGCTGGCGCCCGATAGCGTGTATGTCACGCACGCCGACAGCGGCAAGATGTCTGCTGCCGCGCGAATGGCAGCACCAATCGCGTCGGGTGCGTCAGCGCGACGAGTCGTGGCAATAGCACCCATGGTGTCTCGTTGCAGCCTGTCCCGTTCAGTGTTTCGGATGATTCGTGACATCATCTGAACTGCCTCGACGGGATAGTCACCGCTAGCCGATTCGGCCGAAAGCATGACGGCATCGACGCCGTCGTAAACGGCAGTCGCGACGTCCGATGCCTCGGCACGGGTGGGGCGGGGGAACTCACCATAGAGTCGAGCATCTGCGTTGCTACAACAATGGGCTTGCCCGCTTCGCGGCACAGACGTGTCAGGCGCTTCTGGATGGCTGGAACTTCTTCAGGTGGCATTTCCACCCCCAGGTCCCCGCGGGCAACCATAATCGCGTCGGTTGCCGCAACGATGGCATCAATATCGGTGATGGCGGCAGGTTTTTCAATCTTCGCCATAATCCCAACAGTCTCGCCGACAATCTCTCTGAGCTCTTCGATGTCCCGAGCAGACTGGACGAAGGACAATGCAACCCAGTCGACGCCAAGTTGTAGGCCAAATTGCAGGTCTCGATGGTCTTTTTCCGTCAAGGCAGACAACTGCAGCGCGCAATCTGGAACGTTCACTCCCTTTCTATCGGAGATTTTTCCTCCGATTTCAACCACCGTCTCAGCGTAATCCGGGCCGCACGCAGTCACACGCAGGCGAACACGGCCGTCGTCGATGAGCAGTGCATGACCAGGTGACAGGGCTTCGAAATTTCGCGATGCGGTAGATGTGCAACTTGCCAATTACCGACAACGGAGGCGAGTTGGAGGCGGAACGATTGGCGAGGATTGAGCTTCACTGGACCGTCGGCAAATGTGCCAAGCCGCAACTTCGGTCCTTGCAAGTCCAATAGGACGCCTATGGGCCTCCCGACGATGGTTTCAACCTCTCGAATCAGCCCAAGACGTGCTGCATGGTCTTCATGCGTGCCGTGACTGAAGTTCAGCCGGAACGTATCAGCGCCCGCTTGGACCAGATGCAGAATCTTCTCTGCATCTGAGGAAGCAGGACCTAAAGTTGCCACAATCTTTGTATGGCGCTCGCGGCGCAGGCTCATGAATTTCTCCGATGCTGATGCTGCAACCCCATGTGAGGGCGGATGACTCGATCTACGTTGTCGTCTACCGAAAGGCAGGTGTGCGGATGTGGCGAGGAGTGTTGTCGAAAGGATGGTGCGGCGATGAGGGAATCCCCGCGCGGGCACTACCAATAAAAGGCAGACGTGGTCTTGGAGCGGACGCACGTCCTAAAAGGAAAGTCTGTCCCCTATGCTCGTCGTCGAATCAAACTTTCCCGCTTAACAGACTGGTCAGGTCCAGGTTCTGCATTGGGGAACGACGCGGCTTCTGGTCGAACGTCACAACGATGCCTCTCGAAGCCTTGGTTGCAGAAATGCTTGGCCTTGGACCACGGCTCCGAAATGATGACGTCGACTCACAGCTTGCTCAGGGCTTGACCTCCAATAGCGAAGCCTCGCGCTCGAACAGCATCTGCCGCACTTCTTTCTTTGTGATCTTCCCGTACCCAGACTTCGGCAAGGATTCCCAGAAGAAGACATGTTTCGGCCAGCGGTAACGGGCGCAGCATCCTTCCAAATGGTTCAGCAACCCTGCCGCGTCCACTGGCGGGACACCATCGCGCAACACAACGACGGCAACCCCTACCTCACCCCATTTCGCGTCGGGAATTCCTAGAACGGCGACTTCGGCGACCGCCGGGTGTGTGAGAAGAATTTCTTCGACTTCACGGGGATAGACATTGGACCCGCCCGAGATATACATGTCGGACTCGCGTCCCGTGATGTAGAGCAGACCTCGTTCGTCCAGCTTCCCGAGATCGCCGGTGTGGAACCAGCCGCCTCGAAACGCCTTCTCCGTGGCTTCCTGATTGCCGTAGTAGCCGGCGAAAACGGCGGGGCCGCGGCAGCAGATTTCACCGACCTCGCCAACGGGCAGCTTGTTCAGGTCGGCATCCAGAATCGCGACCTCCATTCCGGTACGTGGACGTCCGCAGGAGCCGATGTTCGCGGCCGGATCATCGTCGTCCGCAGAGTGCATGTGCGGCGGCAATACGGTGATGCAAGCTGTGGCCTCGCCAAGCCCGAAGTGCTGCACGAGTACCCGCCCCAGCTTGGTCAACGCCAGTTTCTGGTCGGCCCGGTACATGGGCGCACCGCCATAGTTGATGTAGCGCAGCGACGAATGGTCGTAGAGGTCAACTGCGGGATGTTCCACCAACATCTTGATGATCGTGGGCACGGCGAAGAAATTGCTGACCTTGTGTTTTTCCACGAGCGCCCAGACGACTTCTGGCTCCATCTTTTCACTCGGGAGAATCACCGCAGCAGCCCCGCGCGCCACGTTGATCAACCCCTGGATGCCCGCGCCGTGAGAAAGCGGAGCGACGACGATCGAACAGTCGAGTTCGGTCATACCAGGAAGGACGTCTGCCAAGTGATTGGCGACCACGAAGGCCATCTGACCATGAGTGAGAATGGCAGCCTTGGGTCTCCCGGTGGTTCCCGATGTATAAAAAAACCACAAAGGAGTGTCATAGTCGACGACGGCATCCTCTGATTTGGTCCCAAGGTTCGCTGCCACCAAATCTTCGTAGCTGTGCTCGCCCTGTCGCGGTGAGCCGACGACGACGACATGGCGCAAATCTGGCGACGCTGCCCGGACCGCATCGGCATACTCTAGGAAGTCCTCTTCGACAATCATCGCGCAGGCGCCGGACGAAGACCCGAGATAGGCCACCTCTGGTGGCGTCAGGCGAAAATTGGTCGGTACCCAGACCGCGCCCAGGCGGAACGCCACCCAGCAGCTCTCGAACATCTGGACGCAGTTGCGCGATTGCACGAGGATCTTGTCGCCTGGGCGGATGCCCAGCGAACGCAGTGCGGCCACCATGGCATCAACGCGGCTGTCGATTTCGGACCAGTTCCAGGTTCGATCCCGATGGACGACCGCGGTGCGCTGCGGAAACTGGCGGGCGGACTGACGCAGCAGTTGCGCCAAATTGGTAACGGAGGCGGGACTCATGCTGCCTCCAGGATGCTCAAGTAGTTGGCGACTGCGGTGCCTCCCATGTTGAACACGGCGCCGAGGCTGGCCCCCGGAATCTGCATCGCTTCGGCCTGACCGGTGAGTTGCATGGCCATCATCACGTGCTGCGACACGCCAGTGGCACCGATAGGATGCCCACGCGACTTCAATCCACCCGAGGGATTGACCGGCAGCTTGCCGTCCTTGGCGGTGACGCCGTCCAGAATGATCCGCGCCCCTTGCCCATGTGGTGCCAGTCCCATCGCTTCATACTGCAGCAACTCTGCCATGGTGAAGCAGTCGTGGGCCTCGACGAGGTTCAGGTCGGCCAGCGAAACTCCAGCCTTTTCAAGTCCCTTCGACCAGGCGAGCGCCGCCCCTTCGAATCGGGTGCGATCGCGCATCGACAGCGGCAGGAAGTCGTTGACGTGCGCGCGAGCGCGCCAGCGGACATTGGCAGTGCCCCGACGAGGCTCCATGGAAATGACCAATGCGGCGGCGCCGTCCGAGACAGGAGAGCAATCGGTGCGCCTCAGGGGACCGGCGAGGGACGGGTTCTTGTCGGACACTGTTCGGCAGAACTCGAACCCCAGATCGCGGCGCAGATGGGCGTATCGGTTGTCGACACCGTTGCGATGGTTCTTCGCGGCGATCGCCGCAAGGGCATCGGACTGATCGCCGAAGCGCGAGAAATATTCGGTGGCGATGTCTCCGAAGACTCCGGCCATGCCACCTGGCTTCCCGCCTTCTTCCTTGACATAGGAGCACTTGAGCAGGACATCACCGATCTGGGCACCGGGAAGGCCGTTCATCTTCTCGAGGCCAATGACCAAGGCACGCTTGACCCGTCCGCTCTCCACTGCGTCGAGCGCTGCAAAGACGGCGGCCGAACCGGTGGCACAGGCGTTCTCGACACGTACTGCCGGGGTGTGGCGGAACTCGGGGATCGCCACGGCGACGAGGGACGCGCTGAAATCTTGCGGAACGAAGCCACCATTAAAGGTGCCAACGAAGATGGCATCGATGTCTTGGGGCTGGACGTCCGCGCTGTGCAGCGCGGGCAGCGCGGCGTCCCTGATCAGTTGCTCCAGCTCGATCTGATCGTGCTTGCCGAAGACGGTATGGCCCCAGCCGATGATATGTGGTGCGTTCAAGAGAGTCTCCTTGTCTTTTGCCGCTTGATGTCGGCGTAGCGGCAACGTCAAAAAGTTGCCCGCGTGACAAGAAGACTAGTCTCACCTATTCATATACTCAAATATAATGATTGTCATCTAGCAATGCTCAAAAGGTATTGATATGGAACTTCGACACCTGCACTATCTCGTCACGCTGGGCGAGACCCTTCACTTTGGAAGGGCAGCCGAACGGCTGCACATTTCGCAGCCGCCCCTATCGAGACAGATTGCGCTGCTTGAGGAGGAACTTGGCGTCAGCCTGTTCGACCGCACCAGCCGAACTGTAAAGCTCACTGCGGCTGGCGAAGGGTTCTTGCAAGATGCGAGGGAGGTACTTGCGTCCGTTGAACGCGCAAAGCGCAACGCAATTTCGGCAAACCTTGGCCATCGCGGCTCCCTGTCCGTGGGCTTCATGTTTGCAGCCGCGTTCAGCGTCGCTCCAGCTATTCTCCGAGCGTACACAACCGAGTATCCGGAGGTGCACCTTCATGTGGGCGAGGCGGTCCCGAGCTTGCTAATTCAGGATCTGCGCGAAAGCCGCCTGGACGTCGGGTTGATGTATCCGCCCGGTGAGATGGCAGGGATGAAAACTCTCACGGTTTTCGAGGAACCTCTCGTAGTAGCGCTTCCCTCAAACCACCCATTGGCCGGGGCAGACGCCCCATGGATGCGATCGATCTCAAAGACGAGAAATTCTTGATAACGCGTCGAGAGGCGTCACCATATTTTCACGACACGATCATCAACCACTGCAAAACGGAGGGATTCGTCCCGAAGGTCTTCCTCGAGACGAACTATCAGCACACGCTCATCACGTTCGTAGGGCAAGGCTTGGGCGTCGCACTTGTGCACAGGTCAATGCAGACGTCTCTCCCTACGAATGTGAAGTTTTGTCCTCTGCGAAATCCGCCGTCGGTGAAGTTGAATGCAACCTGGAACAGTCGAAATCGCAACCCATGTACCGACACCTTCGTCCAGCTAGCGGCGAAACTCGGACCGACGATGCATCCAGGTGAAGAGGTCTCTGCGGAGGCCTTCTGACGCGTTCCGGACAGGCTGAAGTGCTCGTATGAAAGTTTGCATTCGCCCCACGCGGTCGATCCCTTGCCGGACCGCAGACTTGCTCGAACCGCCGTCATAAGCCTATTCGGAAGTACAAGCACTCGTCATCGGGGAGACGACGCGATACGTGGCAGCAAACGAACCCATTCGACGCCGAGCCTTCATGGATCAGATGAGCGGGGATGGCGTTCCGCTGCCTCCGTCAGTTCGACGCCGCGACTCATGCCCCCTCGAACGTTCAGCCGCCCTCAAGGTGGAGCGTTTCTCGCATTGATACCGCGTGAGTATTGCTAGATGACTATTATTGTATTGGGAAATATCAATCCCACGGTTTAGTCTTGTTTCCATGGTGCTTGCCACACGTCAAAGGCGCCGAAAGCGATGGCGTAAAAGTAGGTGAAACACTTGCAAGTGGCGCACCCGGATCAACGCGGCGCGTTGAGACATTTCTAGAGAGGACGGGCCGCGTCTGACGGTCCGCCATGGAGACAGCAATGCAAACGATCATTGGGCGACTATTTCCCATCGCACGACTCGGCATCGGCACCATCCGGACGCAGCGTTCCGCCATGCGCTGAGCCGACCTGCGAACGCTTCGGGCCTGGTCACATGCCGAGTCGCAATCGATCGGATGAGCGACCTCCTTCACGACGAAGTGCACCCACTCGCGATACTCCGACAGCGGTCGGCAACGAGTTCAGCGCAATCATCGATCAGTCTACCTAAGCGTTCGTAGTCGGTTGGCCATCCGCCATTCTCATCGACGATTCATGGACCGTTGGCGCACCGTACCCGCAAGTCTTTCCTTCTTCGGGATAAGTCAAACGGTCTGCATTAGGTATGCGAAATACCTCTGTCAGTTTTGTGGAGTGAATCATGTCAGTAACACCCGTTGTCAATCCGAACTCGAAACGCCCATCCCAAACTGCTGGCCGGGTTGCTGTCGTTACAGGCGCCGCTGGCGGGATCGGCGCCGCGATAGTCCGTCACCTCGCGGATGATGGATTCACCGTCGTTGTTGCCGATCTGAATCTCGCGGCTGCCGAAGAAACCGCTCACCAGATGAGTGCTCAGGGCCTGTCAGCCGTTCCGATGCAACTCGACGTGGGCAAGTCTGAATCGATTGACCAGTTCTTTGCTCAGGTCGGCAAGCAGTTCGAGCGTTGCGACGTTCTTGTGAACAACGCAGGCATCGCGAAGACGTTTCCGTTCGAGGAGGTACCGCTTGATCACTGGCGAATCCTCATGGAGATCAATCTGACCGGGCCACTCCTACTCACGCAGCAGGCGGTTCGATTCATGGCCAAACGCAAGTGGGGGCGAGTGATCAACATTGCGTCCGTTGCTGGAATTCGCGCCAGCGTAGGCAGGACGGGATACGGCACTTCGAAGGCCGCCGTCATGGGGCTGACACGACAAGTCGCAGTTGAATACGCAGCGCTTGGAATCACGGCTAACGCGGTTGCACCGGGGCCGATCGAAACACCCATGGCAACGGCTTTGCATTCGGTCGCCCAACGCGACGCATTCATGCGACACGTTCCGATGCGCCGCTATGGCACACCCGATGAAGTCGCGAGTGTCGTGTCTTTCCTTGCTTCTGACAGCGCTTCGTATGTAACAGGTCAGACGATCTCAGTCGACGGTGGATTCGTCGCTGCCGGCCTGATTGACGCTTAACTCCCCCCGTTGTTCATCAAGATTTCGCTTCGACGCAGTGACGTCGCTGCTTCAAAAACACCTCGTTCGATGAAAGATGAATATGCCAATTTTAAACTGGGCGAAAAATTGCCTGAGGTCAACGAGACCGCCTACGTCGCGGAAGGCGCGACGGTCATCGGGCGTGTGGACATCGGCGCAGATTCAAGCATCTGGACGGGTGCCGTAGTCCGTGCTGACAACGATTTAGTGTCGATCGGGCCGAACTGCAATGTTCAGGAAGGTGCCGTTCTTCATGCAGACCCTGGCTTTCCCTTGGTCATTGGCAGTGAAGTCAGCGTCGGGCATCAGGCAATGCTCCACGGTTGCACTGTAGGGGATGGATGTCTCATTGGCATTCAGGCGGTAGTGCTGAACGGTGCCTCAATCGGGAAGGAAAGTCTCGTTGGGGCGGGTGCGCTGGTGACCGAAGGAAAGGAGTTTCCGGAAAGAGTGCTTATCCTCGGGACCCCGGCAAAAGTTGTCCGTTCACTTACCGATGAGGAGGTTGCGACTCTGAGGAGGAACGCAAAGGAATACGTAACGAGAGCAGACGAGTACAAGCGAACGCTTGTGAGGATCGATTAATCGGTTCATGAATCAACGCCAATCAAAGAGATCAGCATCCCTGGAAGGGTCTGGAGAGAAGCTGACAAACCGATTCAAGGCGTTACGGTCAATTTGAAGACCGAGGTTGGAGATAGGAGACAAAAATGGAAAACGTTGGACGGCTTCATAACTACGATATCGCGGGCGAGAAAGTGGATGGAGAAAGGGTCTACGCAAAAGTGACCCGCAGATTGATTCCGCTGCTCTTCATGTGTTACGTGGTCGCGTACCTTGACCGTGTGAACATCGGTTTTGCCAAGCTTCAGATGCTTCAGGATCTGAAGTTCAGCGAGACGGTTTACGGATTAGGCGCGGGGATTTTCTTTCTCGGTTACTTTCTGTTTGAAGTTCCCAGCAACATTATTCTGCATAAAGTGGGGGCTCGTGCCTGGATTGCGCGCATCATGATCACATGGGCGCTCATCTCCGCCGGAACCATGTTCGTCACCACGCCAACGATGTTCTATGTGCTGCGCTTCGCCCTTGGACTTGCCGAAGCCGGACTGTTCCCAGGCGTCATTCTGTACCTGACCTACTGGTATCCGTCGGCGCGTCGTTCGAAGATCACATCGCTCTTCTACACGGGCGTACCTGTTGCTGGCATTATCGGCGGTCCGGTTTCAGGCTGGATCATGCATTCAATGGCAGGAGTGAATGGCTGGGCCGGCTGGCAGTGGCTACTCCTGATTGAAGCGATGCCGTCAATCGTCATGGCCGCAGTCGTGCTCTTTTTCCTTGAGAATCGCGTGGCGGAAGCAAAATGGCTTACGGAAGAAGAGCGCGCCATCATCGCGGATGACATCAGTCGCGATCAGATGCAGGCGCAGTCCCACGATTTGCGTGAAGGATTCACCAACCCGAAGGTCTGGTTCTTGTGCGGCATATACTTTTCTTCGCAGTTGGGCTGTACGGTGTGGGCTTCTTTTTGCCTACGCTGATCAAGAATACGGGCACCACAGATCCGGTCGCAATCGGCTGGCTAAGCAGTTTGCCGTACATCGCTGCTGTGGTCGCTCTGATCCTCGTCAGCCGCTCCTCTGACGCTCGGCGTGAACGTCGTTGGCACATTACGGTGCCTGCGTTGCTTGGTGCTGCTTCCTGGTTGGTTGCCTCGAGCTTCAGCACAAACCTTCTGGTAGCGATGATTGCGCTGACTATCGTCACCTGCTGCGTTGTCGTGACTATCTCGCAGTTCTGGTGCATGCCGACGGCGATACTCGGCGGAGCGGCAGCGGCAGCGGGCATTGCCGTCATTAACTCTGTGGGAAATCTTTCTGGCTTCCTTGGGCCGTTCTTCATCGGCTGGGCAACGGAGAAGACACATTCGACAGCGTTGGGGCTTTACATGCTTGCAGCGGCGCTTGCGATCGGCGGCCTGCTCGTGCTCCGCGTACGGAAAGAATGGGTGAACCGCTGAGTTCCAATCGGTGTTGAAGCAATGCAATGAATCGGCCATTTCTTTCAAGGTGGAACCATGTTTGTTTGCGTAGAGGGAGTCGGGTACTGGAACGGAACCCCGATCAGTGAAATTGTGCTCGACAGCCTCTGCGCTGAAGAGAGGCTTTCAGTTCTGGTCGCGCTGTCAGCTCACGACGCCTCCAATTCTATGGATCGAGATAGCGCACGAGCGCTTGGGTTTAATGGCTGAAACTGACGACAACCAATTGCATGCATGCGGATTGCCTTTCTAACTTAGATGTCGGCAACCTCCCAGACCTACTAGCCGAGTTCAACGATGAAGATTGTGATTGCTCCAGATTCGTTCAAGGAAAGCCTTTCCGCCGCTGAAGTCGCCACGCAGATAGAAGCCGGTTTTCGAGAGATCTTTCCCGACTTTCACTATCATCGCCTGCCGATTGCTGATGGAGGGAAGGCACTGTCGACGCACTGCTCGAAGCGGTAAGTGGGCAACGCAGGCAAGTGACGGTAAGCGACCCATTGGGCCGTCCCGTTCAGGCGGCGTATGCCATTCTGTCCAACGGCATGGGAGTTATCGAGATGGCCGCCGCCAGCGGCCTTCATCTGGTGGCGCCGCACGAGCGAGATCCGCGCATCACGTCCAGCCGGGGACAGGCGAATTGATAATGGATGCACTGTCCGCTGGAGTGCGACACTTCATTATCGGGATTGGCGGAAGCGCAACGAACGATGGTGGCGCGGGTCTGCTTCAGGCACTTGGTGTACGGCTTGTCGACGCTGCGGGTGTTGATCTCGTTTCAGGTGGGGCTGCTCTGTCGCACCTCGCTCGCATTGATCAATCATGCGCCGATCCGAGACTCAAAGAGTGCCGCTTTGAGGTCGCGTGCGACGTCGATAATCCACTCACCGGGAGTAGCGGTGCGACGGCTGTTTTTGGCCCACAGAAAGGGGCGACGCCCCAAATGATCGACGAGCTTGATGAGGCCTTGGGCAACCTCGCTGCCGTGATGAAGCGGGACCTCGATGCTGATGTGCGCTCGTTACCGGGTAGCGGTGCTGCGGGTGGGCTCGGCGCGGCGTTGATTGGCGTGCTTCATGCAAGATTGCGACCTGGCGTCGAAATCGTATGTGAAGCCATGAAAATGGCGGATGCTGTGCGAGAGGCAGACCTCGTCGTCACCGGCGAGGGCTGCATAGATGGGCAAACAGCCCGTGGGAAAGCGCCTGTCGGCATCGCGAAGCTTGCATCACAATTTGGGGTGCCGGTAATCGCGATTGGGGGCGCGGTCGCAGGCAGCGCAGAGACGGTATATGCGAATGGAATTGATGCCGTGTTTCCATCGGTTCAGCGTGCATGTTCCATAGATCAGGCATTTCAAGACGCGGCTGTCAATGTGCGCACGACCGCGCGCAATGGAGTTGACCCTGTAACTCAGGACACCCGAACACCGTTAAGTTGATGATGTTGCGGCGCGTCGGAACTCCCGAGGCGAACGATACTTCAACGCTTTATGCGGATGCCAGTCATTGTATTGCTCGAACGCGACCGTTAGCTGAGAGAGCGCGGTCGGCACGTCGGGCTTGTTCATGAACGCGATGTAATCGCGCTTCATGGTCTTGACGAAGGATTCGGCCATACCGTTGCTCTGCGGAGAACGCACCGGCGTGGTCAGTGGCTCCAGGCCCAGTTCCCGCGCGAAGCTGCGCGTACGATGGTCGATGTACGCCGAGCCGTTGTCCGAGAGCCATTCGATGGTTTGCTCGGTCTGCACGGCGCCAAAGCGCTGCTCGACGGCCGCCAGCATGACATCTCGAACAATATCCCCACTGTGCCCGCCGGTGGTCGCCGCCCAACTAATGGCTTCTCGGTCATGGCAATCGAGCGCAAAGGTGACGCGTAGCGGCGAACCATCGTCGCAACGGAATTCAAAGCCGTCTGAACACCAGCGGGTATTGCTACGGTCGACAGCGACCCGACCGTCATGGCGACGTGTATCGAGTCGTCGCCCAGGCCGGCGAAGCAGCAACTGGTGGTCGTGCATCACACGATAAACACGCTTTGCGTTCACGGGCGAGGCCCCGCTCAGCTCATGACTGCGCCGTAGCAAAGCCCAGACCCTTCGGTAGCCGTATGTCGGCAGGCCCGCAACCAGCTCATGGATTTCAGCCACCAGCGCCGTGTCGTCGTATTGGCGGGCGCGGCGGCCATCCCGCCATTCCGACGAACGGGCCTGTTTCGCTGCCACCGCAGAGCGCGCCACGCCAAGGACATCGCAGACCGTCTTCATTGGTCGTCCCCGGGCAGTAAGGGCGAGCGCGCAATCCAGTTTTTTGAGCGCCCGTACTCCACGGCTTCCTTCAGGATCTCGGCTTCCTGCGTTTTCTTTCCGAGTAGCCGCTGCAGTTCCCTGATCTCCTTCATCGCTGCAGCCAACTGCGAGGCCGGGACCACAGCTTCGCCAGCGCTCACAGCGGCCAGGCTTCCTTCCTGGTATTGCTTGCGCCATGCGAACACCTGATTGGGATTGAGCCCATGCCGTCGGGCAACCGCCGAAACCGTGGCACCCGGCTCCATCGTTTCCTGAACGATGGCGAGCTTTTCTTGGACTGAACGGCGCCGCCGCCGCTCAGGTTCGGTAAGAATTTCGATGCTTTCCACGATTTGCCTAGGCTTGAAACTAGTCACAAGACTACCTCTTATTGTAAGAGGTGCCGGGTGTCCTGAGATTCAAGGGGCCGCTCCACGCAATATAGCTGCCGTTCTCAGCATTGGTGCGCGCTCGTTTGCGAAAACTACGTAAACCACCGCGGGGAGTGAGTCCCCTCTGAGCGCTTTCCGAAGGGCTGATCATGACTCGGGAAGAGACAAATTACTCTGACGGCCAGAGATCCCGGCGGAGACGGGCTGGAGCGCGCCGCTTTGATCTTCAGTTCTCGGGTTTTATTGTCGCAATGCAGGATGCAGCATTCTCATAAGCGGGCGCACTAGGTGGACACCAAGGCTGACAGCGTAGGCCCTAGTCCACCTACCTATCCAGGCACAGCTCCCTTCTGCCAAGAAAGTCAGCTACAGATTTAAAAGGGAACTTGGGTGAATCTTTCGGTGTTGCTTCCGACTCCGGGCATTGTGACCAGTTCATGCAACGTCTACTTCTACCTGTTGTTGACAGATCTCATCGAGTTGGGATTGGACCTTCCGCTTACTCCGGTCTTCGGTCGTACTGGCACACACAGTAGTGATTATTCCAGGCGCCCGTGGGCTCGCCTCCTAAGGCTGCGCTGGATGGCAAGATGCCGGGCGCACGAGAGTGCTGCCGGCAGCAAGAGCCAGTCCTCAAAAACATTCCGGAGCGCGGCGCGATGCCGTCGGATGCGAAATAAATGCAACAACCTACATTTGGCGCAGGGTTGCGGCACTCAAAACGCTCACTCGGCAATTCCCGGCTCGCCGCTGACGGGTGGGCATGCAAAGCGGCCAGTAAAATCGGCGTGTCCACTGCAGGATAATTCGTCTTATCTGCTATCGTAAATCGGCCGACACCTGCGGCCCGTTTGCAGTGCCCCGCCCGTGCCGTGCGCTCTCCGATACCTGGAGCCGCCATGGTCACGTCCGTTCCCCTGACGCACCGACGCCCGCGCCGCCGCGCGGCCGCTACAGCGTGGTGCGCCCGCGCCTGCACCGCGGCCACTTCGCCTTCCTGCGCGCGGTGGCGCAGGGGCTGTCCCCGCGCGCCATGTGGGACCGCTACCTCGCCGACGCGGGCGCCTTCGACGACGGCCCGCGCGTGCACCGCATGACCGGCTGGATCCGGACCGAACTCGGCGCAGCCGCCGCGCGCGGCGGCGACTTCGCGCGCGCCCGGCTGCTGCGCCTGGATCTGGCGCCGCGGCCATTGCCGGATGCGCCGGACGCCGCGCCGACGCTGGCCGACTTTGTCGCGATGCAAGGACTCGAGGCGTTCAGCGAGGCCGAGCAACTGGCGGCGTGGGCGGCAGCCTACGCGCCTACCTCACCCACGGCACCCGCCGAGGCGGCGCGCACCCGTGAGCGGCGACGCCTCCGGCTGCTGCACCGGCAGCTCGACGCCATCCACGCGCTGGAGGCGCAGGTCGCCCAGCCCGTCTCGCCCGCCGATGGCTGCGAGGCCTGGTTGGTCGACGCGGTGGCCGAGCGCCTGCGGCGTGCCGGTCTCCTGACGCTGGGCGACCTGGTGGCGCGCCTGCAGGAGCGCGGCCCGACCTGGTGGCGTCCCCTGCGCGGCATCGGAGCGCGCAAGGCGCACGCGATCGCCGCGTTCCTGGGCGCGCACGCGGACACGCTGGGCGCGGTACCCGAATTCGAGTCCGATGAGGTCGCTGCGACGCGGCCGGTGGCGGAAGCATGCCGCCCACGCAGCGCCTGCGCGCCACTCGAGCGCTTCACGCCGCCCGCGGCGCTCGACGGGCGCGCCGGCACTTACCGCTGCCCACGGGCCCAGTGCCGCCTGGCGGCCGACAACGACCGCGAGGCCATCCTCGCGTGGCTCGCCAGCAAGGGCGATGGTCAGAGCGGGGGCGTGAACGGTACCCTGCGCGCGTACCGCAAGGAGGCCGAGCGCTTCCTGCTGTGGGCGGTGCTCGCGCGGCGCTGCGCGCTGTCCTCCATCACGATCGAGGATGCCGTCGCCTACCGCGACTTCCTGCTGGCGCCGCCGGCGGACTGGTGCAGCCTGCACACGCAGCCGCGCTGGAGCGCGCGCTGGCGGCCGCTGGCCGGGCCCCTGTCCGCTGCACGAGCTCGCGGCGTTGCCGCCCAGCTCGGCCAACCAGCGGCTGCAATTCGCGCTGCCGCTGCTGTATGACACCGGCCTGCGCCTGTCCGAGCTTGTGGCGGCGACCACCGACGATCTGCGCCAGGACGGCCCGTCGGGGCAGGGGGGAAGCCTCGGGCTGGACGGCTGGTGGCTGCAGGTGGTGGGCAAGGGCGGCCGCCTGCGCGAGGTGCCACTGCCGGCGGCCCTGATGCGGCAGTTGGCTGACTATCTGACGACACGGGGTCTGCCCGCCGACCCCCGGCAGGCCGGCGGCGCCGCGTTGCTGGGCGGGGCGATCGACCGGGCCGTCCGCACGCCCTGGGCGCGGCAACACACGCTGGATCCGGCCGCGCCGATCGCACCGAGCACCTTTCACCGGCAGATCAAGGCGTTCTTGCGGCAGTGCGCCGAGACTATCGCGGCCGCGGATCCACCGGCCGCCCGGTGCCTGCGGCACGCGAGCACCCATTGGTTGCGTCACACCCACGCCTCGCACGCGCTCGCCGCCGGCGTGCCGGTCCAGATGGTGCAGCAAAACCTGGGACATCGATCGCTGGCCACCACCACGCGCTATGTGCGCACGGAGGCCGCGGCTCGCCGAGCGGCCATGGCGCACTTCTGGGCCGTGCAGCCGGCTTGAGGTGGGGCCTGCGCCATCGTGCATGGCCCGGGCAGGCACGCGTGTTTACCCTTAAGCGCAGTGCCGCAGTCGGGCATTCCACTGCGGGCGTCATGCGCGCGATGCCGGGCGCTTGCGCTCATCAGGTGACCGCGCTAACGAGGGCGCTTTGCCAATCTCACCGAGGACATGGCGAAAAATGATGGCATCACAAGGATCAATACGTGGATAGCGTCGGCCGTCGAATGCTTTAAAGAAATATCGAACGTGGCGAGGTTGTGTCTTCTATCTTCGCGGGGAAGTCTCCGCGGCAATTGTCTGTCAATGCATCTTCACGTCCGACTGGGAAGAAATGACGGCATAACAGTTCGCGATAAATCCGCAGATAAAAAGCATCCCGATGACTTGGAGATATCCGAAAAATCACCTTGATGCAATGCGGAAAATAAAAAACGCCATGCAGTCACGCACGGCGTTCATCTCTTGATTTCAGTCCTTCCGGTTCTACCATCGAACTCGGCTTGACTCGTCTGGCTGCAACCAGTCGAGCGGCCTGCGACCCGGTTGGGTCATCGGGAACCGGCATACCATCTGCCCGTACCCTCCGTCGATACTGCGATGTGGCAATCGGAGTATTGGCGACGGAGTGGCCAAGGTCAAGGGATTCTTGTGTCCGGCTTTCCAGGCAGATGGAGGCTTACATGAGTGTCTCAGACTGCATCCAGGTGCATCATCGACCGGACTGGCCCCAGGGTGTGCGCGGTCCTGCGGCGCGGGGAAGACGGTGCCAGCGATGACGGGCCGCCATCTCATCCCGGCCATTGCGTGGCGCTTTGCCGATAGCAAGGGCATTCTGCCTCCGCTCGGGGAAAACTGCCTGATGCGCGCCTTGCCGGCCGCAGCGTCCGACGATGCCCTGCACAACGCGCGCAATGCCGCAGCGGCCGCGACAGCGGTCAGGGCCTGCATTGCTTGGGGGCTGACGCGAGCCGATTGCGTGGAATATGAGGTTCGGACTAGTTACGTCGCCTCGCGGCAGGAGTGTCCATCGCCCAGCGCCTCCTCGCCATACAGCGGGTCGTCACCGCCGGCGGCGGCCGCACGCTGGCAGAGATCCTTCGCGTGCAAGCGCTCGCCATGCGCTTACGCGGCGTCCATGCGCTGGACCTTGCCGTGGCGTCAAGCGTGAATCTGCCGCGTATGAGCGCCTTCTTGTGTGCACCGATAACGGCTGAGATCCACAAGCTGCTGTTTGCGCTGCGTGCCTATGCCCGACCCTACATTGAACACACCAGCACCGTGGAGTGCCCGCCCACATTTATCAAGTTCCGTTCTTGCTTGTCGAGATGCTGTCCCGCTTGCCTATACCAGTGCGCATTCGTCAGGTTCGCATGGCAGATATCTCGTACTGCTGCGATCCCATGCGGGCAGGGTGGGTCTCGGCCGGGGTCGAGGCCACACGGGCGGCCCAAACACTGACAGGAGATATCCATCATGAGTAAAAGCCATCTGGTACCCCAACACGCAGGGCGCGCTTCAATCGTCGTGCCCGAAGCGAATCCGGCGAGCTTTCTGGTCGAGCGACTGGGCACCTATCCAGACTTCGGCGCGGTCTGCAAGGCGATTGCGACGGCTTATTGTGGCGAGCATCTGACCGCTCCCCCGGTGGCGCGCTCACGCAATATGCGGATTGAGATGGCCATGCAGGACGCGTTCTTCCCGACGGGCATTGAACTGGTTGCTGGGCTGCGGATTCTGGCCGCGACCGAGATGCTCACGCAAACCCGTGGCAACGACTTTGTCGAGGTCAACCAGCACGCCGCGCTGGCGTCCTTCAACGCGCTGACGCAAACCTATTCGCTGGCAGAGGCACTTAAGCACAGCCCCGCCCGATTCTGCATGGTCATCTGTGGTCCGCTCAGCATGTGGCTGGAAAAGCTGATGTATGCGCTGCGCTCCATCTTGGGCCCCATCCATCGCCACCATGACGTGGTCCATCCGGACGGCCAAGGCGGCGTGGTGGTCATGCCTTCGGATCTCGTGCAGATTCCGCTGCTCGTCGTCAAGATGCCCGTGCGAGTGACCGAAGCCGGCCTGTACTTCGCGGTGCTGGAGGCGCTGAGCCCCTTCGTTACGAATGATTTGCTGCACAAGGAAGGCCTGAGCCGGCGCAAGATGGAATCGTATGTGCCGACGCTGGTACGGGGATTGCTGGCCTTGCATGTCGGGGTCATAGCCATTGTCGGCATGCGCAAGGCGCATCTGCAGGCGACACATCTGCCGCAGTTCTACTTGGCCTTGGAATGGCTGAAGGCGTCGGGGATCGGTGTCGTCATTTGTACGGCCCCGGGCATGCTTGCCCAGAAGCGCGGCGATCTGTCCCCCTGTGCTGCGCAACGGAAGCGGCAACCTTTATCGACAGCTATGACGATCGGGACCTCGCGAACCTCGCACTGCATTGGTACGCGTTGCTCGAGCGTGACGAGCCACAACCCCCAGGCCTCGTGGAGGCCATCGGCGCGGTCCATGCTCAGCGCGAGGCCATCTTCATGATCTTCCGGGAACTGCATCACCGACTGGACGTGGAGCGTCTGTCGATGGAAAAAGCCACGGCAAACATCGAAGCGGATGCTTGCGCGGCGCGCAAGCGGCAGAACGAGCTATGGGAGATGGAAATCGTGCCCTATACGGATGGCCAGGCATACCGGGATTGGCTTCCGTTCGACACCGTGATCGAGGAGTTGCGGCCCCCGAGATCCGGAGGGTGATCTCACTGTCGCCATATATTAGGAGGTTTCACCATGTTCGATGACATTGGTCCCGTCTATGCATGCTCCGACGTCGAGTCGGCCGCGAGCATTGCCAACCGCGCGTTGCTCGGTCGTCCGCTTACGCGTCACAGGAAGTACTCCAAGGTATTTGTGGTCGAGCTTGCCTACGGCACGGTCTCGTGGCCACTGGAAACGGTCGCCCAATTGGGGGAGGCCTGCTGGGGACCGTCGAGACGCTCACCCGCAAGCGAAGTGTCACCTACTACGCCGCGCTGTCCATGGGCGGCATAGAGCGTACCAACTTCCTGAAGGCCGTCCGCACGAGCAGCGACACTTCCCTTCGCCGGGACAATAGCCGGGACGCCTGCGATCCACCCCCGTTCACCCAAGCATGCCCGCGATGTGAGGCAATGATCTGGAAAGACTATGGCACGCGTGCGCAACTGGTGGTCCATCAGCCGCCATTTGTCGAGGCTTGCGTCCTCGACGGCTACGGGCTCGAGCCATGGGTGCCGGGCGGTCGGCCGCCCAAGCATCGCGGCCACGGACGTCAGTCCTCGCAAGGCAAGATCGCCTTCGCGCGCGACGTCATGGCCGTGTGTGAGGCGGCAGCCGACCTCGATGGGTTTGTCGACGGGCTTCGGCATAAGCTGCATGAGCTCGACCTGATAAACCGGAGCGGCCGGCTCAACCGCATGCTGCTGGCAAGGATGTTGGCCAGTTACGTCATCAAGCACTACCGGGGCTCCGCGCTTGAGCAGGTGTTCGATGTCGAAAACGCGTGCAATCCGCTCTACGAATTCTTGAGGCGGCCGGAATACACCGCACCGCCGCATTATGTGGTGGTGCTCTACGCGCTGTTGCGCGACACGCAACCGGTCACCTTCGTGCCGGCAGATCATACGATCGCGGCGCTGCAAGGAACCTGGGGGGCCAGAACCTATCAACCGCCCCTGCCTTCAAAACCGGCCGACAGGAACTTCGTCGGCCTGCTGCAGGCCGGGTTTTCCCGCAACGGAGCCGCCGCGCATTGCGGCCTGACCAAGGGGCAGGCGGAACGGCGGATGCAGAACGTGGAGGGGTTGGCGGAGCAATGGCGCCAAGCGCGTCAGGCAGTGCTACGGCACAGCGCGCGTCAGGTCTTTCTGCGCGTGCATGAAACCGTACGGGCACAGCCCTGCGGCACGCTGCATCAATCGGAAGCCGCGGCCTATACTTGGTTGATGCGGCACGATCAAGAGTGGCTCAACGCCCATCAGTTTGGTCGCCTTTCACCGACGGTCGCCCGGAAGGTAAGCGCGCCACACCGCAAGCTGAAGGCCAACGATATCGAAATGGCCTTGCCGCATCTAGCCAAGACGTTGATCGGGACACGGGATCGGGCCAGGGTCAGGTATCCCCGTGAGGTGACGCATCTGGGCCGGGTGTCAGGGATTCCCTGGCGCCAACTTGCTGCCTTGTGCCGCGCATCCCCTTCCCTGGACTGCGCGATCAAGGCCCTCCTTCAACGCCAGAGTTTACGGGTCTCCTCAAAGCCAGCAGGCCGTAAGACTTAAAAGGCGGAAAGACATGACACTCATCCTCGCCACGATTGAGCAGGACTGCGTGCTCGATCCCGATTTCGAGATGCCCCGTGTTGACAAGCTCGGCGTAGATACAGGGTTTGCCTACGATTCTAACCAGTTTGTCCGGCTAAGCAAGCGTCGCATACAGAGTGTCGGCCTGACGCAGAACCTGGATGGCGGCCGCCGCAATGCCATCATCGGTAAGAAGGCTGTGGACCTCGACCTAGTGCTGAAGTTCTCGCCGGGGGTCGTCGCTGCGCGCCCCAATTATCCGCTTGTCATCCGTTTGCTCGAGACGGCGCGCCGATCGCAGCGCGGCTCCTCCCCGTGGTTCGATGTCGTGCTGGTCGACCAGATGCTGTCGGTTGTGTTGCGCGAAGCGCCAGGCCAGCTCCACCTCCATGCGCTATTCCTCGACGACAAACGCATGGAGAAGGCGGGCGCCTTCCTCGCATGTCACGGTGTCACGTACGAACGAGTGCATCCCGAAGCGTTTGCGCCCCTGGCCCTGTCCAACGCCGCGCAGTGCTACCAATGGACCCAGAGATTTGGCGATCTCCGGCCGTTACGGGCCGCGGCGTTGGAGCTAAGCCGACGCCTTGTCGCGGTGCGAGGCGCGCGCAAGGCAAAGGCTCCGCCGTCGGGCAAAGCAATGCTGATGCGACTCGATGACGAACTGGCCGGCATTGCGGAGTCACTTGGCGTTGGGCTTGACGATGCTTATACATTGCTGGGGGCGGCCGTCAAGTTTGGCTTTGCCCGGCCTGACCCGCGCAAACGTCTGGCGGTCATGGAGCCGCTCTACTTGATCTAGGACGATGTCATGGCGGTTGATCTCTCTGCGCTTGTCGATTTCCGAAGCGTGGTGCGGGCCAAGTTTGGCACCACCGACTTTCATCACTACCGCTACCTGCTCAGTGACGAATGCAAAGGGGTCGCGGCGTTCTTTGACCTCGACTACGGCGGCGTTAACATGGACAAGATGTTCATCGTCCAGCCGCTGTCGCTGCTCGCCACAATGGACGACGACATCGAGGAAGCGAGGGACGTCTGGCCTCCCCCGGAGCTGAATCGCCCGCAAAGAGAGCAGGACGGCGAGAAGGGCTACCTGGAAACCTGCTGGGACGGTCGATGGGATGCCGTCAAAGGCATCGTCGCCCAGGACGAGGCAGACATGGATCTTCTCGAAGGTCATCCCGTCGCGGAGTTATTTCTGAACGCCAGATGGCGCGAAAGCGTGATCGAGCGGCACGCCGCGAAGCGCAAGATCTCGATGGTGTCGTTGCGACGGCATCTTGGGACGTTTTTGCGTTTTGGTGGGACTAAAGAGGCGCTGATACCGCAGACGCTGGGCCACTGCGGCGCACCTGGTCAGCCAAAGAGCGAGTGGGACCACAAGAAAAATTCGGTCGCAAGACGACTACGCAGCGACGGGGGCGCGCGGCGTGGAACGGACGCAACGGTGTTGGCCCTTTTTGGGTGAAACGCATTACCGACGCGTTCGACGTGATCATTGAGCGCGACAAGGAAGGAGCCTGGTCAACCCTACAGAATGACGACCTGTTTCTCGGCGTGTTTTTCGACAATTGCTGCTTCGAGACCGACGCAGACGGCCAACTGCATGCGATCGATTCATCGTGCTACCCGACCTATCGGCAGATTCTGTATCACCGCGACCGCATCTTGTTGAAGCGGCCGGAATTGCTTCCAGAGTGGAAGACGCTTTCCCATCTGCATGGGGATATGCCACCGATCTGACCTATGGTGTTCTGAGCATTGGGGACATCGACGCCACGCCATTTGTAGACTACGTGCTCGGAGTCGCCAAGGACGAGACGCTTCCCTTCAGCAAGGATAATTGTATTCAGATTGGTAGCCCCACCTTGTTCTTGGGGTTCAGTCGAGACAGCGGGGCCGCGGTTGGTTGTGAGGTCGATTGCAATCCGGAGTACGGCGACCCTTACCGGTACTGCATGTACGACATGATGCTTGCCATGGAGGACAAGGCGGAGAAACTTCGTGAACTCGGTCTGGATCCCGCTAGGCTGCCGGGCATAGTGTCCGGCGGTTTTGATGTCATTGTGGCGGACCGGGGGCCGGCGGCTTCGCAGAAAGTTATGCAGTGGACCGTCGCACAGAAGATGGACATACGGCTCACCCGCTCCGGTGCGCCGATGGACAAAGGCACGGGGGAACGTGGGATCGGCCAGATCAAGAGTTGGTTTCGCAAGCAACGGCGCGCGATGCGCAAATTGATCGTTCGGAGGACCCTGCGAAAGCTCAGGGCGCTTCCCCTGACGTTTCAGAATCAGCAGTACATCATGGATCATCACAGGCAGCGCAATGAAGCCAAGAAGCGACGCGTCACCATTGTGTCGAAGTCGGCATTCCTGCGCGCTGTCATCGAAGCGATGAACGAGGTCAACCTCATGAGGAAGAAGGATCCACGGTGCCTGACGGAAGACATGCTGTTTAGCCCCCATCCTCCGGAGCCGACCGCTGCTTCCATCTTCAACTACTACCAAGGATTGCGTCGGGGACGGCAAACTATCCCCGACGTGCCGTCGACTTGCGCGAATCGTTGCTATTCCTTGAGGATTGTCCTGTTGTTCGAGGCAGGATTCATTTGGCAGGATGTCCCTGCTGGTACGGCAGCCCGGCCTGCCATGAGATCGGCCGCGAGGGGCTGAACGTCTGGTCGCACACGTCGAGGACAAGGCTCTCGATCCGAAGGCCGGCCATGAAGTAATGGTTCGCGCCACGCGCATACCGGGCAAGAACCTTGTCTGGTGCCTCCTGGATACGGGGAATGGCTGTTACTTTCCCCGGATACGAAATCGGGCGCTGCGTACGGCGTGACACGGGACCTCTCGGATACGCGTGCGGTCCAGGATAAGTGGTGTATGGATAATGAGACTGCACGTACGAAAAAAGTGGTCGCGCGGGTGAACGCTGCGTTGTCGGCCAAGGCGGTTGCCAAAGCGGAACAGATTCTGGCTAGGATGGCGCAGGAGGGTGATTTGTGGACTGGCGTCAAGGACATCGATCGGCCTGCCCAAGCCAAAGCGAGACAGGAAGAAAAAGTGGCGCGCTTCCAGCAAGCCGCAGCGGGAAGTGGGCTTCCGGAGATTGGAGTGGTACCGACCGAACCGACGGCGTTGTCGCAGCACTTGCCACCGGTCCGCCCGAAAAGAAAGTGTCATACGCGCGCGGTTGCCGACATGCTCGCGGCGTCGGCAACGGAGCCCGCTCCAGCGAGCTCAACCGATAGCGCCACGTCGGATCCCGATGCGCCATAGCGCGATGGAGTCTGGCCGCAGCCTCATCTGTGAGGAGGCAATCGCCAGGCTGCTTTCCTGCCTTTATTGTCCAAGTGGCGATTACGCAAGAAAAAGCCTCCCGGGCTCCATGTGCGGTTTCCAAGCGTCTGGCGCGCGTTAGGGAGCCAATCCAGCAAAGGATTCGAAGATTTTCTTTGCCTTTATTGTTTGAATCTTGCAGGTTTATTGTTTCCCGACAGAACCATCATGGTTCCCAAGACCGTCACCGTCCTCGAGCGACGCGCGGCTTAACCGCCCAGCCCACCGGACCAATGTCTGGTGGGCTTTTTCTTTCTGTTCGGTCACGGCCCGGATCTATACCTGCTTGTAGGGCATCACCCCTTACCAGGCATGTGGAGAGTCGGGGCGCCCTGCGGCCCGTTCCTCCAATCCAACCACCGCCCAACCGTCCTCACAGGGCGGCCCCAAGGGCATCACCAAGGATAGATGATGCGAACCGACAAGCAGGTTGTCGAGCAGACGAACGAGTTGGCCAGACAACTCTACGAGTTGCGGGGCTATCACGTACGACAAGGGTATCGCTTTGACAAGGCCACCCATCCTCATGAGGTCGAGGCATGGCGTGGCGCCTGTGCGGCGCAGCGTTTGCTGACCGACACGGACCCCGAGGATGCACTCGCAAACGTGGAGGACTGAATCTACTGGTTTGGCATCGTCCACGGCAGCTATCAAACGCCTGTAGAGACTCGCCCTGTGGCAAGCACTTTCGGCACAATTCCCGAATCGGAGAAAGGCACAGAAATGAAAACAATCGAGACTGGCAAGCATGCGGGCTGCGTGCGTGGTTTTATCCATTCTACGGAGGCCTGGTATCACCGCGGCAAGACATCCGTGCTCGATGAAGTGTTGTTTGGCTTCTATGCCCCGGAAGGCGGCACCACCGGGGAGATGCGTGTGGTGTGGCGAGAGCTTGGTCGCGACATCGTTCCAGAACTCACAGTCTTTGACGACGCATGGGCGGCGCTGGCGGAATTCGGTGACCTTTTGGCATTGATGTCCGCCGCAGACGCCAAGCACGTAACGGGCAAGCAGTTCTGCGAAATGCTCGTGCAATGCCGCTTTGTCGACATGACCGAGCGGGTCGAGGGGGAACGTCCCTGGCTGCAGAAGGCCTGAACCCAAGTCTGATCTAAACCAACCCCGGTTGCTCTCTCGAGCTGCCGGGGTTTTTCTTTTGTGGCCCGCTTTCAGGTACGAGGCCTTGTGGCCAGTCCCGAAAGCCACCAGGACGGGGCGCGATGGTACACATTCGCCCGATGCCACGCGAGGTACTTGCACATATCTGCGTCGGGCTGACGCAACCTGAGCGCCCCCGTTAAGACCGAGATGCCACGGTAGCGACAGTAGTCCCCGTACTCGGACGACATGAGTAGGCAGCCATCGTCATCGAACGACACCAAGCCGCGGCAAAATGCCATGTCGACATGGGTGGCGAGCAGTAAAACGTTGGATAAGTCCATCCGTTCTGCGTCGGTGCAGGCGGACCAAGGCTTGAGGTGGGTTACGCAAAGTAGGGCGGAGTCCCCAAGCCCAGTTAAGTCGCAGCGAGTCACGTGGAGTCGGAGCAGGGCCTTCCTGATCAAATCCAGGCCTACTTGCTGTCTCGCAAGCTGGTCGGCCTCAGACTTGGCGGGAATATGGGCCGTTGCTTGTCGGAACTGGTGCAACAGCGAGGCTTCCGTCTCAATCTCTGCTATGGAGCTCGGAGGAATGGCCACAAGCGAGTTTGAAGCTTCAGCCGGCTCCGCAGCTGGCAACGCCACCATCCGAGGCGGCGACATTAGTATGGCCGCACCTTCCCGATAGAGATCGTCTGGGTTCAGGAGGCCTATGCGGACATCGTGATAGTGGCCCAGGAAACTCAGCGCTTCGTGCGTATTGGCAAACCCAATCCCGAGCCAGTCGGCGCCACGTTGATGGCCCGCATAGCGCTTAGTGACGGCGAGTTGTCGGGTAATCCACGCCGTGATCTTCCGCGGGCGGGTGGCCGTCGACTCGATGCGCTCAGTACAAATGGCGAGCTCCAACTGGTGGCCAGGCAGCGTAGCGGACCAGTAGAGCGAGCACGCCAGCCTCCCATGCCGCACCAAGCCCACGCCGTCGCTCAGGCCACGTTGTGCCGGCGCCAAGAAAGCGATCTCTGCCTTCCTGACGATGTGCTCCCAGCAAGAGGGGACGACGGGAACAGTCATTCAAACCCCCGGTTCGGTCGGGATGTTTCACGAGCCTCCGCGGTGCTCCGGGTCACCGGAGACTCGGCTGTAGCCCCCAGCGCAACACTAGAACTGCCACAGCAACAAGACGACATGGGGGAAGGGAAAGTAGCCCCATCCTCTTGTTCGGTTAGATGGCCCGCGGCCGAGCGACCGTTCGATTTCTCGCAGGCCGCCGTCAGCGCACGTGTAGGCCAATTTCCACCGCATGGCTACAACCTATAGGCTGCAGATCAATCGACACCGGCCTACGAAAGCGTTGCAGATCCCCATCAATGCCGCGGACAAAACAGCAGATTTTGGCGGGGGAAACGGCAAATATGTGCCGTTATTCGCACCCATATATATAATGTAGCTAACAGTCAAGCGTGAAGCACCCCTCCACACATCCCGCGAGCGCACATGGCCAACAAGGAAATCTTCGAGCCGAAAGCCGTCGACTGGCAGAACAACCCCGAACAAGCCTTTGACGGCTGGCTCTCAACGCTGAAGGGTCGCCGAAAGGATGCACCACAGCTGAAAGTCTCCTCAGTTGAGATCTACAAGCTGCAGTGGGGGAAGTTCCTCTCGTTCCTGGACGAAAGGAAGATCCCGGTCACCGAGACAACGGCGAAGGATGTCTCAGACTTTCTGTCGACGCTCGCGGAGACAAACTCGTCAAGCCAGCGGGAACGATATCGTGCGCTCCTGGAACGGGTATTCAAGCACCTGCTTGGCGCCGATGCAACCACCAACGAGCGGCTCAATCCCGCTAGCTGTTCGTCCCAAGGGATAGAGCCGGGTAGAAAGAATTTATTGAATACATCGCTGCAAATGGGCTTCCTGCGCCGGTCTGAGTACGACGGGCTGGTCTCCCATCTGAACAGCGCACTCAAGCCAGCAAGCGACATCACCGCGCACCGCAAACAGCTACGTGACCGAGCCATGGTGGCGGTGTTTCTCGGGGCAGGCCTGAAGGTTCACCAGGCACTGAGCTTGACTGTTAGCTGCATCGAGACGAAACGTGCCGTACAAATCACCGTTCAGGAAGAGGATTCGAAGTTCTTCCACCAGGTCCGCGTCATGCCGTTCGCCGCGGACCTGCTCAAACGATGGTTGGCGCAGCGACGGAAGTGGGAGCGCGAATGTCTGAAGAAGGGTCGCAAGGTGGGCGATCTGGTTTTTCCGGCGGAGATTGTTGATCCCAACAGGCTGCAGGCCCTCGAGAAAGATTCGCCGGTGGCAAAGCCCAGCACCAGCTCATGGATCGACCTCATCGAAGCAGGGGGCGCTACAGCGAACTCCCGGGGTGGCCGTAATGGCACCGGTGCGCGGTTGGTTGGGCGTGCGATGAACTCGGTAATGGCACTCCGCATCTGTGAGGCGGTCATGCAGGAGTCGGGGGTGTACACGAGTCGGGAGGAGGCGTCTGCCGAGAGCATCAGCCCCCAAATACTCCGGAACAGCTTTGCCGCGGCTCTTTTTGCGTCAGGCGAAACGACGTTGGGCGTGCAGCACCAGCTGGGGTTTGCGGAAGAAATCTCCGCTGCGCGAGTGAAAGCCGCGTGGGATTCCTGGCGCAGCTTTGGCAATGACTAGTGACTCGCCGGCAGGTCGCCGCCCCCCGTCCGGCGATCGCGGCAGCCACGACGCCACGTCATGCACACGAAATAGGCCAGCCGAGCGGCTCAAAGCCGCGTGGGATAGCTGGCGCAGATTCTCGCCGGCCCGATGCTTCAGGGGTTGACGGCCGCCGGCGCTATCCCCCGTGCCAGTTCGGAGACGAGGGCGGCCATCCTGGAGCAATGCCCGCGCTTTTCTGGCGCAATATCCGCCAGTTCCGACGCCCATCGCTTGTAGCGAATGAATGTAGACGGCTTCAATGCAGCGAGCCTTTCCATCTGACCCGAGTCCGAGACCACGACCGCGCTGACGATGCCATCGCCCAAGAGCGAGGCAATGCCGTAGTCCTCAAGCTCCGCGCTCTCATCGTTGAGCAGCCTGCTTGGGGCTCGTTTGCCTGGAAGGGTAGTTCCCAAGCCGGCCCCAATGATATCTATCGTCAGGCCCGCAGCGTTCAACGCACTGAATCTCCCGGCGTGGCCGACCAACTCCTCAAACGTCTCATCGACCTCCCGCAGAGCATCAATCAGAGCCTTTGGTGTCAACGCGCCGGCAGCTAACAGTTGCACCCGCTTACCAAAGAGCCGGTGCCGGGATGCGTCCGTGATGATGGCACCGGCGGCCGATGCGTAGACCAGACAGGCATAGTTTCCGATTGCTACCAATCGGTCCCCGAGCTCCATCTGCCGGAGAGCCCGCAGAAAGGAAACCAGCGTTGAAGGCGCATGCTGGCCTGCGAACAGCGTCTTGTTGATGCCCTCCACCGATAGCATGCTCGTGCGCAAATCGGCAAAGCGCTGCGCCGTTTGCTTTTGCCCGCGCCAGGCATAGAAACCGTCCGCATAATCTGAGAACGCCTTGGAGGCAAGGCTGTAGTTGGCGAACTCCTGCGCTGTCATTGTCCGAATGTGGAAGTCGGCCACCGCCTCGGCATAGACGATCTGCCGCATCCTCGGTGTCTCGCGCTCCGATGCTCGCAATGGCTCGGATTCAGGATGGCGGGTGGTCGCTGGCCTGGCCTGTTCCTGGTCCGTTGACGGCTCAGGCTCCAACCCAGCAAATCGCCGCAGGTGAAGGCGCTGCTTGTCCGACAACGTGCCCTTGGGGATATCAATACTGACGTGAAGGACCAGGTCCCCGGACCCATCCCCGCTCCTCAGCCCTTGCCCAGCAAGCCTGAGGTACTTCCCGGCGCGTGTCCCGGCGGGAATCTTGATTTGGAGATCGCTGCCCAAGACTTCGAATGTTCGGGTGGCACCAAGCATTGCGTCGATGCAATCGATTCGGATCTCCGTGTAGACATTCAGTCCCCGAACGTGGCCAAGCTTGTGCTTCTTGACTTGAATGATGCAGTAGAGGTCTCCTGGGGCGCCGCCGTTGAAGCCTGGGCCGCCTTTCCCAAGTAGCCGGAGGTTGCAACCATTGTGCGTCCTTGCCGGCACCGTCACTTCGAATAGATGATCCCTCGATAGGTAGCCGCGTCCTGTACACCAAGGGCAGCGCGTCCTGGCCCTAGCTCGGCCCCTACCACTACACGCGTAGCAGCCAATACCGCCGCATTCAGGACACTCCGTCGTGTATGCGTGGAAAAGGAAGCCAGTCCCGTCGCAAAGCGGGCAGTCGTCATCGGCGAGCCAGCCGACTCTCACGTACCCACCACGAAGCACTGTCTGCACATCGGTAGTGGCCTTCACGAACAAGTCGCGGCCGTGCTCCGGGGGCTTTGGCGGGGGTTGCGCCGCGAGGATTGGCGTTGATGCCGGCTCGGTCCAGAATCGAAATCGTCATCGCCGTCGGCTTCGTCGTCTGCCGCGAAGCCGCCGAACCCTGTGCGCGCATCGTAGGCCTGCTTGCGCGCGTCATCGGACAGAACGGCGTAGGCGCGATTGATGTCCTTGAGCCGCTCTTCGGCCAATTTCCGCTCGGCTTCCGGGGCCTTGGACAGTCGATCCGGATGCCACTTCTGGGCAAGGCGCCGGTACGCGGTGCGTATAGTTGCCGCATCAGCGTCAGGGCTGACTCCCAGCGTCTGATAGTGGTTCTCCGACATCCCAGGAACGTGTGTCTTGTGGGCCAAAGCGGAAGCGTGGCACAAGCGCGCAATATTGCATAGGGTGTCTCAGATTGCGCCATGGCGTGGTCCTGGCCGGCGGCAATCGCAAGCCCCAAAGAAAAAAGGCCATCGGGAGAACCCGAATGGCCTTTTCACATCATCGGCGGACGTGCCGATCGGCCATCGAGTGGCGATAGAGCACGACTACCAGCAGCAGAAGCGCCGCGTTTCGATTCAAGGTGTCAAGGAGGACATTCATTCCCGAAGCTTCCGCCATCTCCGCACGCATCCGAGGATGAATGCAGAGGAGGGCGATCATGACAAATGACCCCGGCATCGCAAGGAATGCCGCGAAGGCTAGCTTTTTCATCGTGACTGACTCCGTTATCTGTTACCTCGGAGATGCGGTACACGACCTTGTATCTCGATTGCAGGTGGGTGATCTGCATAGCCAAGCATCACGCAAACGCTCCCCACCTCAAGGAGATACAGATGAATGAAGCCCTTCCCACCAAGCACGAACTTCGCCGTCAGATGCATGAAGCGCTGGGCAGTTGGCTGTATGCCCGTCGCGCGACGAGTAAAACTAAGCAGGAGCGAGCCGAACACGTCCTCGACTACCGTCGCCGGCGGAATCAGCTTGCGGCAGGGATGTACCGCGAGGAAGTCAATGCACGCGGGAATACCGTCCATCGCGATCTGGATGCGGATCTGGCGCTCGGGTTTGTTAGCCGGGATCGATACGTGTATGACAGCAAGCTCTGCGGCGCCGGCTGGCAACAGTACGACACCGACCAGGATGCCCCTTACTTCGGGTGTTGGGTCAACCTCGAAAAGCGTTGGACCATGTGCTACGCCGAAGGCGACCGGATTCTGGTGAAATGCCCCAGCGAGGAATCGCTGAAGGCCGAGCTCGCCGACATGGATCGGTTCTATGGCCGGGCTCCTGCCGCGTTCACCTTGTTTGCCTCCGGTGGGCAGGCAACCCAGCTCGTATGCGAACGACCATCGGTCACACCCTGATCCGTCAAGCCTCTACGCCCCCGTGTTATTCACGGGGGTTTTGTTTTTCTGCGCGGCCATTAGCTGACGCTGTGAGCCATACCCGATCACAGACCAACGCAAAGGAGGCTTTCGTGATCACCTGGCCTGACCTCAGGATTCCCCCATCAACCTCTGGAATGCCCCCAGGGTGCAGCTCCCCAGCACCGTTCCCACACATAGGGCGCAACCGACCAACGGGCACCGAGGGCAGTTTCGCCCCGTCACTGCGGAGATCCAACAGCTGCTCAAAGCCCGATGACCTGCCATATCAATGAACTGCACCACCGACGCCCTGGCTAGCAAGACAGCCGGGGCGTTTCCTTTTCCATCCACCCCATAGCCCCGTCACCAGCTGCCGCCTTCTGCCCTATGCGCACTGCGCATTGCGCATTGCGCATAGCGTGCGCTGGCCGTGGATACCCGACCCGCCTCCGCGTCCTGCCCGACCTCCCACCGCTCACCAGGTTACAGCCACCTGGTGGTCATCACCTGGCGTACGGCCATCGCAAGTGGCTCCTTTCAACCTCAGGAGATGACACATGAGCAAGCAATTGGAAACAATGGAGATTCGGACTCTCGGCGAGAGGCGCGGCAACCCACGCCTCTGGATCGATGGGGACCAAGCCATGAGGGGAGGTTTTGCCCCGGGCGTGGAGTTCAACCCCAAGGTCGACAAGGAACGGTGCATGCTCACACTCGAAGTCGTTACGAGCGGCGGCGAGCGTGTGGTTTCCAAGAAGATCGTCCGCGATCGTGAGATCCCGGTAATCGACATCAACAACAGCGACCTTCTCGGGATGTTCGTGAAGCTGGGTTTGACGGCAGTTCGCATCGTCGTCAAGTACCATCGAATCTTCATCCTACCCATCGCCTCGGAGCTCCGTGCCATGGAGCGCCTGGAGCGCCTGAAGGCAAAGCTCGATGCAGGTGAGCCGTTGCTGATCGGCTCGTTCTCCGCTGGCATTGGCATCCTGGATCGTGCTGCGCACGAGGGGCTGCAAGCGGCGGGCGTCGCATCCAGGCTTGCAGTTGCCAACGAGATCCGAGCGGATTGCATGGCGCATGCCGTCGAGCGCAACCCTGTCTACGATGCCAAGACGATTTTGCTCACGGCACCGATGCAGGAGGTGGTGTTCGATTCGTGGCTAATGTCCCAGCTTCCGAAGCTGGACGGCATCGTCATTGGAATTCCGTGCAGCGGAGCATCCAGCGCAGGGCGAAGTAAGCTCAAGCTGACGCATCCCGAAGACCATCCTGACGTCGGCCATCTGGTCGTTCCGTTCCTCGCGGCCGTGGCTCAGACGTCGCCGGCGTTCGTGGTAATCGAGTGCGTGCCAAACTGGCTGAAAACGGCCTCCGCTTCAATCTCGCGATCGATGCTGAGGGACCTGGGCTACGTTGTTCACGAGACGGTGCTCAATGCCGCGGACTTCAACATGATCGAGCATCGGCAGCGGATGGCAATGGTCGCGGTCACCAACCCACTGTCATTCGACTTTGACATGGTGGAGGTGCCTGTTCCCCAAGAGCATTGCTTCGCTGAAATCATGGACGAGGTACCGCTTGACGACAAATCGTGGAGCCGCCTCGATTATTTGAAGGATAAAATGATTCGCGATGAGGCCGCGGGCAAGGGCTTTAGGATGTGTGTGGTCGATGGCACTGCAACCAAGCTACCAACCCTGAACAAGACGTTGGCAAAACGCCAGAGCACCGGCACGTTCATTCAGCATCCGGTTGATCCCGACCTGTTGCGTATCCCTACGGTGGCCGAACATGGCCGCGCGAAGGGTATCTGGACGGAAATGGTTGAAGGAACCACGCAGACGTTTGGACACGAAGTTTGTGGCCAGGCTATCAGTGTGCCGCCGTGGATTGCTGTCTTCAAAGCGATCGGCAAGACGCTCATCTCCTTCAAGGAGAGCGCAACCCTGACGTTCTCATCCTTTGTCAGGCCCGAGCTGAAAGCTGCTTAACCCCACACGCCACCGACTACAAATCGGTGGCGTTTTTCTTTTGGTGGGTTGGATCTCAACGCGGCCCGCCGAGCCCCGCGTAGGTTTGGCGCCAGAAGGACGCCGCAGCGACGATTGAACGTTGATAGCTCGCTTCCGCAACCAGCGCCGCTGCGCGATCGGGGGCTTCATGCCGTGCATGGGTAGCATCCGCATCCATTGCTGCGGCAGACACAGTGCGAGCGGCACATTCGTCCTCTGCGAGGTGCTCGACGAGCTCCCAAACCAGCGAGCCATGTCGCGGTCTGCCGGTGCCAATGATTCTGCCCTGCGCATCCACGAGTTCAACCCAGTCGATCGCCCCTGCAGTCTCGTCCTCGTCAAGCGTTGCGGCGAGATGCTCCGCCCACAGAAACTCGACCCGCTCGGCCGTCAGGACTCGCCGCGCTGACTCCAATGTCGCACCCGGAACACTGATCAAGGCCCTTGCCTTGCGCGAAAGGTTGGCCGCGCTCGAGTGCTGCCCAAATGTGGCGACATCGACGAAACCATGAACTCGAATCCACCGGCCCACGGCTTTCAGCCTGGCCTCAAGTTGGGCAAGTGCATTCTGTGCGGACACATCGTCGCGCCCCAGCGTCGCCTTGCCGCGAACCAGAGCCGACAGAAGGTGATACTCAACCCTCTCTCTAAACGCCGCATAGAGCAATTCCGTACGCCCTTCAGTCACGTGCTGTCCCTCAAATCCGTAGCCAGTGAATGCAGTTCTCCCGGCGGGGGGCCAGGGTGAAGCTGCTCTATCCAAGATGATGCCTTGTGGAGGGCAGGGGACGCTCCGGCGAGCAAAAGGAGATTTCACGCCAATTCAGCCGCGCCGGCCAGATTTGCATCCACCAAGCGCCATGCCGATGTGGCTCATTCGCCACACCCGCGCCCTCCACGACGTCAAATTATACAGAAGACGCCAATTCAATACATAACGTGTATAGTTACGTGTGATGAATCTTCATTGATCGCAGGACGCGGGCAACCGAAGATCCGATCGTATTTGGATACCCCTTCCGACAACTGAACCTGAGGGAACACGAATGAAAAAGATTGCTGCTGCTCTGGCCTTTGCCGCCATGTCCATCGCTGCCCATGCTTCGCCTGAGACCGACAGCGTGATGGCGACACTGAAGATCAAGTATCCCAACACGAACTTCACCAGCGTCGAGGCCACCCCGATTCCGGGGATCTACGAGCTCACCATGGGCAAGAACATCGCGTACACCGACAAGGAAGGGCACTACTTCCTCTTCGGCAGCATGTACGACATGGAAAAGCGCCAGGATCTCACCGCCTCGAAACGCGAAGCCGCCAACAAGATCGACGTCAGCAAGCTGCCCATTCAGGACGCGATCGTGCGCGTGAAAGGCAAGGGCACGCGCAAGCTCTACCTCTTCTCTGACCCCGACTGCCCGTATTGCAAGCAGCTCGAAGCGCAAGCGTTCCCACAGCTGGATGACGTGACCATCTATACGTTCATGTTCCCGCTCGACTCACTGCACCCGCAGGCGAGTGCCAAGTCGGAGTCGATCTGGTGCCTGCCGGCCGCACAACGCGCTGCTGCGTGGGACAAGCTCGTCACCCAGAACGTCCCGGCGCCGGCGGCGAAGTGCGACAACCCGATCAAGCGTATTGCTGCACTGGGCGACGGCCTCGGCGTGCGGGGCACCCCGACCCTGTTCAGCGCCGATGGCCGCATCTTGCCGGGCGCCGCTGACGCTGCGCGAATCGACGCGTGGCTCAATGGTGCGAAGTAATCAGGTGTCTCCCAACCACTCGCCTTCACGGTGAGTGGCGCATCGAAAGCCGCGGCCAAGGTCGCGGTTTTGTGCTATCTACTTCGTTGATCGGAGCCCATATGAAGGTAAGCCGCCGCACTACAGCGCTCTTCCTTGGCTTGGCACTCTCTACCATCGCCTGCGCGTCGTTTGCCGAGTCTCTCGGCCGATACGGCAATACCTGGGACATCCAGGAGCAGGACGCTGTCGACATGATCAAAGGTCGGTTGACCAACATGGAGAAGCAGGGCCAGCTGAAGAAGTTCTGGGAAGACTACAGGAACAAGCAGCTCTCCAACCTGGAAAATCCCCC
Source organism: Cupriavidus sp. EM10 (assembly GCF_018729255.1). NCBI lineage: Bacteria > Pseudomonadati > Pseudomonadota > Betaproteobacteria > Burkholderiales > Burkholderiaceae > Cupriavidus > Cupriavidus sp. EM10. The sequence goes on from NZ_CP076062.1 coordinate 86,928, forward strand.
TCCAGTTCCGGGTATATCGACCGCAACCGGTCCAAAGGTGTGGACGTTCGATCCTACCTATACCTACCCTGACAACGTGAAGGATCACCTGGGCAATGTTCTCGTTCCCGCGGGACCAAACTCAATCCGCTCGATTTCACTGCTCTGTCGAAGGCCATCGTGTTCATCGACGGCCGCGACCCGAAGCAAGTCCAGTACGCCAAGAAGCGCATCGACGAGAATCCCCGCGACAAGGTCGTTCTCGTCGCGGGCTCTTTCCTGAAACTAGATCGCGAATGGAAGCGACCGGTCTACTTTGACCAGCAGGGCATTTTGACTCAGCACTTTGGCATCAAGCGGGTCCCGGCAGTGCTTTCCCAGAAGGGGAAAATGCTGCAGGTCGAGGAGTTCGCGCCATGAAGAAACTCATCTCAGCGGCCCTCCTGCTCGCCGGTGCACTCTTCGGTTCTGGCACTGCGAACGCCGACGCGCTTTGCACGGGCAAGTTTCCCAACCTGATCTCCGACGTGTGCTGGTCATGCATGATGCCGATCAAGTTGTTCGGCACCGCGACTCTTCTCGGGGCGGCCAGGACGACTTCGATTCTGGCCCCGTGAACCCGATCTGCTTTTGCCAGAACCCGCCGAAAGTCGGCATCCCGACGTCATTCTGGGAGTTCGACATGATGACGGATGTGACTGCCGTTCCAGGCTGCTTCCCGCTGCTCGGTGGGGTGAGGGTGAACACTGGCGTGAATGCCGATGCCTTCGGCCAGATCTCTGATGACCAGTCGGGGGAGATCGGGTCTACCCGGACGTCGTTCATGCAGGTGAACCTCTACATCAATCCGGCACTGTACGTCATGGGCGCGATTCTGGACGATTCCTGTCTGGACCAGCGGGGCATTGACATCCCTTGGGTGTCCTTCGCCGACCCGACGCACAACGATGATGAGCTCGCCGGCATCATCGCGCCTTACGCGTTCCCGTTCGGAGGGATGGTTGCCATCGGCGCAATGTCAGCCGATGCAGTGGCGGCTACTGCAGGCTTTCCGATCCCAGAGATCTTCTGGGCCGCGGGCGCCTACGGGCACATGTATCCCCTGACAGGGAATAATGAGGCTCACCTGAGCATGGAGCAGACTGCGCGGCTCCAGACGACGCGCGTTCTGGCCAAACTCCATGCCGCCGGAACGCAGTGGTCAGCGTTCGGCAGCGATGCCATGTGCGGCTACTACCCGCAGATCATCATGGATAAGCGGCAGTACAAGTTCACGCGCCTGTACCCAATTCCGCAGACCGTCAAGATCGCCGGCAAATGCTGCGACCCGATCGGGCGATCGCCCATTCTTACCCAAACAAACACTGAATTGCCCATGCCGGGCTGGAGGGACTTTGGCTATGCGATATTCCGCAAACGTGATTGCTGCAGCGGCGCTTCTCCTGGCTAATGGCTGGGCTGGCACGGCCATCGCTCAGTCGCTCTCGCTACCACCCGAAGCCGAGATCCAGACAGAAATGGCCAAGCACCGAGAAGAGGCGGCAGCAGTCCTTGGACAGAACATCAAGCCGGTGAAGCCGGGTACGTTCAAGGTCGAGGTCCCCACGATTAAGGCGCCGCCGCCAGTGCGAACGCAGAGTCTGGACGACATCATGCAGCAGTATGCAGAGGCCAAGAAGGGTGGCCCGGCGCCGGCAAAGCAGGGGGCGAACGACCTCATCATCTTTGTCTCGTTCTCGATGCCAAAGCCCGTCCTTACTGAGCTGGCTCGACAGGCCAAGGAGACGGGCGCCGTTATGGTGGTCCGCGGTTTCAAGGACGGGTCGCTCAAAGCAACCAAGCTCGCCGCGCTCGAAGTCAACCGAGCGGGCGCCCCATGGGAGATCCATCCGGACCTCTTCAAGGCGTTCAAGGTAACCGCAGTGCCGACGTTTGTGGTTGCGAGTGCGGAGGCCGAATCCGTGCTTGACGACGGCTGCTCGCCGGAGACAGCCTACTCGGCGGTGGCCGGCAACATGTCCGTCGAGCTAGCCCTGGACACGATCCGCCGGCGGGCGCAGCCAACGATCGCAAAGCTCGCTGAGAACCGCCTCGCGGCCATCCGAGCCAAGAATCAGCCCGGCACATTGCGATGAACGGGCCTTGCTGGCGGGACGGCACCGGTCCGACCGCCAGCGGGGCTTGAGCCCAGGACATCAGCCTCCAAACCCGGTTCTTGTGGTTACCAAGGAGAAAATTATGCAGAAAATGCTTGGCATGGCCGTGGCCATGTCGACCCTATCCCTCTCCGCGATCGCCGGCGGTACTACGACGGTGAAATCGACTTTCCCGAACGTTGTACCTGTCGAGCAGGTTCGCCCGGCGGTCGAGCGCATCAATGGCGCCGACGGGGTCAAACCCGGCGACACACGTACCGCCGCACCAGGTGCAAAGCTCATGGAGTTCACGGTCTCGACCAAGACGACCACGCCGCTCCTGGAGGTTGTCCGAGAGGTGAAGCTCGAGGCCGGCGACGCTTCCCTGTCCCTCAAGGCTGGCGCCCGCGTTGCGCCGGCGGCAAAGATCGTCGACAAGGAGGGAGGACCTTCTATCTGGTCAAGGCCGCCCTGAGAGCAGCTCGCTCTTCGCCCGGAATCGCTACTTCGCCATTACGGACACCGGCGCAGTACTCGAGAACGCACTGAAGGCGACGGGAGATACCTACGAGATGCAGGAACCTGTCTCGATCACCCCGGGCGACATGGTGATCACCAAGTCTCGGACCAGCGGGCCAGCACTCTGCGGCATCTCAACCGTATTCCTTGGCGCCAACGACGGCGTGGCGAAGTACCGCGTCCTTCGGACCGATGCTTCCGGCCGAATCCGCGGCTCGCGCGACTTGGCATACATGAATGATCTGCGGCTGATTTCGATGGCCGGCACCCATCTCGCGATCGACAAGGTCGAGCCGAACTCGGTAAGTGTCCGTATCGTTGGCTCCATGCCGGCGGCCTGCAGTACCGCGATCTAGTTCCGACGACCACCACTCGAGCGCACCTGGAGGGCGAAAGTAAAAAGGCGGCACCGGTATCCGGGCCGCCTTTATTTCTATGTTCCACGCGACTCAGCAGCTCGCGCGGCCAGGCGTGTGAACACCTCGGCCATTTGATTGAGCACGCGCTGATCGCTGGGAATCTGCATGAGGCATCGTGCAGGCACCCCGCGCGACGTCAAAGGCTGCATTTCAATGTAGCCGTCGAGGTCCCGGATCAGAAGGCCGCTTGTTTTGACCTCTCCATTACGACCCAGGCACAATTCCAGCGACTCAAACTTCACCTCTTGCTCTTGAACTTGCATGACGATACTCCGGACATTGGTTGAGTGTGCATTTGCATTGCCCTTTGGTATGGCACGCAATGACGCGTAAGAAAAAGGGTCCGCATCGATAGACGCGGACCCTTTCTGTGCAGTTGATTCCGATACTAGTGGCCGTCGTGGCTATTCACGGACAGCGCCGGAAGGGCGGCGGTGTCAAACACCCCGGCCTCCTCGCGGCTTTGCTCCAGTCGCTCGCGCGTGGCCTTCCATTCCTGGTCGGTCATGCGTTGACGGTGCTTGGTCCGAACTTCACCATTGAGAACATGACGGAAACGGACGATGAAGTATCCGGGCGTGACGCTCGGCGTTCCTTCATACTCATAGATGTTGAAGCCCTTGGGGTCTTTCCCTGTGGTCGACACGGTCTGAGAACGAAAGAGACGGTTCACAAACGCCAGTGCGGCGAGTTTGAGGATATGCAGGATTGCCATGTTTGATCTCCTAGTGGATGTCGGACCCTTGCGATGACCTGACATAGGGGAGATGGAGATCATGAGAGCGGAAGAGCTCCTGCTGCGATGGTGGGTCCCACCGTTGCGCGACGGGCTCCCCAAGGCAATTCCACAGACGAACGTTGCCGTTTGCAGCAAACTGGACTTCAGCCGGTATCACGGCCAGAATCCGCGCATCCGATGAGCCCTCCATCTCGCGCATGGCCAGCGTCTCGGTGGCATGGAAGTTGATCAGACCCCAGTCCTGTACTTCGAAACGCCGTCCTGCCAGAGCAAAACCGACCTCCATTCGGCGTCCAATACCCTTCAACTCGGTCTCAAAGGCTTTCCGAGCTTGCTGTTGATGATTCATGTCAGATCTCCATTCTGGGTTGATTTGCGATCGGATATGCGTCACAGCAAGTAGTAGGGCCTTCACGGACGCGTGCTGCCGGCAAAAGAAAAGCCCGCGATGCGGGCTGAGAAGAGTCGGCGGGAGGAGGAGGGCGGCTTAGATGAACGTGCTATCTCCCTGGTTGCCATCGTCTGCATACCCCTGCTCTTGGGGGGCGGACCGTCATCGTGTCCGTCCGCGCCCCCTTGCCGGCCGCCCAGCATTTGCATTTGGTCCGCAATGATCTCGGTGCTGTACTTGTCCTGGCCAGACTGATCCTGCCACTTCCGCGTGCGGATGCGGCCTTCGATGTAGACCGACGAACCCTTCCGCAGGTACTGACCTGCAATTTCAGCCAGCTTCCCGAAAAAGGCGACACGGTGCCATTCGGTGGCTTCCTTGAACTCGCCAGACTGCTTGTCCTTGTAGCGGTCGGTCGTCGCCAGCCGGATATTGGTCACGGCATCGCCGCTGGGCATGTAGCGGGTTTCCGGGTCCGCACCGAGGTTCCCGACCAGAATCACCTTGTTTACCGATGCCATCAAACGCTTCCTTTCAATACCCCAGTCGGAGGCTCAACGACGAATTGAGTGATGGTGCATTCCTGACTTCCCACCACCCGCTATGACCAGCAGCTCGCTCATGCGCTGCCACCGATGTCCGGCCTCTGGTGCCCCCGGCATTGCTGCCCGCCGCGGTCACTCTGCAACGTACTCCGCTTCGCCTCCCAGGCTCTCTATCAGGTCCGGGAGAAAACGTGACAGCTCACCTGTCATGATGGCAAAAGAGGACTGGAACACGGCCTCAGCGTCCTCCCCATCGAGATTGACCTCTCCCATCACGGCGTCGAGGAACGCAATCCGCTTAACCTGGCACTTATCTGTGAGGATGAAGCTAACGCGGTCAGTCCACGTCATCGCCAGCTTGGTGGGACGCTTTCCCTCGAGGATGTGCTGCCGGATCTCGTCTCGCTCCAATGAAAGGCGCGTGTACTTGACCGTTGGCTTCTCTGCGTCTGTGCCCTTCAGCTCGCACTCGCGATCGACCGTGAAGTTGTACGGTGCTTCGTTCGAGGTTAGCCAGTCGGACATCGCCTGGGCCGGCGAGAGATTCGTTTGGGCCAGCGCGATCGGGATCGTTTCAGCCGTTCGAATCAGATCGCTAACCACGTCGTCGGCCTTGGACGGAGTCGAGGTATCCATCGCGACCCATCCATCGGCGGCATTGATCCACACCTGAATCGTCGCCTGCTTTGGGAAAGCCCGTGGCAATAGCTCCGTGAGGGCCTGCTCTTTAATCTCCTTGAGCACCTTGCGGCCCGGCTTATAGCCGTTTCGCTCCTCATACTCACGTGCCCGTTGCTCGACCAACTTCCGGATGGCCTCCCCGGGCACCGATTTCGTCTCAATGCGGAGGGCAACCAACCACTGCTTCCCATGGGCATGAACAAGCGGGCCATTGTCCCGCGGGCTGACCCAACCAGATGACTTCATATCCTGGCTGCCGCATGGATGAAATGGCCGCTTCTTCAGCAAGGCTTCGAGGCCGTCTGATGTCATGGGCCAATCCTTGGTCAGGCGGTAAAGGTGCAGGTTTGAGAACAAGGACTCTCCTCTGAATGGTGACTCTGCAGCTGTGTTGATGCGGCCCGCCGGCGGGGAACAGCCGGTGCCGGCGAGACGTCAGCTCAGATGGGCGATTGGCCAGGCGGCGAGCCGGGAAGGGCCAGGATGGCGGGGGGCAAGCGCCCGAGCTCGGCCGCGGTCAATTGGTCCACGGACAGACCGAGGCGCAGTGCCGCGGCAGCGGCAGACTCCTTGTGCGCAAACCGCATTTGGCGGTGCGACCTACCGATCGCAATCCAGCGGCATTGCTCGTCTGTTATCGTGCCTACTCCGTCACATTGCGGGCAGGGAGCCGTTCTTGTCAGACGGAGCCTTCCTGTAGAGTCCGTAACGAAACCACTCACCCGTTTCTTGCCCTCACACGAGGGACAGGAATGATGTATGTCCATAGGCTCGGTCCCTGGTCAATTTGGCGCTCGGCGTTCGTAATTGCATTGTCACGCCATATCACGTATGCATACCGTCATTGTATCGCAATGACTCAAGGCACAGACGTGCAATGTTGTCTGATAGCCTCAGTGTCCATAAAAAGGCAAGGCCCTCGACATCTCACTGTCGAGGGGCCTTGCCCACTTCACGGTTCGAGAGCGTCCTCTCGATGTCGCACCGTTGGCGTTTCAGTTCAACCTGTTACCCCGTCCGGAACGCACCTGACACCGGGGTATGAAACGCTTAGCCTGATAAAGCCGTCAGATCACCCTCGAGAGGGTAGCGTAGGCCTGATCATTCATGACGTTCACCATGTCGACGGCAGCGCATTCGTCCACCGCAAGTACTCGGACTGTCTCAACCAGATCGAGTCCGCGATCGACGACGACGTGATGCGGCACCTCCTCTAGCTCCAAGGAGCCTCTCTCTCGCGTGGCAACCGCCTGTACCGCGCATCGATAGTCCATATTCTCGACCTCCATTAGCAGTTTCTTGACCAAACCCCACAAAGAGGGCTTCTGTACCACGTAACCATAAGTCTATCGGCCATCACCGGACAAGGGAAACTACCCCGGGGTAGCGACGACCCAAACGGCCCCACTTATGGACCTGCGTGATTCATCTCCTGGCATCAAGGAATTTCATCAGGAGCATCCAGATGGCTAACAGCAATCCAAAGGACTGGAAAGTCGATTTCTCCAAGGTGCGCAAAGCTTTCCCTCTCGATTGGGTCTTCGAGCGCATGCTTGGTGCAATCCCCAAGCCCATGAGCGGCACGATCCGTTACTCGATCTGCCCGAATCCGGAATGCGGTGCGTCTTCCGAGGGTTCGGTGAAGGTGAGTGTGAAGGACGACACTTGGAAGTGCTTCGCGTGCAACAAGCACGGTGACGTGATTGAAGCTGCTTCTCTGTACTTGGGTAAGTCTCCCGTCGAGACTGCGCTGGAGCTCAGCGGTGCTGACACGGACGCTATCCGTTCGTACACGCCCCCAAAGCCGAAGCCAGCGATCGAGAGGGATGACTCGGCTCTTGAAGAAGTCTTCTCCAAGCTTGTTGCTGCGCTGCCCGAACCGTCTCGCGATGGTATCGAGTACCTTGCCGGTCGAGGAATCTCGCCGGAGATCACTCGAACCGCCTGTCGAAAGGGCATCCTTCTGACGCTTCCGTCAAACCCAAAGGAAGCAAAGGAGTTTCTACTTCACCACATTGGGCAGGACCTCATGACGAGAGCCGGCTTGTGGAAGGAAGGATCAAAAGCGCCTGCAGCAGCTTTCCGTCCTCTGGTTCTGGTGTCGAACAACCGGAGGGCTGCGGAGTTTCGCTACTTGCGTGCGACGCGATCCGACGAGGTCAAATCGCTACGCTACGGAACGATTGCTCCGTGGGGATGGCTTGGTGAATCGAAGCAACGCATTTTGATCACCGAGGGCTGCATCGACTTGCTGTCTGCTGTCGCACTGGGCACGAAGCGAAGCATAATGGGACTGCCAGGTTGCGAAAACTGGCGCCCAGAATGGTTCGAAACGTTCCGCGGAGCAGACGTTTTGGCTGCATTTGACGATGATGATGCAGGGCGAACCGCGTTGGAGAAAATTCGACCTGTCCTGGAGGCTGCAGTTGGCGGACCGATCGGTACGTACACGCTGCCACCTGGCGCGAAGGATCTCAACGAGGAGCTCAAGCTCAAACTCGGTCTAAAAATGTAGTCACCCAAGCCCGGCTTCCCCGCCGGGCTTTTTCTTTTTGTACCCCACCTGTAGCGGGATCGCTACGCCAGTCTTCCACATACGCGTTAAAATAGCGTCCAGCTTTACCAACGGGCGTGAAGGCTTGACGGCCATCAAGAGCGCCCAGCAATGGAGTGCATTCCCTTGGACAGACGGCGATTTCTTACCTGCACTGCCGGCGCGTTGATCGCCACGTGCACCGACCCATTATTTGCACGGACAGACCCGCATTTCTGGGAGCGCCCAAGGCGCCTTTGGATCAAGACGGAGGTTCGTAAGGGAGTCATCGAGGAGATCAGCGAGACATACTGGGCCAACGACCGCGTGGTGTGGCCAGGCTACCTCGCTATCTGCCGCCTGATGCGCGATGTACGTGCCGATGCCGCAGTTCAGATGAGTACCACCCTGCTGGATATTCTCTATGGAATGCAAGGCTGGACGGAAATGAACGGACGTCGGAAGGTAATCGCATTGACCTCGGGCTACCGCACTAAACCAACCAATGAAGCCGTCGGCGGGAAGGGTGACTCCAGGCACATGAAGGGGCCGCTGCGGATATCTTTATCCCCGGCGTCTCCGTTGCTGACATGGGCAAGCTCGCTCAGCACTTGCGGGGGGGCGGAGTTGGCTTCTACCCGTCAAAAGGCGTCGTCCACGTCGATGACGGCGATCTGCGCTCGTGGCGCTCATGATCCGCGCATAACACGCATAACTACTCTTGAAGTATCGTTTCGATTCATTTAGTATTACACCCATTGCTTGGCCTGACGGCCTAGTGAGACGTGCAGTAGCAGTTTGGGGATCGTGACTATTCCCTCCAATGGCCTCTCTACCTGACCCCTGAGTAGGCTTTTCTCCCGACCAGCTCCCCTCCCGAGAGCTGGTTTTTTTTTGATGTCCCGGCGCAAAAAAGAACAACGGCCGCCAAGGGCGGCCGGCTTATGTTGAGTCTAGCCCGGAGCTAGTACAGCTTCGACCAGGAGATCTGATTGGCCAGCGGCCGGTACGGCGTAGCCGATAGATCGATCGCCCTCAACGTAGGATTCCGGCCAGTGAGATACCAGTTGTCGTTCTGTTGCGACATCAAATACCTTTCGGCCATCTGCTGCAGCGCCCGGCGATATCGGTCCACGTTCTCGCCACCGGACGCCTCTTCCAGAAGAGCGGCCGACCGGATTCCCGGCTGCAACCACGCAGCCCGCGCCAACATGTAGCCTTCGTCTCCTGCGACAATGTAGATCTCCCCTCGACGGCATCAGGCACTGGATCGATCATGAAGGGGAACTCCACGGGCAGGACCAGCCAGCGACGCCAGAACTCATAGTGAATTCGCAGTCGAAGGACATCCTTGCGCGTCCCCAGCGTTTCGCAGCACCGCTCAAAGTTCACTTCGCCCAACGTGCGCCCGAACAGCCACTGTGCCGCCTTCACCAGTTGATCTGGCTTGGTCCGTTTGTCGAACAACGCCTCAACGTTCGCCTTGACGATCCGGTAGCAGAGACGTTCCACGCCCTCCTCGAAGTCCTCCTCTGTCAGGTTTCTCAGGTAATCTTCTTTCCGCCGTTTTTGGGTCGTTCCAGCGTTGGGAATATTACTGAGTGCGGCGAGAGCAAGTTCTTCGCTAAAAGGACGTGCGAGTCCAGTAGCTTCTTCATCCCCCACAGGAGCCATTTCGCCGTCGCCGTCAGAATCGCTAAGATCGAAGGCGTCAAGATCTTTGAAAAGATTGGAACAATCAAAGCTCTCAAGCCAGCGATGCACATCGCGAGGGTCAGACAGATCCCCGCGATCACCAGAAACACCATCCAATCCGACGTGATCATAGCCATGCTCCCAGTTTAGGTTTTCACTCATATCTTGCTCCGTACGTTGTGTTCCAGCCTTCCCGCCCAGTCGTGAGCGAGCGGGAGGCCTGCTACTCAATCCCTGCCCTTAATTCGTGCGCGGGGCTACTCGTTCGCCAGTTCCTGACCGAAATCTCTCTTCCGCCCACCGCTGGGGACGCTGCTCCCCCGAGATACTTGTCGGCATTCTTGAAGAAGTCGGCACCTTCAACCTGGGGTCGTCGGAAGTGGTTGATGCGGAGTGGGCCGATCTCCCGCTGCAGTTTCTTGTCAATCGTGATCATGGGCACGCGAAGGTTAAAGACCGTATCTCCGCCGTACGTGACAATGCACTCACCCTTGCCAAGCGCCTTGAGATCGTCAGGAGAAACCTTGTATTCCTCCTGTTCCCGCTGGCCCTCCGAGAATCCCGAACCTGCGCCAGCGCCACCCTCCGGAGTCATATTCAGCAACGGCGAGTTCGTACTCTGGTTCTGTGTCGCACTCAACGACTTGGCAATACCCGTTTGGTAGCCAATGAGCTCCGCACACTCTTCCGCCGTCGCCTGTGTCCCCACTTTGAACATGATCTTCGTCCAGGTGTTGCCGATCACCATCTCCTTGAACTCATCGGATACAGACTCAAGGTTGGCCATTGTTTGTACCGCGGGCCAGAGTGCGATGCGTGCGCTGCGTGACTGCTCGAATGGGCGGGCCAGGGATTGCACAGCGTAGCTACCTGCTTCATCCATGAAGACGAAGAAGGGAGGATTCGGGCGTTGGCTCTCAGGAAGTGCCTGCACCCAAGATATGGCGGTACGAAGATCACCGAGGAACATCTTCCCGAAGTTCGATGCCGCCTCGTTCTTTCCCATGGTCGGCAGTGCAACGTAGATGATCTTGTTGCTTTTGATCGCCTCGAAAAGATCGATCTCCGGTGTGTAGGTGTTCATGACCTTGCCGAAGCTACCGGTCCCGAACATATACATGCGGCCTCCAACTCCGCCGAAGGTCTCTCGCATCCGCTTGATGTCGACCATGTTCTCCAGCCCGGAGCCAGGTTTTCCACCACCCTTGTACTGTTCAAGGAATAGCGACAGGTTCTTCGTAGCGTCGTGATGGGGGCGCGTCTTTTTCAGCCGCGTCTCGAGCTCCTCCATCGCTCTGTGATTCATGAGCAGGATCGTGAAGTCGATGAAGTTGTAGGCTAGCCCGGCCGCCTGCATCGCGGCCACCAGGGTTGTAATGCCTTGGTTTGCGCTCTGCTTATAGTGGTCCGCCCCGGGATTCGAGTCGGTTGCCGGAATTAGCGAGAGGACGCGCGCAGATACTTCGTCTGGCTCCCCGCGCAGAATAGGGCTGTACGTGTGGCTCTTGTCCGGATCACCGGGGTTGAGGATGAGCAAGTCCTGTTCGCGACCGCACGCGCAGCAGTACTGGTAGACCGTCTCCATGTCCTCTGCAGTCAACTTGCCGTCCATGAAAATCAGGCCGCCGCCCCGCTGGATCTGCTGAAACATCAGCAATCTGCCCATCACGGTCTTCCCCACGCCGGACTGGCCGCCGATGAAACCATGCCGCATCAAGTCGTCATCTGGCAGATACACTGGCTTACCGGTATCTGTCGTGAAGCCCAGCAACAGACCATCCGGCTTGGTCAACGCCGCGGCTGACTGAATGCTGATCTTCGATTCGAGGATGTTCTGTTGGCGCCAGAAGTCGAATAGCCTTGTGCCAAGGTATGTTGCGCCGGCGGCGCCAAGTGCCATTGGGACAGCCGCCGGTATGTTGGCAAAGTAGGGTGATGTCATCAAAGCGCCGGCGCCCATGGAACTGAGTGCGAGCGTGTCGCGTGTTCCGCCAAGCTTTGTCCGATAAATCTGATCAATGCTCATGAGAGCTGCCTCCATTTCCAGCGCACCTGCATCCTTTCCTGGTACCGGTGCGCATGCGTCGAGCAAAAAAGCCCCGGTGCGCGAGAAGCGACCGGGGCAGTGGGTTAAAGAAAAATCTCGTCCTTGGGAGACTGCTGGGTGAGTTGAAGGCGCGGGTGGCTCAACAGAAGGGCGCTTTCGACTTTGGTGAGCCCTGCGTCCTGCTCAACCGTCTGTCGTGCGATCGCAACGTCGGCGATCTTTTGGTTCTGGTCGTCAAGCCTGGTCTTGTACATGGTGTAGCGATCGGACTTGGCAGAATCAGCTTGCTGACTCTGCGCACCTGCACGCTGCCTTGGCGGTGCTGCATCGACGCCACTCGCTCCGGGAGGAGGGTGTCGGTGAGCCCAGGCCCGCGATCCGGACTACCAAACTTGGCGTGTAGGCCTTCCAAGTACTTCACGTCACTGAAGAGGTTCATATGTACGTCAGCGCCGAATCCAAGCAACGACATACATTTGCTCATCCCATCCGTGAAGCTCTTCTTTGGCGCCTCTTCGTCAGTGAAGACGCCGTGGCTCGTACGCCCGACAAACGTCGTCTGGCCGAACTGTTCGATCTCACCGCGTCGAATCTCACCTCTCCACTCCATCTCGTACCAGAAGCGAACGCGCAATTTATGGATCAGCTCGCGCCCCAAGAGTTGCCGTTCTCGTCCCAGCCCAACGGAGACCCCTCCAGAATCTCTTCCGAAACAATGGTGCACCCCAACCTAGTCCCATTGGACCGAACAGCTTGGTGGCTTTCTGGACGAGGTAGGTTGGAGTAACTGCAGTACCTGAGAACCCGCCGTGGCTGAACTCCTTCGTGAACGTTGGATCTGTATGAAACACCTTGTCCCAGACATGAGCACAGCCTTCACCCAAGGGTCCTTGCATCCACCCCGGAACCGGTAAGTTGGTCCCCTTGCTGTTGTTGCTGCCGTTTTCACTCATTCATCGACCCTCCTATGACTGATGCGGGAATGCCTTGCGAAGAGGTATGCGGCACAACGTCGGATAAGGCCTACAGGCCGGGTTGCGGACAGACTTGTCTCGGCTTACGCTTGCGAATACTTAACACGTCGTTATAATTCTATTGTGCTCGCGAAACGTTTGCAATCGTTGCACTCTTTATCGGTACGCGTTATTCTTCGCCATCACATCATCCTGTATCGCAATGACCCGACTTCTCAAACCGGCAGTCGCCCTTGTGTTCGCGAGCCTCGCGTGGCAGGCGTGGGCGCTGGACGCGCATCAGATCGTCGTTCCCCAAAGCGACGGCATCGCAATTGAGCCCGCCCATCGCGCTCACGTTTTGTCCGACCAGCAGCGGAACTTCCAACTGAAGCGCGATGGCGCTTTCTGGATGGTCATGGAACCCGCACGCTCGCGCGCACTGATACCGGAGGAGGAAGCTCGCCTGGCGGCAGAGGAAGCCAGCTTGAACGCCGCGCCCAAGGATTCGACGCCCGTAGCGGCTGCGACTCTCCATTTCTCGTTCAACCGGGCAAAGCCTGTGTCTTGGAGCCCGCTGGCCAAAGTGCTGAATCAGGCCCAGACTTCATCGGCGCGCATCACCGTGGTCGGCCACGCCGACGAGGTGGGAACCGCTCAGTACAACAAGCGACTCTCCGAGGTCCGCGCAAACGAGGTTCGTCGCTACCTGACGGCAAAGGGCGTCGATCCCGCTCGGATCAGTGTTGAAGGGCGGGGCAAACTCGAGCCGGTTGCCCCTGGTGATGGCGTACGGAACCGGCGGGCGGTCATTGACGTCCTGGCATTTCCGCAGGGGGCAGGCCAGTGAAAGAGATTGATATCCCGCGCTACGTCGACAATCAACCCCAGCTGTTCTTCTGGGAACTTGACGAAGCCATCATTTTCATCGGTTGTTTAGCCGGCGGAATCTCACTGGGCGGCTACTTCACGCTCGTCAGCATGGCGCTCGGTTACGGGGCAGTGAAGGCGTTCCGACGCTTCAAGAATGGTTCGCTGGAAGGCATCCTCTACCACCTGTGCTATTGGGCTGGGCTCATGGCGCTGAACAAGCAGTATCAGGACTCCTCGAAGCGCGACTTCTTCTACTAGAACCCGCCCTTTTTTAGTTATCTATTATCGGTACGTGTTATGTATCCGTACAGCAACCGAACGGAGTTTTGATGAAGATGCCGCTGCTTACCTCCACATGGGAGGGCTCCAACAAGCTGGCCAGCGTAATGATTCTGTCGAACGTCATTCTTGCCGTGGGCGTGGTCATTGCCGTTGGCAAGCTGGTCACCGACCACGAAGTCACTCGCATCGTGCCGCCACACCTCACAAAGGCGGTCTCCGTTGGCTGGGAATCTGCCGACCAGGAGTATCTGGAGAGCTTCGGGTCGTACGTGGCGACGCTCACAGCGAACATCACTCCGAAGAACGTCGATTTCGTGATCGAGCGGCTTTCTGGCCTGGTCACCCCACGGGTCTACACCAACGTTCGTCAGCAACTGCTGGTGCTGAGCAAGAACCCAGTCTTCAAACACAACGGCGGCTCGGTTCGCTTCGACCCGTCGAAGGTTGTTTCCGAGAAGGAGACGGAGAAGGTCTTCATCCTTGGCCAGATGACCACCCAGAGCATCGGCGGCAAGGATACGAAGAACTATGTAATCGAGATGAAGGTCGTCATGCGTGACGGGCGTCCATGGGTGGACAGCCTTGACCATTACGAAGGCTCCGACCCTCATACGCTCACGTGGATCGAGAAGAATCCGGTCCTCGCTCAAGAGGCCCGCCGTCGACAAGCGGAGAGTGCTGCTACGCAGGCCGATCAGATCCTCAAGCAGCAGGCCGCCGAATCCGTGAGCATCCAGCCCCTGAACACAACCAAGGAGGTTGCGCAATGAAGCGCCTCGCACTAGCTGTCGCCGCGCTGATCGCGCTACCAGTCCTCGCGGACGAACTGCCCCCGCCGGTCCCCGGCAAGAAGCTCTCGGCGGCAGAGTCTCGCCTCGCGGAGATTGCCGCCAAGCGGGTACAGAAAGTCCCCGCACAGAACCTGCCCGGCTTGGGCACCATGCCAGGCGACACCCAGGTGTACAAGCCGCAGGTTGTCCGCGTGAGCCCAGACCGCAATGAGGTGATCAACGTTTCGTCGGGCCTGCCCAATCGTATCGCGACACCGTTTGCAAACCCCCAGGCCATCGACGGGCAATCGGCTGACGTCGAAGTAAAGGCGGTGGGGCAGTCCCTCTACGTCACGATGAAGACCGATCGCTCGGTGGCACTGTATGTGACCGGTGACAAGCCAAACGATCCTGTCGTTTCGCTGACGCTCGTCCCAAGAGCCTCCCTGCACAGACGATCACCCTCCAACTGGACAAGCCCGCTGCAAGCACGGGCGCAGTGCCCGGCGACGAAGAGCGGGGCGCCGACAGCTCGGTCTATACCGATCGCTTGCGCTACGTTCTGCGTCAGATCGCTCTTGGCAAGGTGCCGGAAGGCTTCTCGGACGGCGTTCTTCCGAAGTCAGTCGCACGGATGGGGCCGGTGATCGCCTACCCATTGACCCGCTACTCGGGCCCTACCTACGACATCTTCCGCTACCGCATCGAGGCCTCGGCCGATAGCGTCGATCTCGACGAGGGCGCGTTCTACACCGACGGCGTGCGTGCCGTGGCCTTCTTCCCATACGCCGCGTTGCGCAAGGGCGAGTCGACCGAAGTGTTCATCGTTTCCGACAAGACGGAGAGCAACTGACATGTCTGAGTCGCTTTCCGACAAGTTCAAGAAGAAGTGGCTGGACTTGCCACCACGGTCCCGAACGGTCATCGCAATCGCAGTGCTTTTCGGCTCGATGGTGGCTATCGGGTCGCTGTTCATCAAACCGCACAGCAAGCCCCGTAAGCAGGTTGAGCAGCCAACGGTAAGCAACATGCTGCTTCCCAAGCCCAAGGACACCACGGGGAACAGCTGTCCGCGCAGAACTCTGCCACCCAGAAAGACGTCGACAGACTCAAGGGCGATCTGGAGGCAGCCGCGAAAGACAGCAGGGCTCTTCAGGCACGGATCGACGAGATGGAGAGGGAACGCAAGCAGCCGGCAAACGGCGTTACCTCGGACATGATGAAAGAACTCATGGAAATGAAGGGCCGCCTCGAGGCCATGGAGCGCAAAGGCACCGCCCCTGGGAAGGCGCCGGCACTCTCCGACCCGTTGCCGGTTCCGACCGAAGGTGGGAAGGCCGGAGAGGAACCGCCAGAGCGTGCCAAAGAGCAGGAAGTATCGCGCATTCGAGTATCGGGCAATGCAGCCACGGCCACTGTAGCTCAAGCCAAGCAGGAATCGAAGCCGACACCGTACCTCACCGCGGGCTCCATGTTCGAAGCGATCCTTCTGAACGGTATGGATGCGCCCACCAACTCGGTTGCGCAGAAGAATCCCATGCCGGCTGTGATGCGGATCAAGACTGAAGCGCTGCTGCCGAATCAGTACAGCCACGATATCAAGGAGTGCTTTGTACTGGTATCCGGCTTCGGGATCTTGTCGAGCGAGCGGGCCCAACTCAGGACTGAAACCCTTTCCTGTGTCCGCGAAGGAGGCAAAACCATGGAAGCCAAGGTCGACGGCTACGTAGTCGGCGAGGACGGCCGGGTTGGCGCTCGTGGCCGCCTCGTCTCCAAACAGGGGCAGAAGATCGCGCAGGCTCTCACGGCTGGTGTCCTGAGCGGCTTCGCAACGGCGCTCACGCCAACGCAAGTGCCCCGCCTGGACCTGAGCACCGGCGGCAACAACTTCATCAGTACCCAACGCGCGACGCCTCAATCGATCCTCGAAACCGGCGTGGCAAAAGGCTTCTCCTCCTCCGCGACCATGGTTTCGCAGTTCTACCTGGAACTGGCAAAGGAGATGACGCCGGTGGTCGAGATTGATGCTGGCCGCAAGCTGACTGTCGTCCTCATCAAGGGCGTCGAACTCAAGTAAACGGGTCAAGGAGGCCCACCATGAAATTTCGACTTCTTCTCGCGACGCTTCCACTGCTCGCGACCGGCTGCTCATCGATCTTGAACACAGCGGACAACGATTCCTTCTCGTGCCCGGGTATGCCGCAGGGAATCATCTGCAAGACGCCGCTGGCCGTCTACAAATCGACGAACCAGATGCCGCAACCGACGGAGAGCGATCGCCCCTTTGGGTCTTCAGGAGCTCGTGGCGTTCAGGCGGGGACGATCAGGGAAACGTTGCGCGCCCTGAGCTCACCGGCGGTGTTGCCGCAGGTGCGCCAGGGCTGATCCAAACGTCCGTCCCGGGTTCCGCCCAGGCCAACGGAACGGCACGCCCGGTCCGCAAGCCGGCGCAGGTCATGCGCATCTGGATCGCTCCGTGGATCGATAGCAAGGACGATCTTCACTACCCGTCATATCTGTACACCGAGGTACAACCGCGCCGCTGGTCGTTCGGCAAGTCCGAGTTCGCCGGCAAGGGCATGGTTGTTCCTCATCGTGAGCTCGCAGCGGTCGCTCCGATTCCCCAGGAATCGGGCCGGCCGAACGGGAAACCTGCAGCGCAAAGAACTCCCGGGGGGATGCGCCGCAGGCAGACGCCAACCAGCCGTATCAGGGGACCGATGTGACGAAGCTTGGCATGCCATCTCCCTCGGACATTAACCTCGAGTGATCATTTCCACATTAGGAGAAATCTTCCATGAACCGCATTACCAACAACAAGCAAGCTCTGCTGACCATGGCCATGATGGCACTCGTGCTTGCGGTCAACGCGTCCGCGGCCTCGGATACCACGTTCGCGCAGATCGTGACCCGACTGTCTGACTGGATGACCGGCTCGCTGGGCACGGTTTTCGCGCTCGGCTCGCTGGCTGTCGGCCTGGCCATCGGCGTCGTCAAGCAGTCCGTGATGAGCGTGGTGACCGGTGTGGCGGTGGCTCTGTCCGCCTCCCTGGGCCCTGGCGTCCTGCAAGGTCTTTTCACGGCAACTCTGTAATGCTCGTGCCTCCGGCTTTCGTCGGAGGCCGCGTTGCACTGCCAATCTCGAAACTGGTTCGCGGCTCCGGCCGCGAACTTGTCTTCTAAAACGTATCCCCATTCAGAATCACAAGGCAAGGAAATCACGATGCTCGGGTCTCAAAAATCGAAGGGTTCCAAGTCCACGCCCACCATTGACGGAGACCGGGACAACGTTCCTTACGCCAAGATCACTGTTCGCGCGTGGGACCCGGATACAAATCTGCTCCTGGCGTCCGACAAGGGCGAGCACTATCTGGGCGCTTGCTTCATCGCGGAACCGCTGAAAGGCGCGGACGACGCGACCGTCGACAAGTTCCGCTCGGCGTTGAGTATGCCGTTCCCGGCCGGGACATTTATTCAAATCGGACTCCTGTCTTCCCCCGACGCAGACGAATTCTTCGACGCGTACATGGCAGGGAAAGACACTGAGAACGAAGTGCTCCGCGCGCTCGCAGAGCAGCATGTCTCGTACGTCCGGAATGGCCGCCATGAGCCTCTGGTTACCCGCAGTGGCGTATTGGTGAACCGGCAGCGGCTCATCCTTACGATCAAGACGCCTTGCGCTCGCGCACTCCCCTCCGCCGCGGATATCGCGGCTGCTCGGGAGACAGTCGACCGCGTTCAGGAAGCATTCAAGGCCGCAGAACTCCAGACCGTCCAGCTCGACGCTCAGGGATACCTCGTTCTTCTCCGCCTGATCGCGAATATGTACGAGCACCCGAGCTTCCACTACGACGAAACCCGTCCTATCCGAGAGCAGGTCTTCTTCCCCGGTGACTCGATCAACTACGACGATCCGAAGCTCATCAACTTCAATGATGGGGCGCACTTCGCCAAGGTCATGAGCGTCAAGCACTTCCCGAAAAGGGCGAGCTTGGCCATCATGAACCACATGATTGGCGACCCCTGGGCCTGTCGAACCAGATCACAGACCCCTACTACATGGTGCTGACCCTTCACTACCCTGATCAGGTGAAGAAGGTCGACTGGGTCAAAAGCCGATCCTCCATGCTGAATCACCAGGTATTCGGCCCAACGGCGCACCTGATCCCAGCTCTTGGCTACAAGAAGCATGGAATGGACGTCCTGGTCCACGACATCGAAGGCAAGGGCTCCATCGTCTGTGAGGCGAACTTCACGCTCTTCCTGTTCTCCCGCAGCAAGGAGAAGCTCAACAAGCTCGCGGCCGGCCTGCGCGCCTACTACACCAGTCTGGCATTCGAGATCCGAGAGGACAGCCGTATTCTCGAGCCCCTCTGGAACAACCTCCTGCCTCTGAACACATCTCTCGAGGGAATCCAGAATCTGTTCCGGTTTCACACGATGGGCGTCACCCACGCCGTGCAGTTCATGCCAGTCATCGGTGAATGGACCGGCAGCGGGCGAAATGGGGCGCTCCTCCTCGTAACGCGCCGCGGACAACCTGCGCTGATCGATCTGTACGAGTCAACAACCAATTACAACGGCATCGTGTTCGCCGAGGCCGGCGCCGGTAAGTCGTTCCTTACCCAGAAGATCGTCAGCGACTACCTGGCCGAGGGCGCAAAAGTCTGGGCAATTGATGCCGGTCGCTCATACTTCAAGCTATGCAAGGCAGCCAAGGGCTCATTTGTCGAGTTCAAGGCTGACTCTGATCTGTGCCTGAATCCATTCACCTTCATAGACAACCTCGAGGAGGAAATGGACATCATCAAGGCGATGATCGCCAAAATGGCAGCCCCGACGAGGCGTTGGGTGCGTATGCGATGTCCCGTCTTGAAGAGGCGATCACCAGCGTCTATCAAAAGTATGGCCGCAACGCGTCCGTCAAGGCGGTGGCCGAGTTCTGCCTGCAGCAGCCCGACGAAGACACCCAGCGCCTTGGCCGTCAGCTTTATCCGTTCGCAGGCGGGGCCTACACTCGATGGTTCGAGGGCGAAAACAACCTGGACATGAACAACGCTTTCGTTGTTCTGGAACTTAGCGACCTGAAGGGTCGGAAGGCGCTCCAGCAGGTTGTGCTGCTTCAGTTGATGTCGCGCATCAACTACGACATGTTCCTCACACGTGGTCGGAAGAAGATCCTGATCATTGACGAGGCCTGGGAACTGCTCGACGACCCCGTCATGGGCAAGGCAATGGAGGCCCTCTATCGCAAGGCGCGAAAGGAGAAGGGCGCCGTGCTGATCGTCACGCAATCGATTGAAGACCTCTACAACTCGCCGAACGCTCGCGCAATTGCCGCCAACTCGGCATGGCAGTTCATCCTGAAGCAGAACAGCGAGTCCATTGACGGTGCGATCGCAGGCGGGCACTTCAAGATCGAGCCCTACGGTGCGCATATGCTCAAGACTGTGCATACGATTCCCGGAAAGTACTCGGAAGTCATGGTGAAGCAGAGCGAAAGCCAGTGGGGCATTTTCCGGCTAACCGTTGACCGCTTCACACAGGTCCTGTTCTCCACCAAGGATGACGAGCGCGACACCATCTTCGATGCCATCGACCGCGGGGATAGTGTCGTCGAAGCAGTCCATCGCTTTATCGACCAGGAAGCAGCGGCAGCCGAGGACGCGCTCCTGGCCGCGTAGCAGATACGACACGATCCTCGGAAAATGCCCGCAATTGCGGGCATTCTTCTTTTCACCACGCACTTCTAGCCATACGTCGTATCCGTACGTGTTATGCTTCCGTAATTACCAAATGTGCGAGTTTCTGTCCGCTGGACCATCGCGCTTCCTGCAGAACACTTTTCTTACCCGAGCACACCATGACCCAAGACACCGACACCACTGCTCACTCCACTCAGCCGTCCTCTGCCACCCCGAGCCGCTCGCCTGATCAAGGGGGCGTGTCGCTCCTGACGACGATCATCGTTGCCGCGCTGTTTTCGGCGTTCGCCAGCGTCCTGACCTGGAGCTTCGCTACCGGCGATCGCGCTCAAGCGACGCCGGTGGTCATGGTTGATGGGGCAAAGCTGGTAGAGCTCCAGGCGAAGGCGGCACTCTCGAAACCCGGGATGACAGTCGAACAGGCGGAATCTCAGGGCAAAGAGTTCGTGCAACAACTGAACAACGCACTGTCGGAGTACACCCAGGCCGGCATCATCGTCGTGAACTCCTCTGTCGTGCTGAACAGGCCCGGCAGCGTGGATGTGACTGCAGCAGTCGCGCAGAAGCTCGGAATCAAGATCGAGTGAACTGATGCGATTCCACTACCCGATCCATCAGTATCTCGATCGCATTCGGCTCGGGATGAAGGACCAGAACCGCATTCGGTTCCTTCGTGCCTCGCTGCTGTGGACTGTATTGAGCTTCCTCGTGGCTTTGGCTGCCGTCACCGAGTTCCGCAAGCACTACCAGATTGGGCTCGACCTTACGCCGATCCGATGCATGCCTGAGCGGCTGTATTGGGTGAAGCTTGGCGCCCCGAAGTCTGTCCAACGCGGTGACATCATCGCGTTCATCGCCCCCAAGGGGCTGATGCTCGAACCCTTCAACGGAAAAATGATAGCCAAGCAGGTAGCCGGCCTTCCGGGCGACACGGTCCGGGTGACAAACGACCGAGCGTATGTGAATGGAAAGTACATCGGGGACCTAGTGCTC
This sequence comes from Cupriavidus sp. EM10, assembly GCF_018729255.1. Lineage (NCBI taxonomy): Bacteria > Pseudomonadati > Pseudomonadota > Betaproteobacteria > Burkholderiales > Burkholderiaceae > Cupriavidus > Cupriavidus sp. EM10. Next base: position 108,187 of record NZ_CP076062.1, read on the forward strand.
AACCAGAAGCTCGGCCGTGGTCCGGGAGCTTTTGACCGGGAGGAGGTTGTGCCTCCTGGAAAGCTCTTCGTGATCGGAACGCTTCCGCGTAGCTATGACGGCCGTTACTGGGCTTCCTGGACCAACGGTCGTTGGTTGGCTCTGTGACGCCGCTCATCTGATCCACACGTGACTACAGCCAACTGCTACGGGTAAAGAATGGCAAAGACACTCCTCGTACTGGCACTGCTCTCCCTTACCGTCGGAGCCGCGCAAGCCAGGGAAGACGACGGTACACCGACTCGCTTCCTTGAACGGAAAGCGGAAGGGTGGTTCTGGTACCAAGATCCGAAGGATGAGATCCCTCCCGAACCGCCGGCACAGCAGCCACCTGCACCACCGAAGAAGCAGGATACCGCCCAACCAAAAAAGCCTGAAAAGGCTCAGGACGAGCCCTTCTCTGTGGAATGGCTCCGCGCAAGCATGCCTAAGCTCCTCGACGCCGCGATCAATGATCCGACGAGAGAGAACGTCGAAGCGTACTTGTACGCGCAGCGGGTCGCCATGGACAAATCCCAACGCTATGCGGAGATGACCCAGCGAGTGGTCGCCGCCGATCCATTCCTTGATGAGAACAACCGCGTACCGATTGCCGCTTACACCAAGGCGTTCTTCCTGCGGCAGCTTGGTCAAGGTACCTCCGAGGCGCTCAAGCACATTGCAAAGGTAGGCGGTCTTTGGGTCTTCTTTGATTCGAAGTGTGAGTATTGCCGCCCCCAGGCCAATAGCGTCCAGGAGATCAGCAAGAAGTACGGATTCATCACAAAGTTCATCTCGATGGATGGCAGGCCATTGCCAAATGTTCCAACGTTTGCGAACGACAACGGCCACGCCAAGCTCCTGAATCTCCGCCTGACGCCCACGACAGTTCTTGTGGTTCCGCCCAACAACTATTTCGTGGTCTCGCAGGGAATGATGGCTCAGGACCAGCTTGAACAGCGAATCATCATTGCTGCTGAATCGAACAACCTGTTGCCACCCGACCTGGCCGCGAAGATCCGGACATACGACCGCGGTGTTCTGTCCAACGAGGACATGAAGAAGGGCGCTGGCGATGACCCGAAAGCCTGGGTGAAGTATCTGAAAGACCGCCTTGACGGGCGCTACTAATGCGGAGCACCACCATGAAACTAAATCTCAAGCGGATTGTCGTCACGCTATCGTTGATGACTTGGCTTCTGGGGCTCCCAGGTGCCGCGCATGCCGGGCTGCAAGACGCTCTTGACGGCATGTTTATGTCGAACAGCACCACACCGTCATCGTTCACCAATCAGTCCCGAGGCGGCCTGGTCGGCGGCGGCGCATCGGTACGCATGCCCATCCGCAACATCAACCTCATCGCGTTCGATCCTCCGCGCATCTCTGCCGGGTGTGGCGGCATCGACCTCTTCGGTGGCTCGTTCTCCTTCATCAACGCCGATCAGCTCGTTGCGCTGTTCCGCCAGATTGCCGCGAACGCCGTCGGCGTCGCATTCAAGGCCGCGATCGATGCGATCAACCCGGCCCTGGGCAAGCTGATGCAGGACTTCCAGAACAAGATCGCTGCCCTGAACTCGATGATGAAGAATACGTGCTCGCTGGCCACCACGATTATGGACAAGTCCGGCGCCAGTGATGCGATCCGTAGTTTTGTCGGTCAGAAGATAGCCCCCGAAGTGGAGACTGCCTCTGGCGCTATCACTGACTTCTTCGCGGGAATCAACAGCTTTCTTCCGGAACCGAACTCCGGCACGCGAGCTGCTGCGGCGAGCGGCAAAGCTCCTGAACTGGGGAACATGACATGGAAGGCATTGAAGTCGAGCAAGGCCGGTGAAATGCTTGGGAATCCATCGACCGCCGAAACCAATCCGGATGGTGCGAATGAGATCGTCATGAGTCTCGTGGGTGCGGTCGTCGTGGGGCCAGAAAACGACTCCGACCAGACGAACCCGGACGGCAGCGTGCAAGTCGACAACGGTCGCTACTGGTCGCCGACTCTGCGCCTCCCGGACCTTCGCGATGGCAATATGGGCGGTGAGAAGCCTGTCTACGTGCTTCGCTGCCAAGATGGATATGACGAAGGCAGCTGCCGGAGGATCTCCCGCGCGTCGATCAACTTCAGCGGCGTCCGCGGCTACGTCTACACGATGCTTCTTGGAGATGCGACGGGAGCCACCACCACGGCAGATTCGATCGTCGGAAAGCTGATCTTCTGCTCTGGCAATGCCTGCAACTTCACCAGCCAGCAGAAGACGTTCATCGGCCTCGTGAGTGCGCCGGTGCTTGGGATGATGAAGAAGGTTCAGGCAATGCCTGGCGCCGCTGATCACATCGCAAGGCAGATGGCTCCCGTCATCATCAATGAGATCACCATCAAGTTTGCCGAATCGGCGCTTGTTGCTGCCCAAGCGGCTTTCGGTGGGACCAAGTACACCGCCGATGAGCGTGTATTGAAGGCGCAGAGCGACCTGCTGCACGAGGTGATTGACATGCGCCGTGCGGCAACCGAGCAACTGCCTGCCATCAATGAGGCAATTGCCTACACGAAAGCCATCAACCAGGACAATCCGGCCGTCTTCGTGAAGCCGGAAATCCGATAAGGGACTGCTATGCTCGACTTCAACATCTACGTCGTCGGCGACCCGAGCTCGTTCTATGCCGCCCTCAACGCGGTGGCCATGATCCTCAACCAGCAGGGCTTCCTGAACAGCACGTTTCTGGTTGGCGGGCTTGTGGCACTGATCTCCGGCATCCTGTACATGATCGGCAAGCAGAGCGACGGGCCTGTCCCCGGCGCCATGGGCCCGGTCAGCGCATTGTTTGGCTTCTTTGCCGTGGTCTGGACCACCACCATACCTACCTCCGTGCTGGTCAATGACATCTACACGGGAAGCGTCGCGAGGGTCGACAATGTGCCGATGATCGTCTCGCTTCCTGCAAGCGCCTTCACGACGGCAAGCCACAAGCTCTTCCAGCTGTCTAATACCGCCTTCCAAAGCGTGAACGGCAGCTATATGGCTGTCACGTCGGACGGATTTGTGACGCCGCTCAAGCTTCTGTACTCGTTGCGCAGGGGCTTTGACAATGCTGACGTGTTCTTGTCTGCCAGCATTCGGACATTCATCCTGGACTGCACGCCGAACGCGACCTCGTTCTCAATGGACGCGATGAAATCAAGCGCAAATTCGCTGAACTACATTCTGACCCATGCACGCGACAACGGCATCACTACCTACTGGAACGCTGCAAATCCGCAAGGCCAGTCACTCTCCTGCAACGAATCGGCAGCACTGATCTCGCAGGACGCCAACGTCCGGTTCCTCAATGGCACCAACCGTGGCCTCAAGGAGCTGATCAACAAGAACATGAAGGAGAAGAGCCCCACGGGCAATGCGTGGGCCAAGGCGATGTCGAGGACGTGCTGCAGAACGTGCTACCTGGCGGGTGGAAGACGGCAACGGACTCGCTAGGCATGGCCCAGAGTTCGCGCGACTTCATGATCAACGCACTGACGTACAACACGATCGCTAACACGTTCAACTGCATGTCGAGCAACACTGATCAGGGGAGTTTCAATCAGTGCAATGTTCAGTTGACCCAGGCGTTCGAGCAGAGCCGAACCGACTCTGCAGCCGCCGGCTCGTTCTTCTCCAAGACCATGATGCCGGCGATGGTGTTCATGCAGCTGATGTTCTTCAGCTTCGCGCCATTGGTCATCATCTACGGCGTAATGAAGGGCGGCGGCGCACTGGGCATGTACATCAAGTACCTCCTGTTCGGTGTCTGGACGTCGAGCTGGCTGCCGTTTTCGGCAGTGATCCAGATGTATATCCAGAACGACGTTGCCGAGAAGCTGTCCCAGATTGATTCCGGGATGCTGACGCTTTCAAACTTCCCGGCGATCTACTACGACATCCTGGCCACTCGACTCTCGGTGGCGTCTGACATGCTCGCGGCGACGCCACTGGTTTCACTCGCCATGCTGACAGGCACCGCCATGTCCATGGCCTCTCTTGCCGGGCGGTGGTCAGGGCGCGACCATGTTGACGAGAAGCAGACAAGCCCTGACATCATGCGTAACGGGCCTATCACGGATGTCGGCGCGGCCACTCAATCTAGTGCAGCGATCACCGGAAATCCGCTGTCTGGAATGACACGCGCAGATGCTGCTCTTCGCGCTCACAGCGCAGGCCAGATGCTTGACAACAACGTTTCCAGTGCTAGTGCGGACGTGCAGTCGACGAAGGCCGAAGCGGCAGCCTCGTTCGAGAAGATGATGAGCTATATGAAGGCTCATTCGAGCGGCTTTAAGTCTAGCGAATCCGATATCACGGCGATGAGTAAGGACTACGGAAGTCGCGCCTCGAAGGTGCAGGAGGCCGCCGAGAGCGCGATGGATTCGCACAAGTTCTCGGCAGAGGAGAAATCAGCCTTCCAAGCGGCGATCACCGCAAGCGCGGGATTCAAGAGCCCATTTGGCGGCGTTGAGGCTTCGGCACAGGCCGCAGCGACTGCCACGAAAGGTAGAGTCAGCGCCCAGGACTTTTCGAAGACGATGTCACAAAAGGTGAGTACTGACCAGTCATGGACCGACAGCATAACTAATCGTGCCCAGAATTCCATGGATCGGTACTCCGGCGAGGACACGAAGACAGCGCAGGGCCTCTCGGCGTCCCTCCGTCAGTCTACTGCTCGCGTCCAGTCCGCAGAGCAGCGCTATCAGGAAGCAGTGAGCATGAAGACATCGATGGACACGAGCTTCTCGGTTCGTGACCAAGAACTCGGTCCGATGATTCTCGCGAATCCCGCCGCCCGGAACGAGCTTGATCAAATGAACAGCAGCGCGATAGCAAACGTCCCCGGCTACCAGGCGAAGCTTGCCGAGCATCAGAACCGCATCCAACGGGCTGGTAACATCAGCGGGGGCGAAGAGGTTGCCAGATTCAATGCGCTTGCGGACACGAATCAGTTTCGGGCGACGTCCAAGATCATGTCCATGCTTAGCGGTATCAACGGGCCAACCAATTTCTCCCCTAACGCCAACCAGGGGGTGGCCCCGGCTGCAGCTGCTGTTTCGGCCAATCCGGCTGCGGGCAACTTGTCACTCAAGGACCCTCATGTGCTGCAACAGAGCGGCAGCGCAGGCCATTCCCGGACGCGTCTGGCCGCGCCGCCGCGGCATCCGGCCCGAGCACGACCGCTGTTCGCGGTGGCACGTCTCCTGGGAATACCGGCAATGGAGGCGCCGCCGGCGGCGGGCCAGCTGCGCCTGCGTCGGGCCCGGGAGACCTCCAAGCGCGGTTGGATCGCCTCACGAACAACTCGCTCCCGAACTATGAAGCGGACAAGCAGAAGATTGCAAACGGCACCGCCGGGGTCGGCCAGGGAATTGCCGACCAGAAGGATGCGGTGCAATCGGCCTCGGCTGTGATCTCGCCCGAGCAGGTGCGAGACACGTTCCATCGTGAAGTGGGTACCGTCAAGAGCGGCTTCGCGGGAGCAGGTATGGCGTGGGGTGACTTCGAGAAGGCCCACCCCTATATGGCCGCCGGCATCGAAGCCGGTGTCACCATGCTACCCGTGATGCGCGCCGCCGGTGGACTCAAGAAGCTCTACGATGTATCTGCAGCCGCAAAGAAGGGGTGGCAAGGCGTCCAAGCAGCGAAAGCAGGTGTCTCGACGGCCGCGAAGGAGATGGCAAGGCTGGAGGGCGCCTTCAAGTCTCCGAACGGCGCATTGCTCGGTGGCAAGAAGGTCCTCGACGCTCGACAAGTCGCGAACCTTGGCTTCAAGAGCACTGACGATTTCCTGGAGGCCTATGGGAAGGCCGGCGCCAATGTCATCAAAGCTGAGAAGGATCTTCTGCGTTCGGCCGAGACATACTCGCAGAAGTTTGGCGCATCGGTTGGTAAGGATGGGCTACCGGCCGACGCAACTTTCGGGTTCGTTGCGCAGAACGCTACACGGCAGGCCGTGGCCACCGGGAAAGCGGCAGGCGGTGCTGGTCTCCTCGAGCTCTCAAAGTACGAGGCGAACATCCACCGGCAAGAGGTCATGCATAACCAGGAGATGGAGGACCTGCGCCGAGGCGTGCGTGGTCGATAGACCCTGTACGTCGCTGAAGGATTGGAAACAGCCCCGAAATCCGGGGCTTTTCTTTGAGCAACCGATAGTCAGATGGATCTTGGATTGGCGGGTATGGACGACGAGATAAAGGGCCTAGTGAAGATCAAGCGGATTGGCCTCTCCGATCGCGGCGTGCTCGCGATCCAGGCCGCCTTGATTGCGCGGCAGAAACGCATTGCAGAGGGAAGTGAATGGGCCGCCGAGACATTTGCCGATCAACTGACAGGGTTCTTGGTCGAGGAGCGCCTGGTGCCGGTTCATGTAGCGCCGGATGATCTCAGGAGAGAGATCGCAAACCGTATTGGCGGGGTGGTGCCTATTGAGACTGTTCAGGCCCAGCAATCAAATCATGGGAAGTTGAAGCATCAGGATCTGGGCTGGCGAGCAGCTACCATCGGCGCCGCTCGCCAAGGCCAGTGTTCAGCCGGTCATGGCCTTCGAGACCATGCCATTTGCAAGCTTGAAGAAGAGCTCCTGGTCGCCGTTCGTGCTGTCGGGCGTGATGACATAGCGACCACCGATCGCAATAGACGGCGTCGCATCGATCCGGTACCGGATGAGCTTGTTGAATGCGGCCTGGACTGTAGCGGGGTTCACGTTCTTCCATGCAGCATCAAACCCCTGCAAATGGGATGACGAGGCAATGAAGCTCCAAGTCTTGCCGTCACTCACCGGCATACCGCGGTCCTGAATAGCGGAGTAGGCGTAGCTCAAGAACGCAGGAAGGTACGTGGCATTCAAAGCCTTGGCCGCATAGAAGGCCCTCGCAGCGATGACGGTGTCACGATGTGCCTCGACAACCGGCACAAACTCCGCACTCCAGCCCTTAGGTAGCGACAGTGCCCACTTCGCAATCTGCTCGTGGTACGCGGCGCAAACAGGGCAAGTCAGAGAGATGAAGATCAGGACCTTCTTACTGTCCTCCGCTTCCCGCGGGACTTCCCTATAGGGCAGCTGCGGTGCCGACGACCCCTGTGACGACTCCTGTGCCAGCGTCGTCAGCGGCAGGCCGAACAACGCGACGGCCATTGAAGAAAAGGAGCGACGGTTCATTGAAATCTTCCTCTGTAAGGTGCTTGTGTTCAATATATAGGTCAAAGAGTGAGCAACTGGTCCGCTCTTGGCGCCATCGCGTCTCCATCTCTTTCGCCAGATCTGCCGACACCTTGCCGGTGGTGATGAAGTACCGGACCAATTCCGGAGCGCCCTGGGTGTAACCAACTGCCCGGATCACCTCCCGTGCGGTACAGATCCCTTCTTCGACGAGGATCTGTCCGAGCCGCCGAACCTTGCCACCCTTACGGAGCTCGATCTGCCGTACGGCCGCTGCATACGCCTCCTCAGGCGTGATGTGTCCGAGCTCCACGAGAACTTGACCGACGCGCTTCGTCTCAGGCGCCAACGCTTCGGCCCGATCAAGCTGCATGGCCTTCTCGATGGAGGTCAAACCGGCTGCGGCCATGCGCGTCACGGCTTGCGCCATGGTTTCGAACTGCGATTGGCGCATGGCTGCATTGAAAACCGCCATCTCCCCGCTCATCGCGAGCATTGCCGCTCGCACCGCAGCATCGGCCCGAATCAACTCCATAACCGGCATCCGGCCCTCATAGTCGGTCTCCTGTACGCCTGCGGGGAATTTGAGACCGGCGTGATGGATACCGGCAACCTCCATCCAGTCCACTTCGGCTTCGGTCGGAGCCCGGGTCCCTCTCTCCGGATCTGGCCGCAGAATTTCCACGAGCCGTTGGGAGAGGACACCGCGGAGAGCATCGGCCAGCGTCTGAACGTCCACACCCATATCGAGTAGACGTGTGATCGCCATCGCCGAGTTATTCGCGTGAACGGTAGCAACCACCAGGTGCCCGGTGTTTGCTGCCTGGATGGCAATCATCGCGGTCTCGACGTCGCGGATCTCACCAACCAGAATGACATGCGGCGCTTGGCGGAGTGCTGCACGCAACCCTCGGCAAACGAGATGTGCTGATTGATGTTGACCTGTGTGAGCCCAGGGAGGACCTTCTCGACGGGCTGCTCGAGCGTCAGGATGTTCCGCTTCCCATTGTTGAGATGCTGAAGCGCGGCATACAGAGTTGTGCTCTTCCCCGACCCCGTGGGGCCACAGACGAGAAAAAGGCCATTCGGCTCTTGCAGGATGTCCTCTAAGCAAGACCGTGCCATCGGCGTCATCTCAATCTCGTCGAGACTCGCAACGGAGGCAGTATTGTCCATCAGGCGACAAACGATCTTTTGCCCGGTCAGTGTCGGCAGGATCGACACCCGAACGTCAACCGCCCGGTCAGGAAATTTGAGTCTTAGACGCCCATCCAGTGGCTTATGACGATCCGAGGCGGCAATGTTGGCACGGGCCCGGAGCTTCTCGTCGAGTTGCTTAGCGAAGTTGTGATCAATGTGGTCGACCCAATGCAGCGAACCAGAGATGCCATATTGAATTGTGGTGCCCTCTGCTTCGTACAACATGTGAATGTCGGCGGCACGTCTTACCGCGGCCCTGGAGAACATGTCGTTCAAGTATTCCGCCGCCGCACGATCATGCGTCCCGGTATTGAAGAATAAGTCTGGTTCTCTCATTGTGATTACTTCCCGCAGTCGAGTGTCGGGCCGTAGAACAGCCGACCAAGGAATCTCTGGGTTGTGTTGTCCGCCGTGATGCTCCAACTGATCAAACGCAGCCGGCTATCCTGGCTCAGAAAGTTCTGCCCGCCCCAGCGCACCGCATCGAATCCGATCCGCACCGGCCCGGCCGAGCGGTAGACGCGCTCGCACGGCTCCGGGGCGATTGCTGAGTAAACCACCCACCCAACGACCATTGCAGCAAAAGCGCCGCCAAACATCTGCTTCATCGATTTATTCCCTGCAAGTTCTTCCACACCTTATTGATGTAGCGGATCTGGGCATCGTCGTCCTTGGAGTACTTGCCCGTGTTGTACGCGCCAACTGCCTTCCAGGTCCTGCCGTACTTGTGCATCCCGTCAGCGAGCACCCAGGCGCCTACGTTCACGTTCACGCATGGCTCAAGCAGCCTTTCCCGATCGATCCCGAACTTCTTCAGTTCTGGCAGCCAGATCGAGCTGACCATCATGAGGCCCATGAACTCCCAACCCTCCTTGCTTGTTCGAACCAGATTGGGGTCAAACGAGGCGTTCTCCGTCTTTGCAATAGCGCGCAGCAATGACTCATCGACGGAGTACCGCTTAGCCGCCTCCTTGAAGCAATAGCCCCAGCTTTGCAGGCTCACGGAGGCCAGGATGACGAAGGTCAGTAGCTTTTTCATGGCCCGGATCATACAATACACGTATCAATACGCCAATAGTATCCCAATGCGAAATCTCGTGCTTTGCGCGCTAACTGCCGCTATGTGGGGCGCATTCGCCACCGCGGCACATGCTTCGGACATTCCCACCGGTAAGCCGGGGCAGGAGGAAGCCACTCCGCGCGTGGCAGGCGGCGCCAAGCCGTCATCCCTTCCGAGTGACACTGCCTCCATTGACATCACCGCGAAGCTCGACGATCTCCTCGCTACGGCGAAAGAGACGAGTGAAGTGATGCGTCTCTATGCCAGCTGGCAAGCTGGTAATCGCGAGGCGGTGCCTGAGATATTTGCATTAGCCAAGAATGGCAACGCCCGCGCACAGAACCTCGCGGGGTTCATGCTCGACAATGGGCAGGGTGTGAAGCAGGATTCCAAGGCCGCAGCCGCATACTTCCAACGGTCCGCGGAAAGCGTCCCGCTGGCCAAGTACAACCTCGGGGTGCTGACGTACTACGGAAGGGGTGTAAGAAAAGACGAGGCGAAGGCCATGGAGCTCTTCAAGGGCTCTGCGATGAAGGCCGGCGTCGAACAGGCGAGTGTTCAGCTCGCCATCTACTACCTGAAGAACAAGAACGAGGACGAAGCGTACAAGTGGGCGAATGAAGGGGCGAACCGGGGCAACGTCAAGGCCTTCTACCTGCTCGGTAGGATTCTGTACCAGCGTGGCCAGTACCAGTCCGCCGCCTCGTGGATACAAAAGGCCGCGAATGCATCCGAACCGAATGCGCCGGCAATCCTGTCGCTCATGTACCGCGACGGGAAGGGGTAGGGCAGAGCAAGATGATGTCCGCGGCCTGGTGGATGATCTATGGCGCCCTGAATCGGCGGCAGACGGGAGGCAGCCTTGTTTCTTCCTCCTCATTCGGCCTGGATGAAACGGAACAACGGCAGGCGCTAGGCTTTGCAAACAACTGGTTGGCTACGCATGGCGCAGACAAGCGTATCAGCTATCAAAAGACACTTTTGCAAACAAACTAGAGCCGTCACGCTCAAGAAAAAAGGCCCTGCGATCTGAACGATCCAGGGCCTTTAGTTTTAAACGCGAGCCTCACGGCTGGCAGTGCATCAGCCACAACTACCGATGTGACCACACGCTTGGCATTTGCTGCATCCATCGACGCGATGGAGTTCGTGAGCGCCACATTCCGGGCACTTCTTCCCGAGTCCTGCCCCGATCGATTGACCCAGGCTCACTACGGTGCTGCTGTCAGAAGTGACTTCGTCGAAAGCAAGGGCTGCGTCGGCTTTCGACAGGCGTCTGGCGAGCTCCGCTGCCGGTACCTGACTACCGTCCTCGGCAAGGAACCCCGCTTCTTCAGAATGGACTGCAGGGCGTATCCGATCGCTGCGACCTCCGAATCGTGGTGCAGCGGCACCTTCGATCCATCAGCCCGCGTCAAATGCCCATAGCGCACCGCACCCTTGTCCCAGATGACTTCCCGGAGGTTTGCGACTGCCTTCGCTACCGAACCACCGGATCGTGCCACCATCGAGAGCATCCGCATGTTGGCAGAGATCCATTGTTGGCCGTCATTCCGCTGGCCCGCCGGCATGAAGAATTCCACCGGTCGTTCGATCTCCGCCTCCTGACCATCAACGATGCCTTTGACGCGCATGAAGTTCACCGTGAGATATACGGTGTTCGCCCCTCATAGGTAAAATACTCAACCTTTGAAGTGACACCCTCCAGTTCGCCGGTGGGCCGGCTGTCGAAGGGCATGCGCAACGGATCGTCCGCGATGGGCGTGGGCGTCGGGCTTGGACTCGGCGATGCAGGAGCCTCCACCGACAGCACGGCACCGAGCACGGAGTTAGGCCGATAGGTCGCCAGTCCTTTCAAACCCGCCTTCCACGCATCCAGGTACAGATTCTGGAAATCCGCGTAAGGGTAGTCTTCAGGTACGTTGACCGTCTTGCTGATGCTGGTGTCGATGTACGGCTGGACCGCTTCCAGCATTCGCATATGGTCGATCGCAGGCATTTCCAGCGCCGTCACGAAGCATTCTGGCAGGTTCACAACATCCCACCGAGATGCCGATAGAGGCGGTACGCATGATCAGCTACTTCAAACGTCTGATAGCTGTTGTCCGGCATACGCTTCTTGCGGTTGTACGTCCAGGAGAATGCAGGTTCGATGCCATTCGAGGCGTTATCAGCAAACGCGAGGGTGATAGTCCCCGTGGGTGCAATCGACAGCAAGTGCGAGTTGCGAATGCCGTGCTCCTGGATCAGATCTCGAATATCCTGGGGCAGGCGCTTTGCGAAGCCGCTCTCGAGGTACTTCTCTTTGTCGAGGAGCGGGAACGAACCCTTTTCGACAGCGAGCGCTACCGAAGCTGCGTAAGCGGCGTCGCGCATCGACTCCGAGATTGACGCAGCCAGCTCGCGTCCCGCATCGGAGTCGTATCGAACTCCCAGCATCACGAGTGCACTTCCCAGGCCCAAGAACCCAAGGCCGATGCGTCGCTTCGACATGGCTTCGTCCCGCTGTTTCGGAAGCGGCCAGAACGTGGCGTCAAGTACGAGATCCAGCATTCGGATTCCCGTGGCCACGAGAGCCCTGAAGCCTTCGAAGTCGAAGTGTGCTTCGGGCCCGAAGGCGTTCCGCACGAACTTCGTAAGGTTGACCGAGCCCAGGCAGCAGCAACCGTAAGACGGCAAGGGCTGCTCCGCGCAAGGATTCGTTGCCTCGATCTGCTCGCAGTAGTAGAGGTTGTTGTCAGAGTTCATCCGGTCAAGGAAGAGAACCCCAGGCTCGGCGTGGTCATAGGTCGACTTCATGACCTGGTCCCACAGCTCCCGCGCGCTCACTTTTCGATACACCCACGTCCCGTCATCCCGACGGTACGATTCCGCCGTCAGCACTTCCGGATGGGGCTCTGCATTGTGCCAAAGTTCGATTTCCTCGCCGACTTCGACGGCACGCATAAATGCGTCAGTGACCCCGATCGAAATGTTGAAATTGGTCAGTTCGCCCTTGTCCTTCGCGTGGATGAATTGCTCGATATCTGGGTGGTCGCAACGCAGCACACCCATCTGAGCTCCGCGGCGAGCACCGGCAGACTCGACCGTCGCACACGACGAATCGAAGACCTTCATAAAGGAGACCGGGCCAGACGCTCGGGAGAACGTGCCTCGCACCAACGCACCGTTCGGTCGGATGTCGCCAAATGCATAGCCCACGCCCCCACCGCGCCGCATCGTTTCAGCCGCTTCTGCTACGGCGGTGTAAATCCCGGGCTTTCCATCTTTGGCCTCGGATACCGAGTCGCCAACCGGTTGCACAAAGCAGTTGATGAGCGTCGCCTGGATATCCGTTCCGGCTGCAGAGTTGATGCGGCCGGCCGGAACGAAACCCGATTCGAGCGCGTCAAGGAACTTGACTTCGTAATCGGCTCGGTCCTCAGCGCGCTCCATACTGGCCAGCGCCTTAGCAACACGGCGCCGGACATCCGCGACTGTCTTCTCGCCACCCTTGGCGTACTTCTCCAAGAGGATCTCACCCGCAATTTCCTGGGCCGGCAGGATACCGAACATCTTTTCATTTGCGTTCATGATGATTGCTCCAAAGTGGATTGACAAAAAATTCGGCGGCGGATCGTCCGCCCCGTCCTTGCAATTAGGGGATGGAACTCAGCCACAAATAAAAAAAGCCCTCCCGCGATTTGGGGAGGGCTGCGTTTCACAAGCGCTGAGCTTGCCCCCGCAAAACGAATCCCTTGCTGAGGTTAAACTGAAGCAAGGAGAGATGTGATGACAAGCAAGACAAAGCGGGCGCAGTACACGCTGGAATTCAAGCTGGAAGCGGTACGGCTGGTGAAGAGCGGGCAGAGCATGGCAGTGGTTAGCGCGACCCTGGGCATCAGAGCGCAGACGCTGCATAACTGGGTCAAGGCGGAGCGGGAAGGCAAGCTGACTGGTGCGGGTATGAAGCCGGTCAGCCCGGAGCAGATGGAGCTGGCCCGGCTTCGGGCGGAGGTGGCGCGCTTGAAGATGGAGCGCGATATTTTAAAAAAAGCCGCAGCATACTTTGCGAAGGAGTCGGTGTGAGGTATGCGTTCATCGAGCGAAACCGACGTTACTGGCCGGTCTCGGTCCTGTGTGAGCTGTTAGGGGTCAGCCCCAGCGGCTATCACCAGCGCAAGCAACGCACAGTAAGCACCGACAGGCCAGATAGAGGCCGACTCAGTGACGATGCCTTGTTGGCCCACATCAAGGCGATTCACGCCGGGGTCAAGGGGGAGTACGGCTGGCCGCGCATGTGGAAGGAACTGCTGGCGCGTGGGGTGCGGGTGGGCAAGGAGCGTGTTCGCAAGCTGATGGCGCTGCACGGCATCCGTGCCCGCCACAAGCGCAAGTACATCGCGACAACCAACTCGAACCACGATTTGCCGGTGGCCCCCAATCTGCTGCAACGCGACTTTAGCCCAGCAGCACCCAATCAAGTCTGGACGAGCGACATAACCTATGTGGCGACCGCCGAAGGCTGGCTCTACCTGGTGGTCATCATCGACCTGTTCAGCCGGCAGGTGGTTGGCTGGTCGATGCAACCACACATGAAGGCCGAATTGGTCACGGACGCGCTGCGCATGGCCTGGTTCCGGCGCCGCCCGGAAGCCGGTGTGATTGTGCACACCGACCGGGGAAGCCAGTATTGCAGCCATCTGTTTCAAGACGCCCTGAAGGCGTATGGCATGCGCTCGTCAATGAGCCGCAGGGGCGATTGCTGGGACAACGCGCCGACTGAGAGTCTGTGGGGGTCGTTGAAGGTCGCTCGCCTGCACGGTCGCCAGTTCGCTACCCGCCGCGCCGCAATGGACGAGGTAATTGACTGGCTTGGCTTTTATAATGCCAGCCGACTCCACTCGACGCTGGGCTACGTCAGCCCCATGACGTTCGAGAAAAACTGGTCCGCAGCTCAGCAACACCGGGCTGCCTAATTCCCTCGGTTATGGGATTCGTGGAACAGGGGCAAGGTCACACTGGCGAATCAAGCTGCTGGCAGCATTCAAAGGAAGTACCCCGATGGGAAAGATCCTTCCTTGCCATGTGGGCCTCTCGCGAGGCCATGACCGGCTCCTCACTCGGTCTAGCCTCGACATCGCGCCCTTCATCCGCGGCGCCCGTTGGGGCCGATTCTTCCGACGTGCTTGCCTCTGGGATGGGGTCATCCCGTAACGCATGCTTCTCGCAGCCAGGCCTCTGAGGATTGATAAAGACCGACTCAACGCAGCTGACGCCGGATTGCGCGGCTGCGTGGCCGGGCTGGCACCAGAGCATTCCTTCCATACCTCTGACGTTTGCACGAACCGCCGCCTTACAGTTGCCGCACCGGCGGCCTTCGATGGTGTCCATAGGGATTCCTTGATGTCTCGACTGTGGGATATGAGCAGCACCCGAACACATGCTCATAGGTAGTGCATCATCGCCAGACTGACGCCGGCCAGATACAACGGCCAGGATCGAAGGGACTGCACGAGATCGGTCGAAGAGGGCCAGCACGAGAGCAGTTGCGCTGACAGACCGGCCCAGATGAGTAAATCCCACTGCTCGAAGCTCCACGCTTCAGCAACACGCGCCTTCGCAATCAGCCAAACGACAGGCAGTCCCAGCAGCGGCGCGAGACATGTAGGGGCGGCATTGAACCACCGCAAATTCTCGAACGTGACTGATCCAGCGCGATCCGACCATCCGGCTGCCGCGTCGGGAAGAGGCTCATGGAGACCGGCTTTGCCCCTGTCATGGCCCCACCAGGAGGTGAAGCAGCTCATGGATCAGCGTTCCCGGCAGCACACAAAACGAGAACACGGCCAAGCGGCCCGATCCGGCCTTCATCACCAAAGCTCCCACTGTCGCTGGCACCAGATAAACGAGGGCGGTCAAATCCTCATGTGTCATTGACATAACTTATCCGCCATTTTGAGTCGTTTAATGCACATTTCGTCGCCCAGCCGTTTTCACGGTGAAAACCGACATTTCCTCGCCGCCCGACCGACACGGGCCCTTGCAAATGCAATGGCGACGCATCAGAATACATAACATTTACGCTTACCTTCAGTGTATCGCAAATGAACATAAAGATTGCATGTCATACGCTGGCTGGTCGTGCAGCTATCTCAGCCGGTGTCGCAGCTCTCCTCTCACTGGTTTGTACGCACGCTCTGGCTGCGGCCCCGAAGGATGTTCTGTTTGCAGCGATCAGGAGCGGGCAAGCCTCTGAAATCCTAAATGGTCCCGTTGCTGAAAACTGGCAAGCGAAGAGCCATTCAACAGCCCCCGTATTGATGTCGGCGAAAGTAGTGAAACGCTACAAGGGCGAGTGCGCCCGCTTGAGCGTGAACATGCGGCAGGAGCACGTCCCGCTCAAAGACGGTGGCGCAGCTCCACTCGAGTTCTCATATGAACTGAATCTCTGCACTGACGGCTCGCCCCCGCAGAGACTGTCGATTGGTCTGCGGTTCCGCAAGAAACACCAGAGAGATTGCGGGGCCAACTCCGATGAGCCTCGCGGCGACTCAGAAATCTACGCGGGCACAGCCCGCCAGTTCTTCAGGCTTGGGAACCTACTATGAACAACGCTTGGAATACTCCTTGGGAAGACGGGTGCTATCCGTCATTCTGGGGCTTATTGGTTTCTTATTCGTAGCTGCCCCGCTCGAGGCTGCGGAATGTCGACGGGTGGGCGAAGTCTGCGTTGAAGGCGGCGGCGTTCGCAACATCGGCGGTACCGATGTGTACCGCGACTGCTGGCGCTATCGGGATACGTTCGAGTGCAAGAAGCCGGAGTCGATTGACTATTGCGCTCCCTTCTACAACCTAGCTGGATGCTGGCAAACGTCAACCAAGTGCATCGCCGCTGCTTGGGACGGTACATGTCTGACTGAGCAGCGAACCTATCGGTGCGACGACCCGTCGATGCCGCCTCCGCCGAACACGGTTGTTCTGGACAAGACATACACGATTACTAAAGACGCGCTGGACACAAAACAGTGCGACCCGTATTCCACGAACCCACTCTGTACTCTCGCATCGCACAAGTGCGTGGAGCCGGCGGAAACCCGAGTCATCAATGGGCTGCCGGTCTACAAGTCGTGCTGGAGATGGCAAGACGACTACGCCTGTATTGACCCCACTCCCAAGAACGACTGCCAGGAGTACATCGACAAGGGATGCAAGAAGCTTGACGAAGTGTGCATCGAAAGCACTGATCCTGTCGGATGCGTGATGAAGCAAATCACATACAAGTGTGTGACCAAGGAAGGCCAGACAACGACAGGCGAGGATTGCAGTGGACGTACCTCGTGCTATGACGGGACCTGTTGGGACACCGGATACCCTGGGGATGACGACTTCGCACGCGTGGTAGCCGGAAAGGAGGCCGCCCGAGAAGCCGGTGTCTATGGTGCGGAGTCGAACAACTTCTTCAAGGGAGTGGCCGAATCGTGCCGGAAGGGCTTCGGTGGATTGAAGAACTGCTGCAAGACCGACCCGGGGCCAAGTCCAATAACACGATCATGATGCAGGCCGCGGGAGGTGCCGTTAAGTTCGGCGCAAAGTACGCGTTCGACTACATGTACAAGAGTAGCGAATGGATACAGGCTGGCATGAGTGCGCTCGGCTACGACGGTATCGAGATGGCATCGAACTTTGGTGCTTCCTTTGGAATGTATGGGGTCTCCTACACGGTCGGGGGAACGGCCCTCGCCGCCGGTGAGACGACCACAGGCATGTTTGGTCAGACTATCTATGGTCTTGGAAATGGCTTCGCCTTCGACCCGTACTCGTTTGCCGCTGCAATTGCTATCCAGATCGTCATGGAGCTCATGTCGTGCGAGCAGGACGAGATGCAATTGGGCATGCACCGTGGTGCGCACCTCTGCCACTTGGTAGGCTCGTACTGCTCGAATAAGGTCATGGGGGTGTGCCTTGAGACCAAGGAGGCGTATTGCTGCTACAACTCCAAACTGGCAAAGATCATCAATGAGCAAGGCAAACCCCAGATCGGCAAGGGGTGGGGGACTCCAGAGAGTCCGAACTGCGAAGGGTTCACCACCGCCGAGTTCCAGCAGATCGACTTCTCTGCAATCGACATGAGTGAGTTTGTCGGAGACATCATGGCCGCAACTGAGCTGCCGAACATCGACGATATCCAGAAAAGAATGAGCGAGAAGATGAAGGACATCACGACCAACCCGACCATCCCCGTGACCAATCACTAAACACCCTTTCAGGCCCGGAGCAATCCGGGCATTTTTCTGGAGCAGGCTTATTTTCGTACGTACGGCCGCCTGCCAGCCGCCACCCGCGCCTTAGATGCTCGCGTGCCGCATATCGGTACGTCAGGACATCCTTCAAAGCCTGGCATTCCATCAACATCAGAGGAGTGCAGTATGAAGACCGGAGAATGGGTGGGTGCGGGACACTGGGCCAACCGTTTTTCACATCCGCGCGATTGGGGGAAACCGCTACTGGGCCGCATCCTCGACCCAGCCGATCGCCGTGTTTGGAGCAACTCGTTCGAGTTCCCCGTTGCTTCTCCCGACGGCGCAGCGGTTATGTCGTTGGTATTGAAGCAACAGGCTGCGGGACTGCTCGACGACAAGGTTCCGATCGAGTGGCATTTCGACAACAACCTGCGGATCATCCGTTGGGAGCTTTTGGTCAATTTGCGCACGGCCAAAGATGAGCACATCTACTACAACGCCATCAAATCGCAACGACTTGACGAAATTAACCATCGCCGTACGAAGCGACGCCCACTTAGCGAATTCCTGCCGAACGGGAGCATTCATCTCGCGCACGCATGAGAACACGCACAGCAACTGCCATGCCCCGTGACGAAGTCACGGGCATTTTCTTTGTGGAACCTCTAAACCTCAGCCATGCTAGTATGTGTACGTGTTGAGTCTCTATGTTGCAGATTATCCATAAGGCCATGACCACCGAGAAACTTGGACGGTTGTCGCGTCTTGGCTTCCGATCGCTCCCTGAGTGTTTGCTTTCGGCACCGCGCGAGTACCGCGACTACCTTGAGCCTCTTTACGTCTTGCCGATCCCTGATACGGGACACAACCACTACCTCGTGCTAACACTCACAGAGGTGTGCTTGCTTGATGCCGCACAGCAACAAACGACGCGGTGGAAAGACGCCACTAGGCTGGCAGTTCGGGGGTAGATGGTCGTGGCGACGGCGTATCCATTGTTGTTATCGGGGCGGTCTGGCCGTGGAAAGCATTTCTGCCTGGCGACGAGCTACACCTGTACGGTGAGTTGAAAACGGGCTGGCGAGGCAGCCGCGAGTTGTTGAATCCGCACATTGTTCCGGAGGGCGATCGCGGAAAGATCATCCCCATGTACATGGGCAAGCCGGGGCAGGTGAAGGGGGAAGCTCTTGCAAAAGCGGTGCATGAAGCACTTCCACGCCTGAATGAGGCCTCCTGTTTGCTGCTGGAGCAGGCTGGCATGCGTGAAACGGATTTCCGGGCTGCTGCCGGCTACCACGATCCGGCAGACCTGCTCAGAGATCTGCACGCGCCGGCGTCAGTGCGGGAAGGTATTGCCGCCGTCCAGGCCGCGCACCGGTTGGCCTTGCGCGCTGTTCTGAATAAGGCGATCCGCAATCAATCCCAGAAACCTGTTTCAGGTTCGTCGATCGCCCTCGACCGGGGCAAGGTTGCAGATCTGATTGGCAGGCTTCCGTACGAGCTGACACCCGGGCAGCACAAGGGTATCGATGACATCGTCTCGGATCTGCGCTCGCCATTTCCGATGCGCCGATTACTCTCCGGCGATGTCGGCACCGGCAAATCGGTCACCTACATGGTGCCCGCAGTGGCTGCATATCAGGAGGGTGCCCAAGTAGCCATCATTGCCCGAGCCAGATCCTCGTTCACCAGCTAGCCAGCGAGCTGCGGGAATTCTTCCCCGGCATCCCCGTCTGCTCGCTCGTGTCTGGCTCGAAACTGGAGGAGGGCATCATCGTTGGAACCACCGCGGTCATCACCGCGGCAAAGGGCGCCTCCCTCATCTTTGACCTGGTAGTTGCTGATGAGCAGCAGCGGTTCTCGGTCGGCCAGAAGAACAGCCTGTTGGCCGACCACACGAATCTGCTAGAGGCAACTGCGACTGCGATACCTCGTACCATGGCGCTGATCAAGTTCGGCGGCACCGCGGTATCGATCCTCCGCGAGTCGCCCTTCAAGAAGAAGATAGTGACCCGGATTGTCCATCGTAAGGATGGGGCTAGACTGTTCGATTTCGTCCACCATCAAATTCGCCAAGGCGGACAGGCCGCGATCATCTACCCGATGGCAGAAGACAGGGGTGACGGCGAAAGGAACTCAGTGGAGGCAGCGTATGTCCGATTCCGCGCAAAGTGGGGCGATCGGGTCGGTATGGTACACGGCGGCTTAACTGACAGCGACAAGACAGAAGTTATTGCTAAAATGAAGGCCGGCGCCATCGACGTACTTGTTAGTTCAACGGTCATCGAGGTCGGGGTCACGCTACCATCGCTTCGTGTTGTGGTTGTAGTGAATCCTGATCGGTTTGGGTTGTCACCGCTTCACCAACTACGTGGCCGCCTGGCGCGCAAAGGCGGCGAAGGGTACTTCTTCCTGTATCTCCCGGAGGAACCAGACGCCGCTGCCATGGACCGATTGCGGCAACTGGTCGAGTGCAATGACGGATTTGCTCTTGCGGAACGAGATGCCGATCTCCGTGGCTTCGGTGATGTTGACAGCGATGGGGCGCGCAGACTGGGAGCTCCCGGCTTCTTTTCTGGGGCGTGACCTTGGACCGAAAGGAAATTGAAAGCGGCGCAAGGAATCTAGGCTTGGTTACTGAGTAGCCTATGTGAGAGGGATTGATTGGCTAAGGCAACACCGCTACCGGTCAAGGTGGCGATCTATCATCGGATCATCTCTGGTGACATTTCTCGCGTGGTAGCAAAGGACTTCCGGATCAGCCAGCCGACGGCCCTGAAGTACGCGAACGATGTCATTGAGAAACTTAGGGGGCTCAGCGAGATAGAGTCGACCCCAGCCTTCGCACATTCCTCGCACGGTCGCTCAAAACCCAGTCCTTTCAGTATGCGGATGCGCCTGATGTCAAGGCCCTGCTGGAACCCATCCTGCAGCCGTACCTCGCCGACGCCGAGAACATCGACTATGCAGAGCGCGAGGGCGCGGATCACGCTTTGTCGACCCGCGTCAGTCCCACCACTTTCGAGCGATTCCAGGTAATTGTCGGACAAATGGCAGTTGAGAGGCCCGACATCACACCGTCTGCGCACTTGCGGGAGATCATTGAGGCTTACTGCGAACGGGGGATCGTTCCTGCCCCGACGGTCTCGATTTCCGACCCGAAACAGGCGCGAGATACCATCGTGAACGCCGTTACGGACTTGCTTCGCGACCTTGGGTACACGGGCTTGTAAGCCGGCTCGACATTGATGCTGCCACAAGTGCCGATCGTGCCCTGTTTCCACCCCTCCGTTTCATCGTCGTCGCGCACTCCCCAGCGGAATGCGAGTCTTCTGTCTCCCTGTCCTTCATCTCCTTGAGCAAGGAACGGCCGCACCTAGCGGACATTCAACTCAACTCAGGAGATCGACATGGATCAAAAACAGCCGCGCGTATCAATGCGCCATCTGCATCTGTACGCTCATTTGCTGCTGGCAGAGGCCAAGCAGAACGGAAAATCGGTCCGGCTCGAGTGGGCGAACATCCCACCGCTTCGATTGGCCCTGATCCGGCAAACCCGGGAGGTCTGGTACTGCGGCTCTCGCAAATGGCGGCGGTCGGTTCCGAAGAAGATGCGACCCTACTGCGAGCACTGATCTCTCACGAGATCGTCTGCCACGGCCACCACACGGACTTCACCGTAGTTCCGCCCAGCAATCTCGCGGGTCAGCTTACCAACATCCTGGAAGACCCCCGCGGTGAGATACTTGGCGCCATGAAATTTCCCGGGTCAAAGAAGGTGATACGCAAGGGAATTGAGCTTCTCGTCGATCGCAAGATCTTCCAGGGGCCTCAAGACGATAGCGACACACCCGCCGCGGTCCTGGCCGGTTGGCTTGTAACTGAATTGCGCTCGGAGCTCCTCGACCAGGAGTGCCTTCGTCAATTCGCCACGGCCTTCCGGGCCCGTGCCATCAAGCATTTCGGCACGAAGCTGACCGGCCAGGTCAAAGCCGTTGCGTTGCAAGGCGCGACAGCGCGCGATACTCAAGGTGCGATTCAAGCAAGCATCCGCATCCTCGACCTGCTGAAGCTTGCCGCTGATAACAAGCCTGACTCTCAATGTGGGGAACAACAATCCAACTCGCCGCAGGACGACCAAGATGCCGGCGATCCCGCCGAGCAAACATCTGCCCGAAATGACTCAGGGAATGGTTCCGAGCCGGGAGGCTATGAACCGTCTAACAATGAGCTGGCCGAGGCTGTCAATGCCGTTCTCGGAGCAGGCCCCGATGAAATGGGCACCTATGGCAGGGGCTCGAAGAAGTACTATGCGAGGCCAACGAAGCGATCCAGGAAGCCCAAAGCGGCGGAGGTAGCAGTCATACGTCAGAGTTGAACGAGTTCAGCGCCCCGGCCAATGGTGGCTCATTGGAGAACCGCTCACGTTTGCGTTCTGCTGCCAGGACTACAGCTTCCGCATTGTCCCTGCGGTTGCAGGACCTTCTTCAGGCCTTCGCCACTGCCACGCGTCGGAGTTCCTCAAGCGGTAAGCTTCGTTCAAATCGGGTGTGGCGAGTGCCGCTGGGTGATACCCAAGTCTTCCGTCACAAGACCCGGCACGACGAGCTGGACACTTGTGTCTATCTTCTCGCCGATGAATCCGGCTCAATGGATGAACCCTTTGACTCGGAGCGAGCCCCGCATCTCCACGCTGCGGCGCACAAGCCATCGGCTCAAGATCCGATCCAGGCCCACAAGGTCGATCGCAAGGACGCTGCTGGCCGTGTCATTGTTGCAGCAGGGGAGGTGCTTGACGGCGCTGACATTCCCTTCGGCTTGGCGACCTATAACGAATCGGTTCGCGAGTGGAAAGGCTTTGAGGATGACTGGTCGTCTACGCTTCAGAGGCTCCGTACTGAAGCTACTGGTAGCACCAACACGCATCTCGCAGTCGTATGGGCGCTCAGGAAGTTCATTGGGCGTAGCGAAGCGCGAAAGGTACTGACCGTGGTCACCGATGGTGATCCGGGCGATCGAGACATCCTTGAGGCCGCGCTGCGCGAGGCTGCGCTGTTCGGTGTTGAGGTGCGATTTGTCCTGATCGGCGCGGAGCACGTGCATAAATTCCACGGTCTCTCCGCTACCTACGGTGTGGCAAACAACGTTCGTGAGCTTGCAACTGCTGTCTTCAGTTCTCTCGAAGCTGCAATTTGCTAACCCCACAGCCCCAGTGACTTCCGTCCTGGGCTTTTTCTTAGCCCCGCGCCACGAAGGCGGCTGCCCACACAGCGAGGCGCAGTCGACACGTCCTATCTTCTGACTTCCAGTCCCCTGTGACTCATATCTGAGCGCCAGGCCTTTGCAAGGGCCGTCAAACCCACCTCTCAGGAGAAACACGATGGAAGCAGCAGCAATTGAAAGAAAGTCGATCGACGCAGTCTTCGGTGTTGATGGTGCCGCTTTCCGCGCTCACGGCTCGCAGTCGACGACCACCATCCGTGTCTTCGCAGCCAACGACGACACACCAGACGTCATTGAAGGTTTTGCCTTCCAACCCGATACCCTCCGCCGAATCCTCGTCTGGATGGCGTCGGAGCCCTCCCCAACAACTTCACCAAGGCGACGATGAAGCGCAACCTGTTGATCTACGGACCGACGGGATGTGGCAAAACGGCACTGATCTCGCAGGTTTGTGCTCGGACGGGACGATCCATGTTTCGCTACCAGTGCAGTGAAGACTCCGAGGCAACCCAGCTCTTTGGCACGTACAAGCTCTGCAAAGTGCCGCAGAATGCGGAACCGCAGAAAGTAGAAGCCGAAGCGTCTGCAGCACCTCAACAGGCGTCCGCTCTCTCGGCGACTCCTGAAATGGTGTTCGTGGATGGACCGGTTCTCCGCTGGGCGCGCACGCCGAACTCGATTCTTCTGCTTGACGAGTTCGACCAGCTTCCGCCCTCGGTTGCAATGAGCATGAACGGAGTCCTGGACGGCGACGACATACTGGTTCCGGAAACGGGGGAACGAGTAAAGATCGCAACTGGTTGTCTGATTGTGGCCACTGGCAACACGAACGGACGAGGTTCGGCCGGCGGCAACGGCGGCTCCGCGTCGCTCTACAAAGGTGTCAAGCGACAGAACATCGCCAGCCTTGACCGATTCTTCGTTGTCAATGCCACTTACCTGTCGGTCGAGGAAGAGATTGCACTTCTTCAGGACCAGGTCGGCATGCCGGAGACGGCGGCAACGGCAATGGCGAAGTTGGCCAGTAGCTTGCGTAGCCGGTTTGTTGGGCTCAATGAAGATGCAGGTGCAAATGGGAACCGCTCGAGTTCACCATCACCACTCGCAACCTCTTGAACTGGGGTCTGACCCACCGCCTGCTTATGGCAACGGGACTGGACAGCACCACCGCATTCAAGGAAGGGCTTAGCATGACGCTGCTCGACTTCGGTACGGGCGCAGAACGCAAGGCAGTCCTCGATGCATGGGAGAACATCATCGGCGAGTAGCTCCAAATCAACCCTAAGACACCCTCGGCTTTGCTGGGGGTGTTTTCTTTTGGGACACTCCGATCGAGCGGAAAAGAAAAACCCCCTCAGGTGAACAATGTCACATGAGGGGGTGGTTGGGCGCTTCTCTTTGGGGAGGACAAGTTATTGATATTGGCCTCCGTTACTGGACCACACGAGATTGTCCCTCGCGCGATTTTCGCTTAACAGTAATTCCGACATAGCATGTCAACAGGGCGAGGCCTGTGATCAGGCCTGCCAGTAGTATCTGCGCAGCACTCATTTCCTATTCCCCAAGAGTACGCTGACTACATTACTACTCGTCGTCCTTCAACAGCCACAACGCTACCGCATTGAAGCTGACGAACAAGACGGTTCCGAACAGAGCTAACACAACGTCGGAAGAGGTAAGGGCTGCCCCCTTGACCATCTTTTCTGCGGCACCAAAGCCAAACAGACCGAACGTTGCGAAAGACAGGTTCTTCAGCAAGTCAGCGAGAAAGCCCAGTACAGCACGGTTTTTCGCCATGATGGAGCCTTCCTTGTTGATACAAATGTCTTCCCGCGAGACGGTTACGCATTAAACACCTAGCGACGGGTTGTGAAGCTTTCGGCCGCACACACCTAGGTTTCTCTTTGCGGGTGAGAGATGGTGAACAGCCGTCGATAATCTTTCGGTAGCCAGTACGCAGGATGCATACAGCAGCAGCCCTCCGCCGCCGCGTACACAAGATCGGAGGGCAGGCAAAAGGACAACCCCTCGCTGGCGAACCAGGAGGGGCTTGAGGGAGGGTTGATCAGGCGTACTTCGCAGCTTTCGCGGCAAACTCAGCTCGCCCCTTTTCGGAGTCCCAAGTAAGCTGATTGACCAGAGAACGGACAAGTTCCGCCTCGCTGGCCATACTCATCCCCGCAATGCCCAAGCGCTGCTCGTCCGCACTCGTTGTACTGAACATGAACCGGATCTCGCTCCCATGCTTGAAACAGGAAACGATGAACTGGCCTTGCCTCTCATCCGTTACGACAAACGCGAAAGGCTCGCGATCGATCCCAAACAACAGGAGCCCGTTCGGATTCGTTTGATAGAAACCGGCCTGGCCCGCGACGGGCTCGGCTTGCAACGCACCGTATTGGCGACCATTCAAGTCAAGGGCAGGGTAGGGGCCACCCATGCCGGCCATCTGCTGCGTTGCTGTGCGAGTGCATTCGTCCATGGTTTCTCCTTTGTAATGTGAAGAATTACTGATGTCCGGGAATGCGTTACACGGCTCTAGAACGCGATTAGCCTGGCCAGACACGTCCTCCCACCACCCGCAGCGAACATCGTCGACCAACCCTCGCTAGTTGCGACCGTCAGTTACTTCCCCTGTCCGGCATATCGAAGAGCCAGGCCTGTGCAAGGGGCCTGTTTTGTCTAACTTCAGGAGATACACATGAACCAAGTAACGACGGTGGCTAGCAGCCAGATGGCGATTCTGAAAGATGTCGTTCTGTTTGACTTCATCATCGGAGGCAGCACCGGGGAGAAAACGGTCGAGGCGGATGACTTCATCCGTGAGGTCGGCAAGATGCTTCCGCGAGGTTCCTTCTCGTGGGTTTCGAAGTATCGTTCGGAAGCGAAGCGGGAGATCCTGAAAGTTGGCGTCGCTCGCCGCATCCACAACCGTGTGCGCGGCTACTTTGTACCGCTGAGCGAAGCCGTTGGGCTCTCCAGCAAGATGACGGACATCAAGGCGCGATTCATGAAAGAGAAGGCCGAATTCCTGGCCAACCTCCCAAGGATCGTCGATGAGTGGGCGAATGCACCGGTCAATGCGAGCTCGACCAACAATGGCAAGACGCGAGCGGATCTCATTCGCCTGCACGCGCCAAAGAAGGACGATATGGACCGCATGCTCTCCTTTGACATTTCCGCTACAGGCATCCAGTCCACCAGCTTCTTTGGTGAGGACGACGCGCTCCACGCTGAAGTAAAAGGCTTGGTTGGCCAGGCGGCGCTCGAGATTGCGGAAGACGTGCGAAAGTCCTGGAAAGGGCCGGCCGCAGGGCGCACCAGCAGCCGCGTCCTGGGATTGATCCGCCGTGTTCGCAACAAGGCGGAAGCGATGGGCGTCCTATCGACGAAGTTCAGTCGACTGGCCGAAGTATGCGACAAGGTCCTAGGCGCAGTTCCGGAAGGGCAGAACATTGAAGGCGTGCAGTTCCTGATGGTGTCATCGCTCCTGTCCCGGTGCATGAAGGCGGAAAACATTC
Organism: Cupriavidus sp. EM10; assembly: GCF_018729255.1. Classification (NCBI taxonomy): domain Bacteria; kingdom Pseudomonadati; phylum Pseudomonadota; class Betaproteobacteria; order Burkholderiales; family Burkholderiaceae; genus Cupriavidus; species Cupriavidus sp. EM10. Next base: position 134,610 of record NZ_CP076062.1, read on the forward strand.
TCTCCGAAGACTCGGTAAGGTTTGATCCGCTCGATGTGGAAACAGCTGCGCCGGCGGCCACGCCTGGTGTTCAGCCTCCGGCCGCCAACGTGCCAATGCATTCTCAACCCGATTTCGCCATCGGCGACTCGGCACCAGCCTTCGAAGAAGCACCCCAACCTTCGAGCCCACCCCCTGCTGCAGTCCTGCCGAGCGCCAGTGAACCCGTGGCCTCGACCCAGGATGACACGTTGGAATTGGTCCTGTAACGAAAACGCCCCAGATTCGATCTGGGGCGTCTCTTTTTTTTTGGGCTGGGGTCGCCGGCCGCTTAACTGACTAGATCAGGGACTTCAATCTGAGCCTTCGCCGTCAGTACACGCCCATAGTCGCGCTCATACAGCGCTGCGTATCCGATCTGGACACGCAGAGGGAGCTCATCCCATTCTTCGCGGGTAGGCGCGTAGGCCATCCACTGTGGGTCGTTAGCCATTTTTACGATGGCCAGCCACAGTTGCTCGTGCAGGTCCTTCTTGGAATAGAAGTCTTCGATCGAGAGATAGTCGGCCTGATTGAGTACCTGTACGGTTGGGATGCCGAGCCACTCCGCAATCTTGTCGAACCGATCCTTACCAAGCGACTTGATAGAGCGGTTACCGCTCATGATCGAGTTCCAGTACACCGGGGTGACTCCGAGAATGTCGGAGATCGTCCGCTGCGGAAGCCCACGGTCAATCAGAGTCTTCCTGATCTGGTTGATCAGGCGAATACCATCAACATGGCGCTTGCCCGAGGCCTCACCCTCGTGCTCGGGCGCAGTGCTTTCAGCGCCGAGCTGTTCGTGCGTAGTCTTTTTGGCGGTCACTTCGGTCGTCTTTCGCGATTTTGCGGAAACTCGCCGCGCCGGTGCTGCCTTATGCGAACCACTACCCTGTGCAGGCATGGACTTTGTCATAGGTTCGGTCCTCCGACGTGGCTACGGATCAAGTTCAGAAGGCGATCGACCGCGCAGGGGCGCGTCATGCCTTATTGTCTTAGCAATTCCCGATTCTACACACATATCAACAAGATTCAAGTCTCTTATGCCATCGAGACAACAGACAATTGTCCATTCTCAGAGTAATGGCCCAAATTCTCAAGGTACCTTGCAACGATTCTCAGAGTTAGTGCTCAAATTTGCGCGCGGCTAGCGTGGCGAGAAGGCTTGGGTGCTGGGTGGTGAGATGCGCATCAATTCGCCATGATGGGGACCGTGCTGCGTCGATGGTTCTTACGGAGAAAGTGTCGGCGGCATCTGGACGCAATCTCACAGTATGTTTTTGCGTCTCATTGTCTTCAGTGTACGTGTTATGTATAATTCCAGCGCACAGACGTAGACGTACCCGATCAACCCAAACAAGGAGGTCATCCATGCTGCCCATGGACGCCAAAAAGAACGCCGACTCCTATTCGTATCCCAATGGGATGCTGAACTCGGGATACGTCGGCGGCGTGCTTCGCAACCCAGATCCTGTCAACGGCATCTGCTATATCCAGCAGACCCGAAACGAGAATCACATGTTGCCGATCGCGTTCGACCCAAAGAAAACGCCGCTTCCTCGCAACATTCAGGAAGGGGACCTGATCTTCGCAATCTGCCACGCTTCGGGTGAGCGCAAGGAAGACCAGCGCATCGTCCACATGAAGAGCATCTCGTTCGAACAGCCGAACACCATGCACCTGGACAAGCGCTTCGCCGATGACCTGCTACGCAAATGGGGTTCGCTCGTCCACGCCGCGGCGAAGGACTCAGGCACCCCGGATTCGATTCGCAAGCTGGAAGAGGAGTTTGGCCGCCCGAGTGATACTCAGGCTCGGCTCGACAGCATAGACTGGCGTGTTCTTGGGCTGAATAAGAACGCTACCAACACCGTCCGGCTCGCCGGCTTCATTCAGGCCAAAAGTCTGGAGCAGAATCGTGTCGGCCCCGATGGCAAGCCCCTGAACGATCGACTGGTCGTCCTGCTTCGCCAGACAAAGGACCCGGACAAGTCGATCGCGATCCGCTGGTACAGCAAGAACCTGCGGCCCTTGGCCGAGAAGCTGCATCGCGGTATCCCTATTTCCGTGAGTGGTGAGTTCCGACTGGACGTGAAGGCCATTGCGCCGCCCGATCCGGACAGCGGCATTGCACCGGTTTCGTCGATTCCATTCATCCAGGCGAAGGATTTCCCTTCCCCTGTCGCACCGGGTTCCGATCTCATTCGGGTCATTCCCAGCTGGGCCGCTGAACTCTTCGAACGCCCCACGCAACGCGAAGTCGAAGCCAGCGCCACGTCATCGGACGCCGAGCGCCAAGCGCTTTTCGCCGCTATTCAACCATCTGCAACCTGACAGGGGATGTGAGCCGCACGGGCGCCGCGCAACGCGGCGTCCTCTCCGATCGCTCGATCTGAGATGAGCCGCGCTCATTGCTTCGCCTGGCGGCCCAACCCCGTTCCCGTCACTAGCAGGACCTTCCGAGACCTAAATCTGGGTCACCTGGCCCACCAAACTCACTCGCGGACCTCAAGCGCCGCTCACAGGACAGACCAGCCGATGGGCAAACACCTCATCATTGCCGAGAAGCCTTCAGTTGCAAAAGATATCGCCCTCTCCCTGGGAGGGTTCGGGCGCGTTGAGAACTGGCTGGAGAGCCCGAGGCCGTCATTACGGCCGCGCAAGGCCATCTCGTCGAGGTGTTCTCAAGCGAGATGGCGACGTCAGGAAAGAGCCTAGAGACGTTGCCGGTGATTCCATCGAAGTTCGAGCTCCGCGTCATCGAACTAGCGAACAAGCCGCAAGCCTTTCAGCAGATCAAGCGTTTGATGGCTCGCAACGATATTGACCGCATCGTCAATGCTTGTGATTCCGGGAGAGAAGGAGAGCTGATCTTCCGCCTCATTTACGACCTGGCCGAATGCAAGAAGCCCGTCATGCGCATGTGGTTCAACTCGATGACGAGCGAAGCAATTCGAGACGCCTACCGAGGGATGCTGCCAGCCTCTCGGTTCGATGCCCTGGCGGACGCCGCCTACTGCCGGACTGAGGGCGACTACCTGGTCGGGATCAACGGCTCGCGAGGTGTTACCCGCCTGTACGAGCGTCAGACGTCGAAAGCCGAGATCCGTTCGGTCGGGCGGGTCCAGACACCGACGGGCGCGCTTGTATACGATCGCGAGGTGGCGATCCGGACCTTTAAAGCGAAGGACTACTGGGAAGTGCACGGACAGTTCCGTGTCGCAGCCGGCAGCTACATCGGAAAATGGATCGCACCGGAGCGTGAAATCCCGCCTGACGCGCCGGAAGGCGGCTCAGATGGCCAGGCCGAGCTCGACCACCAGTATCGGCTTTTGAGAAGGGCAGGGCAGAAGCAATCCTCACTCGCTGCACCGGCGTTGCCCCGTCCGTCGTAAAGCAAGAATCGAAGCCGGCGACCAAAGGCTCCCCGAAACTCTATGACCTGACCCTGCTTCAGCGCGAGGCAAACAAGAAACTCGGGTTGACTTCGAAGCAGACGGACACTATCGCGCAGGCCCTGTACGAGAAACACAAGGTCACGACCTATCCCCGAACAGATTCCTGCTTCTTGCCAGAGGACTACATAGCTAAGGCCACATCTGTCATTGGGGCCCTGGTAGAGACGCCATACCGTGACCATGCTACTCGCATCCTCTCGAACGGTTGGGTCAAGCCTGACAAGCGAATCTTCGACAACTCGAAGATCAGCGATCACTTCGCGATCATCCCGACCGGCAAGATCCCTGAAGGGCTCTCCCCCGATGAAGAGAAGGTCTATGACCTTGTCGTGAAGCGATTCTTGAGCGTCTTCCACCCAGCGGCTCAGTACGAAGTAACGACGCGGCTTACGATTGTCGCTGGCCAGCACTTCAAGTCCAGTGGCCGCGTTCTGGTCCATCCAGGTTGGCTCGCCGTCTACGGCACCCAGATCCAAGATGATGACACGAAGATCCCGGCATTGACAAAGTATGTCCCAGGTGAGTCCGTGTCAACCGAGGGCATGGAGCTGAAGACTCTCAAGACGAAGCCTCCTGTGCGCTATACCGAAGACACACTTCTCGGTGCTATGGAAGGCGCCGGAAAACTCGTTGACGACGAGGAACTCCGGGAGGCCATGAAGGAGCGCGGGCTGGGAGCGCCATCAACACGCTCCGCCATTATTGAGGGGCTTCTTGCGACCAGGGATGGCCGCGATCGGCCAATGGAGCCCTATCTCCGACGAGACGGGAAGACCCTTGTGCCGAGCCAGAAGCTAATGAGCTTGATCGCATTCCTGCGAGAGAATGGCCTCGACCGCCTCACGTCGCCGGCTTTGACTGGCGAATGGGAACACAAGCTTCGCCTGATGGAACGAGGCGAGTACCTGCGGCCGGCCTTCAATTCGGAGATCTCCGAATTCACACGCCATATCATCAAAGCCATCAGAGAGCAGGCCGCTCAGGTTGTAGTGAAAAAGCTCAATGGAAAGTGTCCGAACTGTGGTGGCGAAATTTCGGTTGGCGCCCGATCGTTCGACTGCGAGTCTGGCTGCGGACTCCGGTTCTGGCGTGAGATCGCCGGACGCCCTTGAAGCCTCAGGAGGTTGAAGCTCTTCTTGCCAAAGGGACGGTCGAAAACCTCTCGGGGTTCGTCAGCTCCAGCAAGAAGCGCTTCACGGCGGGGCTAACGCTCACGGAGGACTTCAAACTGAAGTTTGTGTTCGATGAGACCGCGCAGTCAAAGGACGCGTCCGGAGCGCCGGTGCATTGTCCCTCGTGCGAAAGACTGATGCGCAGGTTCAAAGGAGCAAACGGTTTCTTCTGGTCATGCACAGATCGTGAGAACTGCAAGACAACCTTAGACGACAAGGCAGGCAACCCAGTGGCCAATGCCGCTGCCCGGCCGTGTCCAAAGTGCGGTCACGACATGAACCGCATTCCCTGGCAGAAGCGCCATTTCTGGGCTTGCTCAGATCGGGAGCAATGCAAGCACACCATGGACGACAAGGATGGTGTCCCGGTGGAGAAGGCACAGTCGTTTCCTTGCCCTAACTGTTCGAAGCCCATGTATCGCCGCCAGCGCCGCAACCAGAAAGGTCATTTCTGGGGATGCAGTGGTTACCAGAAAGACGGTAGCGGCTGCAGCTGCATGCTCGAAGACAGAGACGGGAAACCGGTCCCAAAGGCCACCGCTCGGGGTATCCAAGACGATAGGACATTCCTGTGAACTCAAAGAACCGGATCTTTCGTGCTGCTGTGCTCGTCTTCGGCTTCTGGTGGATGGTCTTCACCCTCTTGGAGTTTGGTGGCGCCCCGTTAGAAGTCATCAGAAACTGGGGATACGTTTCCTACTCTTTTGGGTACTGGTTCGCTGGCTCAATTGGCGGCCTGGCTCTCGGGATCTGGCTCATCTGGTTTGAGCGGGTCCAGGCGGTGAACCGCCTATTCAAAGGCATGGGAGGAAACGCTATCAATGGCATCCAGTCAACGCTCGGACTGGTCCCAATGCTCGCCCCCCGTCAGCACGCATCGATAGCGAATCCAAGCGGCTCCCAATGCAAAGCAAGGCGGTGAAGGATTGGCTGGAGCTCGCCAAGACCAATCATCCTCAGCATGCGGCATTCTTCCTTGCAGTGTGGGATATCTACTCCGCAAACAAGGAGCATCCCGCTACGCATAGGAAGGGTGGCCACGCGAACCGGAAACTCTGGCAGCACTGTCTAGCCGTTACCGAGACTGCCTTCGTAGAGAGCTCGACATGGAAATACGATGGCGTGTACGTGAAAAAGCGCGGTAAGGCTAAGATACTGCTTCTCAGCAAGCGCAATCCCGAGTACGAGTTCGACGCAGCGGACCCACTTATCCCCATCATTGCGCTTGCGCATGATTTCGGGAAGCTCGAGGCATATAAGATTGGGGACGATGGCCAGATCGTTACTTTGGAGGAAGGGTCGAGCACCGATCACGACGACGATCGCGTGTTTCACGATTCCCTTGGCGCCCGGATGCTCGCGCGACTTCCCGAGTACTGGCAGCTTCCCCCACGAGACCGCCGAGCCATTAACTTTGTGATTGGCCATTACCACCACCCCAGCGCCTTCCCCGTTGATGCGAACGGCTTCGCCCTTGACGATCGCATGTCCGCGCTGATGGAGTTCCTGATCTACGTCGACAAGAAGACGGGTATGCAGGAAAGTGGCCGCGACCTGCTCGAAGAGGACGACGAGATTACCGAGGAGCAATCGGAGTCGATCTACAAGGCCTTTGTCGAGGTCATCACCCAGTTTGGCCGCGTGAATGGCACCGGCAATAAGAGCACCGACGCCAGTTTGAAGATCGCCCAAAAGCACGACGGCTTGATCGTCGTGAAGGAGCTTGAGTTGCGTCGACTCATCTTGGCGAAGCTGGGCATATCGCTGGACGACAGTGACTCGCGCTACCGGGTAACCATGAGCCTGCTGTACACCTTGGGCGAGAAGGGGCTTCTGTATGACAAGCACAATGGAATTGACTTCTCGCGCTACCACCCCATGCATTCGGTGTCGTTCCGCAGCAGCAAGAACGGTCAGCATATCGCTACGTGGGAACCCGTCATCATCTTCCGACCGCTGACGAAGACGCAGGAGTTCGCAGAACTTGGTGGTCTGCCAAACTTTGGCTCACGAATGGTGATCAACAAGCCCATCTACACGCACAACCCTGGTATTCGCGATGCTGAGGCATTGCGCGAGCTGGTGCGGCGTGCGTTTGGCGAAGATGTGGCCCGCAACATCTACATATCGGGCCGCCAGGAAACTAAAACGGAAACAAGGGTTCGAGAACAGAAGGTCGAAACGGCAGGCGGCGAACCTGAAGGACTCGAACCGATGGCGCCAACAAGCCTTGCGGCAGTTCCGGCAGAATCCTCCTCTGCAGCCCTCAAGCCGTCAATGGCGGAGCAAGAGCTGGCACCTGCCGGGCGGTCTCGCGTCATCACGGAGAATCAGTCGCCGCCAGCTCCAACGGAGCCGCTTAGGAACGATGCGGCAACAGAACATGTGGATGCGGACGATATCCCGTCGCTCGAGGACACTGCCGCGCTCGAAGGCGCGATCGCATGCCCGGAGATTGGTGGAAGCGCGGACGAAGCTGATCCTTTCAGCGGGTTGCTACCTTCCTCACCAGGCGCCGGAAACAATGGTGACGCTTCCGTATTTGATGGCAACGACTTTGCCGACTTTCCGGCGGCGCCAAAACCGGCCGCGGACAACGAGAGTGCGGCGCCTGGTCAACCCATGCCTGAAGGCGATGAGCGGCCCATCATCGCTGACAGACCCGGTGTCGCGATTCCCGACAAGGATCGACCGAATGCCATGAAACGCCGCACCACCGAGGAAACCAAAGAAGCCCTTGCCGCTTTCGATAACTTCGCACCACCGACGTTCGCCGCACGAACGTCAAAGCGTGCAGCCCGCCGAGAAAATTCGGAAGACGCGCTGACGACCATGCTCGCGCTTATTGGAAGCAGCAAGCTGCCCGTGTGCGGGCGGATGAACGGATACGCCTACGTCTTGGTTTCGGACGTCGCGGACGTCGCACCTACCATCGATCTCGAGCAACTTGTCAAAGCGCGCGGACTGCCCACCGCCGAGCCGGCCGCTGGCAAGAAAATGGTTGGAATTCCGGAGTAGCAGATGGATCTCGAGAAGCCAACCAACGCTCGCGAGCAGATGCCTTCGGTTACCGAGTTCATCGATTCCCTGCGGAAGACATTCGGCAAGGAAGAGATCGACGCGTCGATCAAAACGGGGCTTCGTAACGGATCGTTCTTTGCCATCGAGAATGGCTACGTCGTCGGCACGCCTCCCCCGCATGCCTTGCTCGAGTACGAACGACGCCAGAAGGCCGCGGAGCGGCAGGTTCATTCGGACGAGAGCTCCCACAACCCCACGAATAGCGGGGCGTTGGTGCGTCCCCAACAATCGATTTAGACTATTTAGGCGTGTGCGTACGTGTTATGCTTCGCGCAGATGACGCAAAGTGGACATGCGGCATCCGGCAGGAGGCGGCCCCTCCCATACGGGGGTGTTGGAGTCATGACGGGAGGCCGTTATCACATCTGCCAAATTCAGCATAAATGGGAAGAAGTCGGTTCATATAACAACAGGAGAAGTCGTCGCTATGCGCATTCAGCGTACTTTGTCAAACAAGAAAGGGGCTCTGGCACTGGCCGTCTTGGTCGCTGCCCTCGCAGGTTGTGGTGGTGGTGATGGCGCGGAAACGCCTCAGGCCCAGGCCAACCCGCAGTTTCCCAACTCACCGGCGACCGGCACACCGGAGTCACCGACCACGCCGGTCACGCCGGGCAAACCCACCAGCCTGGTGGCGCCGTCCTGCCTGAACTGCGGCGCGGTTGACTCGAGTACGTACGCCGGCACCGGCGTCGGCGTGTGGCAGGCCACGAATGCCACCTCAGCTGCCGCCGATGTGCCCGTCAGCATTGATGGCCTAACCGGTCAGGACGTGACGCTTGTCTTCACGAACGAGAGCGGCGTCGCGCAGCCCATGCCTGCGATTTCGCTGACGGCCTCCCGCTTCCCGTCGGTCGCAGCAAGCCAGCTGCGTTGGCAAGACCCCGCCACCGATGCCAAGCAACGCATCGGCGAGTTCAACCGAAACGGCTGGGCAGCCCTTGCCGGTAGCCAAGGCACCGGACCGCGATACTCGATGTCCAGCGGGCCGAGCAAGTCCGTTGTGAATGACACGCGCGACTGGTTTAACGAGGACAACTCGGTCCGATCAACAACCTTGGTTCGCCAGGCAACGACGACCGACGGTGTCACGGTGAACTTCTGGGTGGAGAACTCCGAGAACGGCCCGACGAAAGTGAGTTCAGCGATCATCGACCAGCTCGCCGACCGCTTTGCATCTGCCGGCAAGGTCTACGACATGCTGAAGGATGTCGGCGGCCCGCTGTGGGGCTCGCACAACTACTCGAACCTTATTTCGGGCACTGGCCAGCCGATCGATATCGTCATTCTGAACTTCGATCACAACAACGCCCCGTACGGGATGACAGGCTACTTCTACGCGCGAAATGCCATTGCTAAGAGCGCGTCGAACCCGTACAGCAACGAATCCCTGTCGCTGTATCTGGACTCGGAAACGCTGTACCTAGACGGAGCCACCGGCCTGACGGAAGTGGTGATGACGATGGCGCATGAAGGCACCCATGCTCAGAATTTCTATCGGCGTGGCGTTCTCGGCGGCGTGCAGTATATGTTCGCGACTTGGCTGGAAGAAGCCACTGCGATGATGATGGAAGACTTCGCCAGCGCAACGCTCGATCCCGGCCACAACCCCATCCGAGACGTTCGCTTCTATGACTACGTCAAGTACAAGGGCGGCAGCTACAACTGCAGCCTGCTGGACTGGACGCCGTTCAGCGCATCGTGCGATAGCTACTCCGTGTCTGGCTCGTTCGGCGGGTTCTTGAATCGCCAACTTGGCTTACGCCTTTACAAGTCCTTGCTGGGGAACATGAGTTCGACGAATTCGGTCGACGTGCTGGATACCGTCATCAAGACGAATTTCCCCGGCACGAGCTTCGTGGGGCAATTCCGCCGATTCTCGGCAACGGCGGGAGCGTTGATTCCTGCAGCGACGAGCCCCAACGGCTTTGGTTTCCCGGCTCGCTCCGACAACGGGTACAACATTCCGGCCATCGATCCGACGGCCTACGCGCCGTACCGGACGCTCACTCAGACGGTGCCCACCACGCTCCAGGCATATGCGAGCCTGCCCGTCGTGCGGCAAGCTGTGAAGGGTCGATACACCGAGACGGTTAAAGTACCGGCCGGCACGACTCTTGCCGTTGTGATCCATTAATAGCAGGAAGCCTTAGCAGCTAGCGACTGGCGTTCAGAAGTCGAAAGGCCCCACGACCTCACGGTTCGTGGGCCTTTGTGCTTCAGGGGGGAAGTTTCGGCGCTTCAACGCATTCCCCTCGTACAGCGAGGAACCACGTCATGCCGCTGCGTTCACCACAACGTTCCGCTGGCTCCTACCACCTCTAATCCGGCGCAGGATGCGCTCCAGTCCGCGACATACTTTGCCCCAAAGGTATGACCCGACGATCAGTCCCACAAGGAGGCTGTAAACTCCCTTGGCGTGCCTTCCGCCTATGATCGTCGATCAACCACTGGTGGAACTCCCAACCTACTCCCAAGCGCAGCCAAAGGAAAGTTCCGAGCACGAAAACAAGCTCTGCTTGCGATGCATGGACACGACAACACCGGGACATCCTGTAACGCGTATACTCAAAAAAGGCCTTGAAAACGCGCGTCATCATGGCAATATCACGGGCAGTGTCGCGCCCGAGCAGATCGCCAGTGCGTTGGCACGCTAAACCTCTGAGACTACGAACCGAAAATGGCTACCAAAGCTAAGACGACTGCCAAGGCCGCTGCGAAGCCGGCCGCCAAGCCTGCGGCCAAGAAGGCTGCTGTGAAGACTCCTGCGAAGGCAGCACCGAAGGCCGCCGCTGCGGCACCGGTGGTCAAGCCGCTAAAGGAGACGTTTAACAAGTCGAGTCTGCTCGCCCACCTGATCGCCCAGACTGAACTGGACAAGAAGACCGTGCAGACTGTGCTGGCTCATCTCGAGAACACCATCGTGAGCGCCATCCACAAAAAGGGCGCTGGGGAGTTCACTTTGCCGGGCCTGTTCAAGGTGGCCGCTATCCAGGTTCCTGCCACGAAAAAGCGTTTCGGAAAGAATCCCTTCACTGGTGTAGACCAATGGTTCGCCGCCAAGCCGGCATCGGTCAAGGTGAAGGTGCGTCCGCTGAAGAAGCTCAAGGACGCCGCAGCCTAATCACAGGCAGCACGTTCAGAACAGGGCGACCGATGGTCGCCCTTTTTCGCTTTTGTGGAGGCCGTGTTTCCACCAGCCTTTCCAGATTGGCTTTAGGAGCCAGGGGCTCCAAACATCTTGCGCACCATCGGTCCGACGCCGTCGGCAGCTTCCAATCGGATCATCTGCTGCCCGCCTCCCGCCCAGGATCTCACACGCCGTTCCGTCGTATCGACGACATCAACAACCCGCCCCTGAGCACTTGCCGTAGCACGCCGGAGCGACAGTAGATTGTCGCTCCCACCAACTGCAGTCCGGCTGGACCACAACCTGCGGCGGGCCCGGGTAGACAACGTCAGGTTCGGATTGATCATCCCATCCCAGTAGAGCACGGCGATCGCGCAGCTCCCGTGCGACGCGACGGGCTGATGGTCGTGGCTCGGTGAAAAGGAGATTGAGGGAAAAGCTGTCCCAGATTCGGCTCGCGAGAATGATCCAGGGTGCCCGGCATGAATGGATTCACTAATCCTTGAGGCGGGAGTACGCTGGCGTCACCGAATAGCCGTGCCATCCCAGGCACACACGGACAATGCGGCCTCTGCGGTAGCTCGCACGGTCTCCTGTCCGGGCCTGCCCAGCGTGAGCCCGAGCTTGCTGGCTCACTGCATAGCCGAATAGAGCCACCAGATATTGACGTGTGCCCCGGAGGCAGGCGGCGTCTTCTTCTGCCAGGTCAGGTGTGGCGTCGACGAGAGCAGGCGAAATTCTTTGTGGATGGGGACAGGGAGCATGAAGAACGATCGGCCGTGCAGCGGCACGGCCATCCTCCCTGAATTCCCAGCGGGCAAGCCACTCAGCCCTTGCGGGCCCGGCAACGCTTCATCTAGGAGATCTGGGCGAGCCTGCTCCGGCTGCTGACCTCGACTTTTTACGATCGCAGAAGCCCTGACCTGACGTGTTGCTTCGGGGAACTCTCAGGGAAGCGCCGCGCATGTTCCATGACCTCTCTATATATATAGGGCGTGAAATCGCCCACGGGCGCACCACTGACGTGGTGCGCGCGGGGTTTATTACGGCCGCTCGCATTTTGACGTTTGGCTCAGGGCGCGGCACGATCACTGCACTCGGTCGGGCTGATCCTGCCGACGCACTATTTAAGGCAAGTCAACATGGTTAATCCAATTTACCCACACACATCGCTGGACGCGATGCAACTCATCACCTTCAAGTACGCCAACGGCTCCAGCATGATGGCCGAGCTGCTGCCCCAGCCGCGGGTCGGCGGCGCCACGATCACACGGGTCGATGTCCAGATCATCAGCGCCCGCTGGTCCAACGTCGTTCAGCACTCGCTGCCGACGCTGGTGCAGGCCGGAACCCGGGCGTTTCTCGACGCCCAGAAAGATGCTGCGCAGCAGAGCACGACTCACATCGCCGAGATCCTTGTCACGGGCGAGGAATTCCTCACCAAGCATGACATGCTGCAGATCTCGGGCAACCTGCCGGTGACAGTCGTCTGACGAGGGCCACGCTCTACTGGGAAAAAGCTGGCCGGCGTCAGCCGGTTTTTTTCGGGCGTCGCACGCCGCCCGGCACTGGGCTCATACCGGCCCCGAACTGGAAAGCGACATGGAAACCACTAGCAGCCCCATGCGTTGGCCGTTTTTCTTGGTACGTACAAGTCGCCAGAAAATGCATTATAAGGCATTTATGCTTGTTTTTGATGCTTTTACACTGTGCATGATAACCGTACTTATCAAGCACACGGAAAATAAGGTACGGGTCACCTAGCACTCAGCACACGCCCCGCCTATAATGTGACCCATTCGCGTGTGTACCGCGCTGGCGCTGGGCCGGCGGGCCGCACGGCTATTCCTGACAGGGGTCCCCATGGCTGAAGTCGCCACCTCCGTGCTTGTGCAACGCCCGCCGCTGGCGGACATCAAGGTACCGTTCGAAGGCGACCTACTAGAGCGCGGGCCGGTCGCTCATCGGCTGACCGCCTACTTGCAGCGCCTTCAGGTGGGGGCCGTGATCGCGATCGACGCGCCCTGGGGTGAAGGCAAGACCTGGTTCGGCCGGCACTGGGCCAAGAAGCTGGAGAACGATGGCCACCGCCTGGCGTTCATCGATGCCTTTGGGCAGGACTACGCGGAAGATGCCTTCATGGTGTTGTCGGCGGCGGTCCTCAAGCTTTGTGCCGAAGACGCCACAACGGTCGAGGAGGTCAAGCGCCGCGCCGGCGAAGTCATGCGCGCGTTGCTGCCGGTCGCAACGAAGGCGGCCATCCATCTCGCCGCCACCGCCCTCGGCGCCGGGGCGATGGTGACCGCACTCAACCAGGTAGCCGGCCTGAGCGTCGACGGTGATGAATTCGCGGCGGTCGCCAAGCAGGCCGGCGGCAAGGCTGGCGACGTGACCGCCGAGTGGGTGAAACGTCGTCTCGGTCAATGGGAGGCCGAGCAGAGGAGCGTGGAAGGGTTCCGTCAGATCCTCGCGGAGTTTGCCCAGCGGACATTCAAGGAGACGGGCAAGCCCGTCGTCGTCGTCGTGGACGAACTCGACCGCTGTCGACCCGCCTTCGCTGTAGCGCTGCTGGAGCGCATTAAGCATTTCTTCGACGTGCCGCACCTGGTGTTTGTCCTGCTGATGAACCGCGATCAACTGGAAAAGGCCATCCGTGGCGTGTACGGAGCCGAGACCGACGCCACGGCCTATCTGGGCAAATTCCTGCACCTGTCGTTGCGTCTGCCCAAGGTACAGGAGCGCGACTTAAACACGGATCACCCAACGCGCCGATTTGTCAGGTCGGTCGCGGCCGATCTTGGTCTTCGAGACGGGGACTTTGTGGCTTACTTCGCGGCGACTGCGGTCCTATTCAATCTGTCCCTGCGCGAGATCGAGCGCGGCTGCACCCTCTTTGCACTCACCGACGGTAGACAGGAGGCGCTGCGACCCTATCTGATCGCGCTCAAACTCAAGCGCCCCGACCTTTATCACGGCTTAAAAGATCCTCTTGGCGCAGATGGAGCGCATCGCGAATGCTCCGCATTCTTAGATGAAGAATTGGCCAGGCTGGTCCGGGAATTGAGCAGGCAGTGGCAGAAACCCGTGGCGCGGCATGACTTGGGCTTTCTCGGGTCGTATTTAGATGGCCTGCTTTGCTTTCACGGCATTTTCGTGGGACGTCGTGGTGCCATGACGGAGGAGGATTCCCGAAAGGCCAACGAGGCCATGCACGGCATTTTCGGCCCACGTGAGCCGGAGCGCGCGTTCGCCCGGGCATTGAGCGCCATCGACCTGGACGTCCAGTAACTTGCGACGACTCCCGTCCGACGCAAACCACCACCACAACCCATGGCCTTCCGCGACCCTCAAACGTTGCAGCAACTGACCCGCGCTCACTTTCACGCCGCCGCCGACGCGTGGCGGGCGGGGCGGCGAGCGGCCTCGCTCCGACCCACTACCGACTGGAACGTGGAAATCAACGGGGATGGTACCCCACCAAGGCGATCACCGGCGTCGCCCATGAACTGGCGGGCTTTGGCGAATTGACTCGCGAAACGCTCGCCGGGGATGCCGCCCGCCGCCGGTTGAAGGCGCTCGGCTTCGAGCTTGATCGCCGCCTGTCGAAGCGGGCCGTGAAAGCTGCGCACGTCGAAGCCGCCGCCCGCGACCTGCTTGCCGCCGGCCAGACCGAAGCCTTCGATTTCCGCGGCAACCGGTGGCTCGTGCAGGTTGGAGATCACTGGTACGGATACCGGAATCTGGTGCGCCGGGCCGCTCATTGGGCCGGGCTGCCGGAGATCCGTGATACGAACCTCACCGAACCACAGGGTGGCCTCTGGCGCGATCGGCTGCGCGAGCTGGGCTTTCGCCTCAGCGTGGAGGAGCGCGAAGGGCCTGCGATCGCGCCCCGCGCTGAAGCCACCGCCGAAGACCTGACAGTGGACGCCGTGCGCGCCGGCGCCGCGGCCTGGGATGCCAAGGACGCCGCATTCCAGCAGGCGCATGCCTCCACGGGCTACAACGTCTGGATCGACGGCGAGCCCTATCCGCCCAAGGCGATCGGGCTGCTGGCCGCCGAATCGCTGGGCCTGGCGCCGCCCACCGGATACGGCTACGGCACCATGAACGGGCCGTGGTATCAGAAGCTGGCTGCGCTCGGATTTCCGGTCCTGCGCAAGGGCGAGACGCCGGCTGGCGACGGGGATCGGGAAAGCCGAGCCGCCGCGGACGTCGAAGCGGTCAAGGCTGACCGGGCGCTGGACGCCACCACAAAGCAGCGCCTGGTAGACGCACGCTTGGGCCAAGGACGCTTTCGCAGCCAGCTTGAGGGCCATTGGGATGCAGCGTGCGCCGTGACGGGCGTGCGGGTCCGCGCGGTGCTGCGAGCCAGCCACATCCAGCCGTGGGCCACCAGCAACAATGACGACCGCCTGGACCCACACAACGGCCTGCTGCTGGTGGCCAACCTCGATGCGCTGTTCGACCGTGGACTGATCAGCTTCGCAGACGACGGCACGTTGCTGGTCGGCAAGGGACTGCCAGACGATGCCGTGCGCGAGCTCGGCCTGGGTCAGCTGCGCCTGCGGGATGACGCCAAGGGGGATGCTGCCCGGCGTGCCGCATTCTTGGCCGTGCACCGGGCCAAGTACCGCTACGACGATGCCGCATCAGCCTGAACCGGCCATGGGCACCGCCGCCATCGAGGACCTGGAAACAGCCCCGTCCAAGCGAAGCCCGCGCCGGCGGCGGCGCTCCGTCACGCGTCGGCAGCTGCATCGCGGGCATTTCGGATTCCTGCGGGCCATCATTCAGGGGCTGCACGCACGGGCCATGTGGGAACGGTACCTGATGGAAGAGGGCGAAATCGAGGCCGATCAGGAACTGCTCGCACGCTCCCCGGAGGTTGAGGAGGCCGACTGCGACACCGATCCCGCCGCGCACGCCTTCGCCGCCCATCCCAAGGTCCGCCGGGTCACGGCGTGGCTGCGCAGCGAGCTCGTCGCCGCCGCGACCCGGGCCCAGCGCCCCGGTACCGCTCGCCGCCTGAAGCTGGAGGCCAAGGACCTCCGGAGGCTCGGCCAGAAGGGGCTGGGCCTGCCGTCGCTCGAGGAGTTTGTGGCCGAGACCGGCATGGACGGCTTTGGCGAGTCCGAGCAGCTGGCCGCCTACGAGGAGCGCTACGGCAACGCCCTGAAGCGGGAGTCCAAGCGTGCCCGGATGATGCGTCGCCAGCTCGAGGCCATCGACTGGCTCGAGGAACGGTACGCCCAGCCCGTCCTCACGGGCGACGCCTGCCGCGCGTGGCTGGCGGAACCCTCGCGGAGCGGCTGGAGGCGGCCGGCGTCCGGACGCTGGAAGATCTGCTCGATCGCATCGACGGCCTGGGCGCCGCCTGGGCGCGCGGCCTGCCGGCGATCGGCGCCGGCAAGGCGAGGGCAATCGAAGCTTTCCTGGCCACCCACGCGGAGACGCTGCGCCGGTCGGTCGGCAACCACGTGACCGTCCCGCGCCGCAAGCGCTACGCGCACGAGTTAGCCATGGTCGTCCCCCGCGGCAAGGAAAACGCTCTGGTCCCGCTCGACAAGCTTGTGCTGCCCGCCCATCTGGACGGTCGGGACGGCGCCTACCGCCTGCCGCAGGCCCGCTGCCTAATCAACGCCCACAACGACTACGAGGCGGTGCTGTCCTGGCTGCGCTCCAAACCCGGCCTGGCGCCGGACCAGATCTTGGGCCTGCGGGAAAAGCGCAAGGATGTCGGCACGGGGCAGGGGCCTTATGACTGGCTGCACTACCTGTCAAACACCCAGCGCGCGTACCGGAAGGAAGCGGAGCGCTTCCTGCTGTGGTCGATGCTGGCCAGGGGAAAGCCCTTGTCCTCCATGGACACGGATGACTGCATGGCGTACCGGGACTTTCTGGCCGACCCGCCGGAGGAATGGTGCGGCCCGCGCTCGCGGGAGCGTTGGACACCCTCTGGCGGCCCTTCGAGGGACCGTTGAATCCCCGCGCCCAGGGCTATGCGATCGGCGTCCTAGCCAACCTGTATGCCTACCTCAACGCCAAGAACTACCTGGCCGGCAACCCGTGGCAGGGCATCCACGTGCCGACCAGCGCCAAACCGGAGCTGGACGTAGGCCGAAGCCTGACCGAGGACCAGTGGACCTTTGTCAAAGGATGTCTCGCTCGCCTGCCGGCTACGTCCATCCATCGGCGGCTGCAGGTTGCCTTGCCGCTGCTGTACTCGACCGGCCTGCGCCTGTCGGAGGTGGTCGCCGCCAGAACAGACGACCTGGAGTGGGTCTGCCTGGCCCAGCCCGGTACCGGCGATCGAGAGGAGGGCTGGTGGCTCAGCGTGATCGGCAAGGGGAACAAGCTGCGCCGCGTTCCGGTACCGGATGCCACGGTCGAGACGTTGGGCAAATACTTGGAATCCCGGGGGTTCGACCCTGATCCAGCCCGGTGCCGCGGTGTGGCGCTGCTGGGCCACGCAACCGACCAAGCGGAACGGGCAGGGGGGTGGGCCAAGGTAGACACGGCCCCCGCCGAGGCGGGATTGGCGGCGACCACGTTGTACCGGCAGATCAAGCGGTTCTTCCAGGCGTGTGCACTGGAGCTGGAAGCGGTCGACCCCGGGGCGCCACCCGCCTGGCCGCGGCCAGCACACATTGGATGCGACACACCCATATTTCCCATGCGCTGGCTGCCGGCGCACCACTCGAGACAGTCAAGCAGAACGCGGGCCACGCTTCGCTCGATACCACCACCCGGTACGTCACTACCGAGGATGCGCGGCGTATGGCGGCAATGAAACGCTTCTTTGAAGGAGACAATGCATGACCCTGCTCCTGAACAACCAGCAGATGCGGTTCCTCCAGGCCATGGATGACGTCGGTGTGAAGTATCTGGTGATTGGCGGCTGGGCGTTGCGAGCTCACGGCGTCAATCGTCGAACCCATGACCTCGACGTGTGGGTGAGTCGATCAGGTGACAATCCAGAGCGGATTCACAAAGTTTTATGCGGCATGTGCGGGCCAGGTGCAGATCGTTTCCTGGGGCCGCTACACGAACCTTTGAAACGGCTGGCGATGCCTGACGCGGCAAATCCTGAGATCGACATCCTGACTTCCATCGGCGAGCTGGATTTCGATGCTGTCTACGCCGCAAGCAATATGGCAAACATCGGGACTATGCCGCTCCGCGTACCCAGTGCCGCCGATCTATTGCGAACGAAACAAGTCGCAATTGCCTCGACGCAGGAGCGTATCGACAAAGCTGAATGGCATGGGCAAGAGCTCCACCAGGCCGAACTGCAGATGGCGAAGGACCAGGCTGATATCAATCTCTTGCAACATAAGCTATAAGTTCGCCACCTCGACAACGTGAACGGTCATCCGTGTCCAGCACGCTAGAGCTTCCCACCTCGAATAGGTAGATGGGATCGCGCACGGGCTTAGGCAAGCCGTTTACTTAGCGTGGAACCTTGCGAGGAAACCGGCTAGGATTGACCTTCTTTAACTACAGGGAAACCTATGAAATACGAATACACCTTTATGGACATGACCCACGCTGTCGAGGGCGAACCCGAAACCGCCACCATGCTCCTTCAGATCACCACGGACGTGCCGGTACCTCACCTGGACAAGGGCAATACGGTGCGCCCCAAGAACGCACCAGTTGCCTGGCTCGTCGATCGAGTGTCCATGAACCTGGAAAAGCTCGGCGAAGGCGTTATCGGCATCGCCGTCTTCGTAGTTCGCTAAGTCGAAAACAACCGCTCTACCACCACGCGGCAAGATAGGGCGGTGCTGAAGCCTCTCTCCCGATCATGTCTTTTTACTCGCTCGAACTTCCCGTTTTCCAGGAGCTCGCCACCACATCATCCCCGATGCTGGTAACGGTCGACTCGCCCGAGTGGGCGAGGAACGCGTCAGAGCAATTGGGCTACTATTTCAAGCGCGAACTGGGGTTCGATTTTCCTCCGATGGAAGCCAGCGAACGAAGGGGGCATTCCAGCTTTGCGCCATACGAGATCTACCTCTTTCACGAGACCGCGTACGACCTCCTAGAGGAAGACGGTCCCGTTTCTAATCGCGTATTCGGCGCATGTGGACTACGACACGCCACCTTCGAGAACGAAACCGAGCCCCGGTGGGAAATGCAATGGGTATGGCTGCACCCGTTTTTCCGGCATCGCGGCCACCTGGCCAAAGTCTGGCCGTTTCTCCGTCAGCGATACGGAGACTTCCTCATCCAAAGGCCGTTGTCTCCTGGCATGGAAACATTCATCGCCAAACACGATACCGCTCACCGCCCGCTTGACTAAGCAGCGCCCTTAACTGTGTATAAGTTCACCGGCCAGACGACGTCACGCGTTAGGAAAACCGTCTCTTGAGGAAGAAGATCAAGGGCTGAAAATGGAGATCCAACAAACAACGGAAGCACCCAATGCTCAAACGAATCAAGCGCTGGTACGTAGGTGAGTGGATTATTGAACCGGGTACCTTAGTCGGCGACACGGCGTCTCCCATCTGGCCATCAGCGTATAGGGAGTATCACTGGACTGCTAGGACAGTGCGGTTCGCCGCCAGGGCGATCAAGAGGCGGGGCGGCAACGTCCTAGTCGTCCTCAGCTGCCTCGCCTCGTGTGTGGCCATCGCCGACTACGCTTTTTAGTAGGCGGACCCGCCGCTAGCCCCTCGGCCGGTCCACGGACGGCCCGGCGTCGATTGACGCTCTTCGCACTGAAATCGAGGCTTCCTTGTGCTTGTAGAAGCTTCAACTTGGACCATGAAGCCCGGCATCCTCATGTGATCTATTGTTGTTGTCTAGGCTAAGTTGAAATGTCCAAGCGGACTTCCTGATTTAGCCCCTACAAGTTGTTGGATACATAACATTTATTACGTTAAATTCGAGGACGAGGCCGACGTGCCAACGGCACTCTCTCGCCTGGCCGTTGCGTTTGAACCTACAATGAGCGCCACCCGCACAAAGCCCTGAAATATCGCTCACCGCGCGAGTTCAGACGGACTGCAGTGTCATCAACCTAGCGGTGTCTGCGTGTCCTGAGGTACAGGGGCAACTCCAGTCATTCCAAACTGGTTTTTCGGACTGATGATGTTGCTAGCGTTTGCACTGTGTGCATTTGGAGCGGTGCTTACCGATACCAAATCCGCCCGCATTGTTCAAAGTACCATGGCCGTGGTGGGGTTCACGGGGATTGCATGTTTTATCTTGAAGCCGTAGTGGCGGTGCAAGACCACTGCGGCTACGTCATCCAGCGCGACCCGCGCTGACAACAACACCGGCGCATGCGCGTCCCGCACCGGCCGGCAAGCCGGAAGACACAAAGGAGCAGCATGGAGTACCAGATCGTGAAGGTGGGCGAGCCAATGGGTGTGAATGCAGCTATTACCGAGTTGATGAAGCTCGTAAATGCCGCGACTGCCAACGGCTGGAAGCCTACAGGCGGCGTTTCTATCACGATGGTTGGCGGTGTCACAGTCGGCTGCCAAGCAATGGTCCGCGAGGACTGAGCAAACCGCCACAATTGACGCCAGCAGCGAGCGTCACGGTAGGGCCGCCCGTAAGGCGGCTTTTTTTACGACACGCGCCCCTGCCGATAACTGTGCTTATCGGCATGGCGGCAAACACGCTTTTCCAGGCTGTGAGAGCTTATGTTAAATAATATCTGTGCTTACGCTTTGTAGACTGCAACGCCGGTCAACGCCTTTGCCTGCATCGCCGCCTGCCACCTTTGCTCTGGGGCTGTGCGCTATTAAGCTGCCCTCCGCGGGTCAAGCCGGTGCACCGCCTTCAGCACCTCGGCGCTTTTGCCTTACAGGGATCTGCGGCTTCAGCTTGCCAACCTGGCCGTCGAGGATAAAGTTCCGGTGGCAGAAAGCTTCAACGATCTCCATCATCGTCGCTAGTTGCTCTGGCCGCGGCTTCCAACCCCGATGTGCTGCTGCACCGCCGGCATCGGCAAGAATAGCCAACGCCTCTTTCTCCGCCTCCCCACTTTTCCGGAGACGTAAAGAGCGTTTAGTTTCTCTTGAAAAGTCTTAGCTGGGTCGATGCCCAAAAGCTCTGTCGCGCGGTCGAAAGCTGTTCTCATTCCTGTAGCAGAGAGAACCGGCAGATCAGCGTCCAAGCCGGAATACACCTCCTGTAGGATGCTGTGCAGGACATTGTCGATGGCGCCTAGCTCGTCCAGCCACGAAGGACGGATGCGTTTCAAGGGAGATGGCCAGTACGAATATTCGGCCTCGTAAACTTCCTGTAGATGGCCGGCGGCATCGTAGTGATAATTGACGTTCTCGGAGAAGACCTCAGCACTCTGAAAGTAAACACTGTCGCAACCCCGGCATTTCAGAATGCGATAGTCAATTTGCCCCCAGATGGGATGTTCATCGTCCTGCCATTTATGTTGATAAGTGGCGACGATCTCGGCATTCTTCCCTGCCCCGCATTCAGGACAGTGTCCCTTGATTATCGTTTCTACGACGGACATTAGTTTTTCTCTCTAGTGTTTCTAGACGAAGCCTGGGTGCACGCGACGTTCGGATCGGCGAACATTATAGACACCGCGTCGCACAGATCACATCCACCGTAGGACCAGCGCCGATACCGCGAGCCCTTTCAGACGCCGAAGATTCCATTATCAAGACAGCGGAGGCGATCATGTCCGGAAAAAACATCCATGTAGTACCCGCCGGTGAACAAGGTTGGGCCGTCGAGGCCGCTGGGGGCGGAAGGCGTGAGACTTTTGATACACAGGAAGCCGCGATTCAGGCCGGCACCGAGCGCGCCAAGGCCGACAAGGTTGAACTGCTTATCCACGGCCGCGACGGCCAGATTCGAGAGCGCAACTCCTTCGGCAACGACCCGCGTAATATCCCGGGCTAACCTAAGCCCTTGATCAACACTTTTCTGCCGGTGAGTTCCCCGGCGGCCCGCCTCTGCGGATGCGCTACGTCGGTGGGTGGCGGGTAAGGTAATGCGCTTTTCGCCTACTGTCGGCGACAGTTGGATTGACTACTCTGCTGGTATCCCCCATTTCAGGAGTGCAAGATGGCTGCGCGCTCTATCGCCTCGCTGTCGATCAGCTTCGGTCTCGTTTCGATACCAGTAAAGGTGTTCTCCGCAACCGAGAGCAAAGCTGCGATCGGGTTCAACCTCCTGCACAAAGGGTGTGGATCTAGGTTGCGGCAACAGTACATCTGCCAGCGCGAAGGTGTGGTGGTCGATCGAGCTGACATGGTGAAAGGTTACGAGTTCGAGAAGGACAAGTACGTCATCTTCGAGCCCGATGAACTGAAAGCCCTCGAAGAAGCCACTCAGCACACCATCGACATCATTGCCTTCATGCCGTTGGCTGCGATCGACCCAATCTACTACGACAAGGCGTACTACCTGGGGCCAGACAAACGCGGCGGCAAGCCTTACAGCCTGCTATCGGAAGCGCTGCGCGCGACTGGCAAATGCGCGTTGGCTAAATGGAACTGGAAGGGCAAGCAATACATGGTGCAAATCCGCGTCGGCGACGATGGTCTGATCCTGCAGCAGCTCCTTTACGCAGACGAAGTTCGCTCGATGGCGGATCTGCACGTTGAAACCGTCGGCGTGTCCAAGGCAGAACTTTCGCTCGCCGAACAACTGATTGAGCAAAACTCGGTCGCCGGATACGAGCCGTCCGAGTACACCGACGAGGAAAAGCAACGCATCCTCGCGCAAATCGACAAAAAGATTGCAGGCCAGGACATCACGGTGGCATCCGAAGCGCCCGGGGCCGCTACCGGCGCCGAGGTCATCGATCTGATGGATGCGCTTCGAAAGAGCATTGGCTCCACTAAGGCGGCGCCTGCCGCGAAGAGCGAGGCTAAGGAAACCACTAAGGCCCCGGCGCGTCGAAGCGCGAAGCGTGCGGAGCCCGCGCCAGTTGCACCGGCAAAGAAGACAAGGAAGCAAGCGTGATGCGTACCTACTCCTTACGCGAGGTCCTTGACCTTATCGGCATACCGCGAAGCGCTGTAATGGGCCTCGTCGCCGCCGGAGTGGTCGCGCCTGAGCGAGGCGGACATGGCGAGTATTGTTTTGGCTTCCGCGATCTGGTTGTGTTGCGGACCGCCGCGGCGTTACGGAAATCGCATATCTCCGCAGGCCGCATCAAGGAGTCGTTGCTTCGTACCAAAGCTATCACCGACAGCGCGTCTGCTGCGTCGTTGCGTGCCGAAGGTCGAAACATCGTAGCCCGCGCCAGAGGCGACGAGTGGCTGGCAGACTCCGGGCAAATGCGGTTTCAGCTATCGCAAACACGGGAACCCGCTGACGTCGTCACGCATCGGGATAACGACGCGACAGAAGCATACCGGCTCTACGAGGCCGGCAGGCTATTCGAACGGCAAGCGCGGCATGCGGAGGCTGAGGACGCTTACCGCAAGGCGCTTAAGCTCGATCCCTCATTGCACGCGGCGTGGGTAGACCTCAGTGCTTTGCTTTGCGACCATGGCAATTGTGGAGAAGCATTAAGGCTGCTGGCAGAGGCACGTATTCGATTTCCGGAAAGTACCGCACTGCTCTTCAATCAGGCACTGGCATTGGAAGACCTCGGTGATTGCATTGGCGCGCAGCATGCCTACCACGATTGCCTGCGTCTAGACCCATTGAATGCCGATGCCCATTTCAACCTGGGCCGACTGTACGACTGCGCGGGTCGCCCTCAGGAGGCTTTGCGCCACTATAACCAGTATCGGATGATCACGAACTGAGACAGGGAGTCGAGGGCATGACATCCCGCACGCGTACCCTCGACCGATACGACCAAAAGCGCGACTTCTCAATCACGCCCGAGCCGTCCGGTCGCGCCAGGCGCACCCGAAGCGAGGCACGCGCCCTAACCTTCGTTATCCAGAAACACTGGGCTCGACGCCTTCACTACGATTTCCGGCTAGAGCTTGACGGCGTATTGCTCAGTTGGGCAGTACCCAAGGGGCCCAGCTTCGACCCCGCGGAGAAGCGCATCGCGATCCATGTCGAGGACCACCCACTGGATTACGCGACGTTCGAGGGTGACATTCCTCGCGGCCAATATGGCGCCGGCTCGGTCATCGTCTGGGACCGCGGAACGTGGCAGCCAGTCGGCGATCCGCACCAAGGTCTCGTGGACGGCAAGCTCCTTTTCGACTTGCATGGCCGCAAGCTGGCTGGGCGGTGGGAACTGGTGCGCATCGCGAAGCCCGGCGACAAATCCGAGCAATGGATCCTGTTCAAGAAACGCGACGCCTGGGCGCGCCCCTTATCGGATTTCGACGTACTGACCGCCATGCCCGATAGCGTGTCGGCGGAGCCAGATCTCGCCTCCCTCACGCTGTTAGCGAATGGCGACACGAGCAACAGCGTCCAGAACGCACCGCGTTCCGGGCTTCCTGCCCAGCTCGCGCCGCAGCTTGCAACGCTTTCGCCCACCGTACCGGTCGGGCCTGAATGGATCATCGAGACAAAGTTCGACGGCTATCGTCTTTTGGCCCGCATACAGCATGGGGTAGTGAGACTTTTCACGCGAAACGGTCACGATTGGACCAGCAAGTTCCGGACGCTCGCGCGGGATCTGTCGACGCTGCATATCGAGGAGGCGTGGCTGGACGGCGAAATAGTGGTGCTACGAAACGACCTGCCTGACTTCAACGCCCTCCAGAACGCGATCAACGCGAACCGCAACGACGAGATCGTCTATTTCCTGTTCGACATTCCATACTGGAACGGCCGCGACCTTCGGCAGCTGCGCCTAGACGCCCGACGGGCACACCTTGCGACGATTCTTGCTGAGTGCCCCAGTAGGCTACGGTTCAGCGATGCTTTCGATGCGCCCGCGCCGCAAATGTTCAAGGCTGCCTGCGAACTGCAACTTGAGGGACTAATGTTCAAGCGCGCCGACGCGCCATACGTATCTGCCCGCACACCCACCTGGCTCAAGGCTAAGTGCAAGCTCCGGCAGGAGTTCGTCGTGGGGGCTACTCCGAAAGGTCAGGCGGGGGCGACGAAGTGGGCAAGCTTTACCTGGGCGTGTACGACGGCAGGGAGCTTCGCTACGTCGGTGGAGTTGGTACTGGATGGGACGGCGCGACTGCAGCAGAGCTGCGTCGGAGTCTGGAAAAGTCTGTGGTACCGGACATGCCGTTCGACATTTACACGAAAGCCAAGCGCTGGGCCGTGGCGGCGATGGCCCGGTCCACTGGGTAAAGCCAAAGATGGTGGTGGAGGTCGAATTCTCCGAGTGGACTCCCGAGGGTCACGTCCGTCACGCGTCCTTCAAGGGTGTTCGCAAGGACAAGCCACCGATGCAGATCCGCCGCGAGGCCATTCAGACCGCGGTGGCGCCGCAGGGTGTGACTTCGGTGAAGGTCACAAGTCCCGGCCGTGTCATTGACGAAAGCAGCGGGATCACGAAGCTCGAGCTGGTGCGCTACTACGAGAGCATTTCGGAAAGAATGCTGCCGCACTTGAAGGACCGCCCACTTTCACTGGTGCGCGCGCCTGAAGGCATCGGAAAACCACAGTTTTTCCAGAAGCACGCAGAGACCGCTATTCCCGGACTGACGGAGCTGCCGGCGTCCTTGTGGCCCGGCCACGGCTCGCTGCTCGCTGCGAACTCCCCGGAAGCGATTGTCGCAGCCGCGCAGATGAACGTGATCGAATTCCACACCTGGAACTCCGTTGCACGTCGCATCGATACCCCTGACCGCTTCATTCTCGACCTAGACCCGGGCGAAGGGGTCTCCTGGCTCACGATGCAGGAAGCCGCGCTGCTCGTTAAGACGCTGCTCGACGAGCTGGGCCTGCGTTCCTGGCTGAAGACCAGCGGTGGCAAAGGCCTGCATGTGGTCGTCCCTTTGACGGGGCGGCAGAACTACGAAACGGTGAAGGATTTCTCTCGCGCCATCGTGCTGCACATCGCGTCTGTTCTACCGGAGCGCTTTAGCTCGAAATCGGGGCCGGCCAACCGCAAGGGCAAGATCTTCGTCGACTACTTGCGGAATGGCCATGCTCAGACGACGGCCGCTGCGTTCTCCGCACGGGCTAGGCCCGGCATGGGCGTATCGATACCTATACCGTGGGAAGGGCTGCAAGACATCAAAAGCGGAGCCAACTGGAATATTCGCAACGCCCGTGAGTATCTGAGCTTCGAGCGCGAGGACCCTTGGCGAGACTTTTGGTCGACAAGACAATCGGTGGCGAGAGGTATCAAGCTGTTGCGCTGAGGGCGCGTCGCATTCTGAGGCGGCTTCCCCTCGGCGGTCCTTTCTGCTGGCAGCCTACTTCTGCCGTGCCGCCGAGACTCTGCGGCGCATCGCGGTCTGAAACGAGACCGGTACACCGGGGTAGATGGTGACAGCCCAATCCCACGCCGCACTTGCCTCGGTGAAGCGCTGACTTCTGCCAGCAGTGCCGTCCGCGAACAGCGGCGTGGCGTGCCAGTTCTCTCTAATTGGAAGCACGGACACACGGCGAACTTGCTTGACATGATCCATTGTTAATGCTCCACCCGTTGCTGGTGATTGCCACGACGAAGAAGACGCCGGGTGTTTAATCGTCGACAGCAATGGAATCAAAAGCAAACTGGACGCGATACCGGACCAGCTCAAGATTTTTCACGGCCTCCGCCGCGTAGCGAACCGGCTCCGGAAAGTCGCCGGCGATGAGCATCCCGCGAGGCGGCTTCTTGTCTTGGCGAGCGTACCAGCCAAGGTAGCGGGCGATCTGCCCCACCGCGGCGTCTTTGGCATCCCCCACCTTTAATTCGATGACGACGCGGCGGCCGTTTGCATCTTCCGCAAGGATGTCCACGCGGCCGACATCGATCACAACTTGCCGCTCCACGAATCGCAATCCCTTCTCGAGCGTGCCAAGATTGCGAATCAAATGTTCTTCCACATCCCGCTCGAAGCTTATAGAAGCCTCGATGCGCTGTTCGATCGCATCGACGGTTTCGACTTCCTGTTCGATCAACGGGTCTTCACCAACCGGTGCCCACACGTTGGGACCGTGCTTGCTCTCGTCGTAGATAAAGAAGCGCCCATCGTCGGCGCGATAGAGAAACTTCTCTGCCGACTTGTGATGCAGATATGCCCTCGGCTGATTCACGGCGCAGCCATAGAGATGCGCGGTTAGCGTGCCGGGTGTCCATTTGTCCGGGTATGCAGCGTTGATATGGTCGCGAATCTCGCGCGACGTGACACCGGTGGGCGAGGATTCAACGAAGTGGCGGACAGCACCTGCCATGGTGGTCATGGGAATTCCTGATTCGTTCGAAGTTGTCAGAAGGGTGATCAAAATCTAAGAGCCGCACGGCACCTAATGGTGTCATCGGCTCGAGCCGCGAATTGTTAAGGCGGCCGCACTCGGGCTTACCGAGACGTGTCCAGTCAGTCTCTTCTATCAAAAGAGGTGGAAATACTGTATGGATATACAGTACACTTATCCGGACGGAGACCATCATGCTAACCGTCGAACCCGAAGCAATCCACCCTGCACTTTGGCGAGCCGCTCAGTTGGCTCGCAGTTCCGTACGCACAGTGCCTGCCGGCGACAAATCCCTGTCGTTGGAACTGCCCGGTGGCGGCTGGCCGATCGGAACGCTGGTCGAAATGCTGGTCCAGCAGCCGGGCATCGGAGAACTGAGTCTGCTGCGCCCTGCTCTGCTGGCTAGCGTCACGCGGCCGATCGCGCTCGTGATGCCGCCTCATACTCCGCAAGCACACGCGCTCGCGAACTGGGGCATCGCGCCAGAGCGTCTGATGTGGATTCGCGCGCAGCGCACTGCCGATGTGTTGTGGGCGACTGAGCAGCTGCTTCGCGCCGGAACCTGTAGCGCCGTTCTTCTCTGGCAGCAGCACGTCCGCAACGACGCGCTGCGCCGACTCAACCTCGCAGCGCAGTCCGGTGAAACGTTCTTCTGCATGGTGCGGCCGCTAGCCTGCGCCCGCGATGCTTCACCTGCCCCACTACGTGTCGCCGTTGCTCCCGCTGCCGGTGGCGTCGAGCTCACCTTCATCAAACGCCGCGGCCCGCAACGAGACGAGCCGCTTTTCGTCCCCTGACACCGTCGCCGATCCTGCTTCATCGCCATGCCGTACCTGTGGATCTGCCTGCGCCTGCCCCGCTTGTCCTCGAAGTGTTCCGGCCGAGCTGGTCCACTGAGCTGGCCGTCGCGGTCATGGAAAAAGAGCGCGTCTACGCTGCCACTTCCCTCGCTGCTTCCGCTGGCGTGCGGATGAACATGCGGCGCGGTGGCGTGCAAACGGTTGCGCCCCACACCCTGATGCTTGATCGGGCACCAGAAAAAGAAGCGGAGGCGCTTCGGCGTGTTGCGATCGCCTTGCTGCAGTTCTCCCCGAACTTGATTGAGGCGGAGGAGGAATCGGTTCTGGTCGAGGTATCGACGAGTCTGCGCCTGTTCGGCGGTGTTCGGCGACTGCGATCGCGTATTCGCGATACCGCGCACACCATGGGATTCTCGGCGGACATCGGCTGCGCACCGACGGCACAAGCCGCCTGGCTGCATGCGCGGGCGGGCGGCGGCACATCGCTGAAGATTGATCGCTTCGCGCGGAGGATGGACAAGCTGCCTGTCGGATTGCTTCCTCCGGCCCGCCCCATCGCAGAATGGCTCGACGGGCTCGGCTGTCGCACGCTCGCGCAGCTGCGGCGGCTGCCCCGAGCTGGCCTGCAGCGCCGATGCGGCAAAGCTCTCAACGAAACGCTCGACCGCGCCCTCGGCGAAGCCGCCGAGGTGTTCGACTGGCTGGAAGCGCCACCGACCTTCACCGCACGGGTGGAATTACCCGACCGGATCGAGCACGCAGACACCATCCTCGCCTATGGTCAAAGTCTGATTGCCCAACTGATCGGGTGGCTGGTGTCACAGCACCTTGCGGTCACCCGTCTGCAGTTCGAGCTCGAGCACGAGCGAGGACGAGAGGCGATCGCGCCGACGGTCATGGATGTTTCGCTCGCAGAACCGAGCTGGAGCGATGGGCACCTCGTCCGTCTGTTGCGCGAGCGACTAGGTCGGCTGGAGCTCGTTGCACCGACGATCGCTGTCCGACTCACGGTGACGGATGTGCAGCCACTGGCTCCCCCAGCGAATCGCTTTTTCCCGAGCCCGGCGGCAATCCCGAGGATCATGCCCGCGTCATGGAACTGCTGACGGCGCGCCTGGGCGCAGACAATATCCTTCGCCCGGAGCCGGTACCGGATTATCGGCCAGAGGTCGCCAACAGCTGGGTGCCGGCAGTTGGCAAGCCCCCGCGGCCAACGGCGTTGCCGCCCCTGCCCCGCCCTACGTGGCTGCTGGACAAGCCCATCGCTCTGCTCATGCGTGACCACCGACCGTTCTACGGCTCGCCGCTGCGCATCGTGTCGCCGCCCGAGCGCATCGAGGCAGGCTGGTGGGACGGGCAATTGCAGACCCGCGATTACTACGTTGCGGAAGGCCGCGACCATAGCTTCTACTGGATCTATCAGGAGCGCATGGGCAGCCGCGAGGGCGACGAGTCGCGATGGTATCTGCACGGCCTCTTTGGATGAGCCATGTCGAGCCCACTCGCCGGCGGCGTACTGCCCGAATATGCCGAGCTTCATTGCCTCTCGAACTTTACGTTCCTGGAGGGCGCGTCCCGCGCCGAAGAACTCGTGGAGCGCGCGGCCGCACTCGGCTATAGCGCGATCGCCATCACAGATGAGTGCTCCCTCGCGGGTATTGTCCGCGCGCACACGGAAGCGAAGGCCCACGGACTGAAACTCGTCGTCGGCGCCTCCTTCCGTCTGGTCAACGCGGATGGCTCCCCTGCCCTTTCCATCGTCATACTGGCCCGCAACCGTGAGGGCTATGGCAACCTCTGCGAGCTCATCACGCTTGCCAGAATGCGCGCGTCGAAAGGCGCGTACTGGCTGACGCCTCGCGATCTGGAAGCCCCTGACGAGCCATACGCCCATCTTCGTGGGATGCCCGACTGCCTCGTGCTGTTTGTGCCCGAGTACGCCGCCCCAGCCGAAATGATCGCCGCGCAGGCGGCGTGGGTGTCCCGCACGTTCTCCGGGCGCGCGTGGATGGCATTGACGCTGCACTATCGGCCCTACGACGATCTGCATCGCGCAGCCGTCGAGCAGGCAGCGGCGGCGAACCATCTGCGCCTCGTCGCCGCTGGCCATGTGGCCATGCACGTCCGGTCACGCAAGCCTCTGCAGGACGTCATGACTGCAATCCGGCTTGGCAAGCCGGTACCGGCATGCGGCTATGAGCTCTCGCCGAACGCTGAACGACATCTGCGATCGCGTCTTCGTTTGGCCAACATTTACCCGCACCGGCTCCTGACCGAGTCGCTCCATATTGCGAATCTCTGCCAGTTCTCCCTGGACGAGCTGCGCTACGAATACCCGGAGGAAGTCGTGCCGGACGGAGTATCGCCGGCGGACTATCTACGCAGTGAAACCTACATCGGCGCGCACCGGCGCTTCCCAAAAGGCATCCCGCACAATGTGCAGGCGCAGATCGAGCATGAGCTCGCGCTCGTGCGCGACATGGACTACGAGCGGTATTTCCTGACCGTGTACGACCTGGTACGCTTCGCCCGCTCCAACGGGATTCTGTGTCAGGGCCGCGGCTCGGCCGCAAACTCGGCGGTGTGCTATTGCCTGGGCATCACCGAAGTGGATCCGGCGCGGGGCAATCTGCTGTTCGAGCGGTTCATCTCGAAAGAGCGTGGCGAGCCGCCCGACATCGACGTGGACTTTGAACACCAGCGACGCGAAGAGGTCATCCAGTATCTCTACTCGAAGTACGGCCGCGACCGGGCCGCGTTGGCCGCCGCGGTATCGACATACCGGCCACGTGGTGCGCTGCGCGAGTCAGGCAAGGCGCTCGGCGTCGATCCCGCGATCGTGGACATGGTGGCCAAGGCGCATCACTGGTTCGATAGCAAGGCGGATCTGCTGAAACGGTTTGAAGAGAGCGGCGTCGACACAGAGAGCGAACTCACACAGCGCTGGGCAAGCATGGCCACGCAGCTGCTCGGCTTCCCGCGCCACTTGTCGCAGCACAGCGGCGGATTCGTCATTGCCCGGGGCAAGCTGTCACGGCTCGTCCCCATCGAGAATGCCGCGATGCCAGACCGCAGCGTCATCCAGTGGGACAAGGACGACCTGGATGCCGTGGGACTACTGAAGGTCGACGTGCTTGCCCTCGGCATGCTCTCTGCGATCCATCGGGCCCTCGACCTTGTGTCCGAGCAACGCGGCGAGGTGTTCGAGTTGCAGGACATCCCGGCCGAAGATCCGGAGACCTACGAAATGCTGTGCCGCGCCGATAGCGTAGGCGTATTTCAGGTCGAATCCCGCGCGCAGATGTCGATGCTTCCGCGCCTGCGCCCGCAAACCTTCTACGATCTCGTCATCGAGGTCGCGATCGTGCGCCCCGGCCCGGTACAGGGCGGCATGGTGCATCCCTACCTGCGGCGCCGGCAGGGCAAGGAACCGGTAAGCTATCCCAGTCCGGAAATGGAGGTGGCCCTGTCTCGGACGCTTGGCGTGCCGATCTTTCAGGAGCAGGTCATGCAGGTAGCGATGCTCGCGGCCGGCTTCTCTGCCGGCGAAGCTGACCAGTTACGCCGTGCGATGGCCGCGTGGAAGCGCAAGGGCGGGCTGGAGCGATACTACGATCGCATTGTCAGCGGGATGCTCGAGCGCGGCTACGAGCGGGAGTTCGCCGAATCGATCTTCCAGCAGATCCAGGGCTTCGGCGAGTATGGATTTCCCGAGAGCCATGCCGCGAGTTTCGCCCTTCTTGTCTATGCCAGTGCCTGGCTCAAATGCCACGAGCCTGCCGCGTTCCTCTGCGCCTTGCTCAACAGCCAGCCGATGGGGTTTTACAGCCCGTCGCAGCTGGTGCAGGATGCCAAGCGCCATGGCGTCACCGTGCTGCCGGCAGACGTCGCTGTAAGTGGCTGGGATTCTTCGCTGGAGTCAAACGAAACAGGACCTCGCGTGCGCCTCGGGCTGTCGTTGGTGCGCGGCATGCGGGAAGAATCCGCGCGTCGCATCGAGACATGCCGCGCGGTGCGCAACTTCGACAGCGTCACCGATCTGGCGCGTCGAGCCGAGCTGGACCGCCACGACATGCAGGTACTCGCCGCCAGCGACGCACTGCGCACCCTCTCTGGGAATCGGCGTCAGGCATTGTGGGAAGCGTCGGCAGCCGTACCAGACAAAGATCTGCTCAAGGTCGCCGACTTGGCGGAGGAATCTCCCGCTTTGGTACCGCCGACCGAAGGCGAGACCATTCTCGGCGACTACCGATCTATGGGACTCACGCTGCAACGGCATCCCCTCGCGCTACTGCGCCGCCAGCTGGCCAGTAGACGGTTCGAGACCGCTGCGACGCTTGCTAGCTACGCCGATCGGCAACTCGCACGCGGCGCCGGCATTGTGACGGTTCGGCAACGGCCCGGTACCGCCAAAGGCGTGTTGTTCCTGACAATCGAAGACGAGACCGGCAACGTGAACGTCATCGTGTGGCCGTCAGTCCTCGAAAAGTTTAGGAAGCAGATTCTCAACGCCTCTCTGCTGGGCGTCTACGGCCAATGGCAAGCCGATGGGGATGTCCGGCATCTGGTGGCGCAATACGCCGTCGACCTTTCTCCCATGCTCGGTGCGCTGGATACCCGCAGCCGCAATTTCTGCTGAAGCGGCGAATCAATACCCATGCGCCTTGATAGGATGGCGCACAACGGAGACCCACATGTGTGTGAACTACGCCCCCGTCCAAAGGCAGATCCTTCGCGATATCTTCGGGGTCGAGCCGCCGCCGGGCGAGTGGCGATCCGAAGCCTGGCCTGACTATCCAGCACCCATCATCCGCCGGGCCAATGACTCGGATGCGTGGGAGAGCGTGCTGGCGTCCTTCAGCATGGTGCCAAAGAAGGCGATCCCATCAGGCACTCGCTATTTCCCGACCGCCAATGCGAGAGTGGAGACGATCGGCCAGCTACGCTCGTTCGCGTCGCACTGGCGTGCGTGTCAATTCGCCCTCATTCCAGCAACTGCGTTCTTCGAGCCCAACTGGGAGACTGGCAAAGCGGTTCGGTGGAAGATTAGTGTTCCTGGCGGTGAACCATTCGCTATTGCCGGGCTCTGGCGCAAGTGGCCCGATGGCGCGGTGTCGTTCACGATGCCAACGCTCAATGCCGATAGCCACCCGTTGCTTCGCCGATTCCATAAGCCAGGAAGCGAGAAGCGCGCCGTGGTTGTATTGCCTAAAGGCGATTGGGATGAATGGCTGCATTGCAGAGACCCAGAGGTAGCTAGGACGCTCCTGCGACTCATGCCCTCCGACCTGCTAGTTGCACAGCCCGCCCCAATTCCACCCAAATCAGCTATCGCGCCACCATCTGGTCGCGAAACAGACAATTCGAAAACCGGCACATGAACGAAGACAAAGGGAACGGGTGATTCGTCGCGCCTTACTAGGACTTTGAGAATCTGCATGCCGCGTCGGTTGAGGCCAAGTATGGCGAAGGCAGCTATACCAAGCCTGACGTCCGCTTCAAGGCGCAAGACACGCTCGTCGACGTACAAGCGCTCGTAGAGCTTTGCTCATCTTTCGGTACCGATGCGATCAACCGCGCAACTCGAGTGGGACGATTGGCTGACCTGCCGCGATCCGGAGTAGGCGCGTACCTTCCTTCGCCTCTATCCTGCCGATGCCAAGGCGGCGGAGACTGCGCCGGTACCCACTCGGAAGAAAGCCGTCGACGCCTAGAGCGTGGGCCACTCGATTTTCTCTTGGGGTCCAGTCTCGTCCTCCCAGGAGATCTTCACCTGGAATTTCCGTTCCGCGAGCCCTAGGTGGGCAGTTGCAATCAGGTCCACCGCGCACTGCGGTTCCAGCCGCTCCAGCGGGAAGGTGCTGCGCACCTGTGACTCGACCAGAATGCTATTGCCGTCCACGAACTCGATGCGCACGTTCCTGGCAGCGGCCCGGCCCCGGTTGAAGACCTTGAAGCGCCTTTCGTTGGCACCGCGCATGGCAAACGCAGTGCTGACGTCAGCCTTTTTCTCTGCCGCTGCTTCCGCCTCCTCTCTGGCCAGCAGGCGCTCGTTCAGCATCTTCTGGCTCTGATTGACGGCCTTCTGCCGATGGTTGAAGAGCACCGACGCGCCGGTACCGACAACGGAAACGATCAGCGCCGCGGCTGCGATGAAGTCGCTCTCAGTCATTTCAGCTTGAACCCCGACCCCTTGAAGATATTGGCGATCTCTTTCTTGATGTCAGCCACTACCTCTGCCTTCACTTCATCAACATGGGCTTGTATGTGAGCACCGTTCTCACTGACAAGGTTCTCGCGGGAAATCTCGCGTCCGCAACGCGTGCACTTCAGCAGCTCCGGAACTGGCGCGTTCTCAACGTTAGCGAAGTCAGTGCCGCCACATGTGGGGCACTGCAGTTGGACTGTCCTGTCGTATTTTCCCTCTTGCAACATTTCTGATCCCTCTGTGGTGTAGTTCGTCGGCCTGCACGGCACTACAACCATACCAGAAGGTCCGTGGCAGACACTTGCTCGACAGCGACCTGACCGCGTTGCTTCTGCTTTATGGTCGCCTCGTCAGATCCACCTGCCTAGATCAAAACCAGTGCGGCTCGTCAAGTGCCCTCTTTTTCACTTGGTAGCCAGCTGGGCGACCTGCTCTATATGGTATTGCATAGTTTTTTCCGCTCAAACCATATAGAAAGTGACGTTTTTCCTTGCACCGCTACCATCTAGCCCCTAGAATCGGCTCAAGCTGCATTTTGTGACGTTTCATACTAGGAGGGTTGCCTATGACCGCAACTGAGGTAGAAATCGATCCCTATCCCTATACGGACTTTGCGAGCCTGACATACCCGCCTCAGTTTGCTGCCGAAGCACTAGGGGTTAGCCCACAAACACTCAAGATCATCGAGCGCGACAACGACCTGAAGATTTCTCGGGTGCCCCGGGGGTCGGTCGAAGTCCGCAATTATTCGCTGAACGATATCTTTCAGATCGCCCGAATCCGGCGAGAGAGCAAGCACATCAAGGGCTTCGCGCGGCCCATCACCATTTCGGTCTTCGTCCCGAAGGGCGGTACCGCGAAAACCACCACCACTTGCAACCTGGCCATTCAGTTTTCCCTGATGGGTTTGAAGGTGCTGGTGATCGACAATGATCAGCAAGCTGACGTGTCGACCATGATGGGCTATGACCCTGACCTCACGGCTGAAGAACTCATTGACATGGGTATCCCTGGCGATAGGTCCATCAATGGGCACATCGGCAACCTGATGCGCGTTGGCAACTTCTACCAACCGATGTCCCTTGAAGAGGTGGTCAAGAAGCCCTTTGGTGAGCACGGCCCGCACCTAATCCCCGCGGAAGACTCGTTGGACGATATGGACTCTGCTCTGCGCAGCGCCAATGGCTCGGACTTCCGCTATTCGCTGTTCTTCGAGCAGGCTCGCACTGGCACCCTGCCCCACTGCAACTTGTCTAGCTATGACGTGATCATCATGGACAACGCGCCGGCGGGTTCGCTGCTCTCCCGAAACTCGATGGTGGCTGCGGACTTCTTGATCTGCCCGATTCGCATGGACAAGTTCTCATTCCGGGCACTCTCCCGTCTGGCATTCCGGCTGGGTGAGTTCGCCAAGGATTTCAAGCGTGCGCCGGAGATTGTCGCGATCCCCACAATGTACGTTCGCAACCGGCCGCGTGTTGAGCGGAACATGGCCAGCCTCATCAGCCTGTTTCCCGGTAAGGTCACTGAGAGCCGCTTGTACCATTCGGAGGACTATTCCAAGAGCCTCGAGGACGGCGTTCCGCTGTCGCTCTGGCGCCCCGGCACTGAAAATTCGCTCGGGGCAATGCGGGAAGTCTTCGAGGAGTTGGTCGCGCGCATCCGCGCAGTTACGGAGGTCGCTAAATGAAACAATCCCGACGCCTCGGCCACGATGCAGCGCGGCCGCCAGCCGCTGAGGCCCAGCCTCAGCACATCCAGGGGTTGTTGTACCCGCGGAGATGCCATCGGCCAATCTGAATCGGCCGATGGCAGAGATTCTGCGCGAACAGGGAATCTTGGACGAAGATCCCCTTGCCCCCCTTCCCCGCTGCAGAGCAAGCCGGCACCATCCGCTGCACCCGCTCCGGGTCCTTCGCCTCAGACGCCCCCCCTCTCCGGGGGTGCCGTGGGCGTAACCACCCCCAGAAGGCTCTGCACATCCCCATCGGATCTCAGCAGATGCTGCCGATGGACAAGATTGATGTCGGCCCACATCAGCCTCGGCTAGTCTTTGATCAAGACGCCCTAGCTTCGCTGACAAGCACCATTGATCTCGTTGGGCTGAACAATCCGATTACCGTCCGACGCAAGGAAGGCGGTCGTTTTGAGCTCATTGCCGGCGAGCGTCGTTTCAGGGCTTTCCAACTGAAGCACGAGTCATATATTCCGGGCTTTGTCCGTGACCTTAGCGAGAAGGAAGCCGCGATCCTCGCAATGACAGACAACGATGCCCGGGAAGACCTGTCTGATTTCGAACGCGCCCTGGGTTATCAGCGGCTACTGAAGTTGGGGCATTGCCTCAACCAAATGGACATCTCCCGGTGCGTCGGTCGAAGCATGGCCACCGTCAGTCGGTGCTTGGCTTACTTCAAGTTGCCGCAGGTAGTGATCGACATGCTCACGCAAAACCCACGGCTGATTGGCACAAAGGTTGTGGCCGATTTCGTCGCGTTCCATGAACAGGGATGCACTGAACTGGTGACCGCGGCCGTTGTTAAGATAGAAAAGGGCTTGTCCCAAGAGAACGCCCTGAACTGGCTGAAGGCCGAGGCCCGGAAGCTCAAGAACCCGGCGGCTGTCGTGATACCACGCCGCCTGCAGATGTCCGGGAAACCAGTCGCTGACGCCAAGATCGACGGGCGTAACCTCATTCTGAAGTGTCCGAAAGACGTCAATCCGGAGCTGCTACTTCGCACGATCGAGAAGTTCCTCTCCGAAGCTGCTGCGGATGACCTTGAAGAGGCGGCATAGCCTGGCTCGATTTCACCGTGAAAAGCCCGCGCATGCGGGCTTTTTTTGCTCTCGACTAACTCCGCAGGGTGACTAGAGCACGAGTGCATTTCCGAAATCCTGGGCTAGAACGGACTAAGACTATCCCGAGCGCCCAGGGGAAAGCGCAGCGGTGAACTCACGGTAACACGCCGTGGGATTCGCGAGACTTTTCACCGTGAAAACTGGCTGGTGCGGGTATCCATTCGTGCCGCTCGCTCCACCGAGCGCTTTTCACGGTGAAATCTGCCGCGACGGTGCCGCGAGCGGAAGCCTCAAACACAGTAACGAGGAGCCTCAGAACACTGGTTGAACCCGGATTTCCGACTAATACTTCGCCGGGTGAACAGCCTCGTCCTCGAGGGCCAGTCGTCCATTGGAGCGGATTTCACGGTGAAAACCATCGCTGTGAATTGCGCCTCAGCGTCTGAAACCATCGCCAACCTTCGGTGCGAACAGTGTTGTTTTCACGGTGAAAAGTCAAAAGGCAACAGAGCAAACATGTCCCCGTGGCCAGGGAAGCATTTCAGGAACGGCGAATTGATTGCAGCGGATTCTTCGGAGCGTTCCCGCAAGCAGGTCAAAGCGACCCCGAAAACTCCTACCGTTTCAGACGAAACCGTTCATAGCACTGAGTCGCGCAGCAATCGAACTCCAGCGCCCACTTTGAGCACGCCATCGCTCTGCACGCAGCTCACTTCACAATAGTTACACATTGCGTCACTCTGGCGACACTGCGTTTTCACGGTGAAATCGACGGCTTCATTATTTTTCACGGTGAAAACGCTCGGGCTCGCGCAACGGGCATACATCCAACGTATTGCTACGTGTTGTGTAGTGATTATGCAATTGCAAGGCGCAGCGCGGTTCGCGAATGCCGGGAGTAACTTCTCGCTCGCTACTCCGACCACCTTAGCCTAGTCGGTCAAGCGTGATCCGCTCGAGATTAGATGTCGGCCTGCCAAGGTTGCACTTAACAAGGACACCAAGAGTGAACACCTGGCATATCGAGAAAGAGGCGGGAGGTTTCGGGCCTCGCGTAGGGAAGCACTAGCAAGCTCGACGAACTAACTGCGCGCACTCTGGCGGCGGTCTTTCGCATGCGTGAGGAGGGGAGGTCAGGCAGCGTTCTGTTCCTCTGCCTGTCGCTTCACGTACTGGGCCAGTTCGACCTTCAATGCCTTACGCGCCATAATTGCCGCCTCATCCGGCCTAGCCTTTACCTTCTGCCGCCGCGCAGCCATTTGGAACGTCGTCTCCTTGTACAGTCCATCAAGGACCGCAAGTCGCTCCTCGTCCGTCATCGAGGCGAAGATAGCCAGACCCTGTTCAATGTCGCGCTCAAGATTGCGCTGAAACTCGATCTCAGCGACTGAAACCATTGGCTTACTCCGGACCGCTTCGGTTGGGCTACCTAACGCCGCCTCGCGCTCCATTTCGCTAAGTGCCCAGCCCTCTTTGATTGCGGTCATGAGGTAGGCACCGGGCGACTTCACGCCTCCAACTTTGACCCGATACCTCACCAGCTCAATCGCCGCACGGATTCGCTCATCCGTGTTCACTTCGCGATTGCTGATGATCTCATTGATCTGCCTGGTGCTCAGCCCAAAGCCCTTCACGAGAGTCTCATACAGATCCTTCAGCTCATGTGGTTGCGCAAAATCCAAAACGAGCTTGCCCTCTGCGTTGTCCCTAAGCTTGAATCGAATCGCTGCGACGCGTCGCGAGCCCTGCGCGGTCTTCGTTTCGTACTCAACGTAGAGATCGGTCAGTTCATTGATTTGGGCAATGTTCTTATCCAGGACCAACCGCTTGAACTGCTTGTACTCGGTGAGTGATTTGACAGCGTCAGCATTGACCCACTTCCTGACGTCTTCGATCGGAAGCCAATTCGTAGTACCCATGAATCGAAGAGCGCCCAAACGCTCATACAGGATGTACGCGTAGTGGCTGAGTGCTGCAGACATGCGCAAGGATAGATAGGTATAGCGCTTCGGATCTTTGAGCTGTCGACGGATCATCTCGTCGACCTTGAACACAACGCGCCCGCCTGCGATCCCTACGGAACCAAGAAGCGGCACTGACACCCATTGCGGGTCGCCGCCGCCATCGCGCTCAACCGAGACTTGAACCGATGAGCTCTGGCACTCGCGCAGGGCCTTCTTTAGGTGCGCGACGTTGTTCGATGTTTCGAACTTAGCAAGCCATTTGAAATAGCCGAGCTCGATATCGTAATGCTCAAGATCCGGGTTCTCCGACACCGTGAGCCACAACGCGTTGATGGCCCGCCTTGCCACGAGGGACATAGGGGTGACGTCAATCAGAACATTGGTTTTGCGGTACCCAATGTCGCGCGTGGATTCCGTTATTGCGGTATTAGGCCCGAGCTCCTCGCGGACAGCGTTGAAGATATCGAAACCCAGCTGCTCCTGGATGTTTTTTGGGAGGTTAGACATGGCAGAGTGCGCCCAATGCACTAAGAGACTGGCGTAATATCTCCGTAATGGTGTAACGAGTCAAGTATACGATTGCACCTTTGCGGAACACCGTTGCCACGAGGCACCAATCAATGACACCGCCGGACCAACTGATGCCACCATAACTGAGTGCCTCTCCCCGGAAACGTATATTGGGCGCGGCTTTCTGGGATATGCGCACATCAGGCCAACGGTTAACACCTTCCACCAATTCATTGCACCTTGGCACCAATGAATTGCACCATACGGAGCCAATTTCTTACACCTTTGCGGCCCAATGCGGTACACCAATCCCCAACAGATATCACCTTGGCACCAACAGTTAACACTTTGCTGCTCGTAAGTCATTGAATTATTTGGGTAAAACGAGGCCCGTATACGTGGGTTGTTTACGTAAACAAAGCTGCTAGCTCTCCGCAGAAAAATGCGGAACGTCAGAACCACCGATACTTATCCACAGCCATCGGCACTTGCGACTTTGTCACCCCGACCCATATCGCAGTACCGTGTAATCAGTTGGGCCGCATAGGGTCCCGCACACGGAGATGCATCAACTCGACGCAAACGTTCCTCCATGATCTCGTGGCGCAATGCATTGGCCCGCAAAGCCCAGCGGAACGGTGCCATTGGTTGGCCCGCAATTCGCCGATCGCTTACCGCCCTTGTACAACGCACTGGTCTGCAAGTTGGCTAGGCGCATGGTGCAGTTGATTGGTCCGCAGAAGATATCTCACGCGATGGTGTAGTCGATTGGTCCGCAACGCGACCTTCTATGGTGCAACGAATTGGTCCGCAAGACGCCAGAACCTAGCAGCGCAGTTCGTTAGTCCGCAGAAACGCTAGTGCGTCCCCGACTATCGCTCAGGCAATATGGTGTAACTGATTGGTCCGCAACCGCGCGAACGCCGGCTATGGTGCGGTGGATTGGTCCGCAACCATGTCGAATCAACGCCGTTAGCAGCTCTGCCTAGGGTCAAATGCGAAAAGGTGGCAGGTGTTGGTCCGCAAAATGTGACGAAAAATATGCACTCGCCTCGAAAGGTGCAATGAATTGGTCCGCAAAGCTTGGCCACAAGTTTTCCGTACCTCTTACAGCACCTGCCCTCCGCAAAGGTGCAATGAGTTGGCCCGCAATTCTTCACAGCGGGTGGCAGCGGGCAGGGCTCTGACAAAAACAAAAGAGATGCAGCGATAGGAAGCACTCACTAAATCTCCGCAATTGCGCTACGGTCCACCAAACCGATGCACCTTGCCCGCGAGAGCACGTTTGCGGCCCAAAACGCATCACCCTAGGTAGTGCTTCATGGCGCACCTCCGCAAACTTTTGCGGGTCTGCGGGCCAAATGGTTACACCTTTCATCGCAGCCACGAGGCTTGGACAGCCCCGAGCATCAGTGCGGGGGGGAAGGCGAGTTCGGGATCGGATCTTCGCTTGCCTACCGACTGAACGAGGGGGCGAAACACGTTTCTCGAACGTGCTATGCGCATTGCACCAACCGCCTTGTTCGGCAGCGTTCCTGCGGGTCTTACTGGCCGAAGCACTGCGCAATAGGTAATGCGCCCTGGGCAGTGCTCAATACCCAATGCGCAATGCGCATTGGGTATTCACCTATGAACGCGTCTTCGTTTTCACTGTGAAAAGTGAAGCTACCACGGTATGCCGGCCGCGGAACTGTAATCAGTGATACACGTTGTTGTCAGCCATATCGAAGTACCAGGGCAACCCGCAAGTTTGCCTCGGACAGCCAACCTTAGAGCTCCCAGGAGAACCTCATGTCAATCGCATTGATCCTCAAAGCCGGCGAAGGCTCCATCTTCCCGAACCACGCAAAGACGTCCGACAAGGACCCGCTGTTCCTTGGGTGGATGGAGTTTCCCCTCGACGAACAGAAGAAAAACTCCCTCCGCCTCGATGTCGCTGTCTGGCGGAAAAGTAACGGCGGCAAAGACTTCTACTCGCTGTCCATCGGCGGTATTCCTGCCACCCTCTTCAAGGAAGAGAAGCAGGACAGGCCGGAAAGCTGCCCTGACTACGCCGGCAGCTTTGGCTTCGGCCGAGAGATGCGAATCGCCGGCTGGCGCAAGAAAACGAAGGAGGGCGACAACCCTTACATCAGCATCTCGGTAGTCGAGAAGAAGGCCGCCGCGAACAGTGAACCTGCGCAAGCGCCGGCAGCCGCCAAGGAGCAAAAGGCTCCCCCAGGCAACCGGCCCCGTCGCAAGAAGCAACCGGACACCCTGGATTTGACTTCATCTAACCGCAACATGCCCCACGACATTTCGTGGGGCTTTTTTTTCCCCTTTTCCACGGATCGAACGAAGCAGCCCATACCTATAATCGCGCGTTCACCATTTGAGGGCGGGCCAGAGGTCCGAGAGCGGACAGTGGAGGAGAAGAGACCATCACAAGGCAGGTACGGCCGATCGGCGCGACGCCTTGCCATTGCTACAGGCGTCCTGTCGAGCCTATTGATTACGAGCATCTCCGTCCACGAAGTGATCGACTTCAGGCGGCGGGAATACGCTGAAGCACGAGAGAGCCTGGCCGTCTTTTCATCCGCCCTGACCCGACAGGCGGCAGAAATCCTGCGGAGCCAAAAAACAGTAGTTAGGCAGGTGGCTCGTACGTTGAATGGCGACAGCAATGCTTCCAACGTCCACGAGCGCATTGCAATCGCAAGGGCCACAACGGCGAACACCTGCGTTGCCCGACTCTTCCTATACACCTTGACTGGTGCACTTGAGCTCGATACCTCAGGCACTCCCGAGCCACAAGCTCCTCTCGGGCCGAGCAAAGAGCTCCTGACTCAAGCAGTCAGCTACATCGTCGATGGACCAGTTCCGGGTCTGCCGTACCAAATCTCAATCTCTGAAGGCCTACTTGGCGGCAACGGCCAATACCGCTGGCTCGCAACATCCTGGATTGACTTCGACCCCTTCGCGCAGACAGTGGCCGCGATCACACGCGATACCGGTTACCAAGTCGCACTTGCCACTGAAGACGGTCGCATCCTCTATCGCTTTCCAGAGTCCGCTCGCTTTGATTCCCAGGAGATTCGCCAAGGAGCGTTCGATGCATGGGGCAAAGCCGCGAGCCACGCTCCGAGTCGCGAGCTTCCCGCCGGCGCAGGCGTTGAGAGCGTCATAACACGGATCGAGGGCGCACCGCTTGCTTTACAGATCGCATTGCCGACGCAGACAGTGGACACGGCCTGGCGGCGCCGCGCATCGTACCTCGCTGTACTTTCAACAGCCGGCATGGGCCTGATCTGGCTTATCATTGCGACAATCCTCCGCCAGGTTAAGCAAACAGAACGTGTCGCCGAGTCCGCGGAACGCGGCGAAGCCATGTTCGTCGACGTCTTGTCGCGGCTACGTGATGCCGTCATTGCTACCGACACAAAGGGCACGATTCGCTTTGCGAACTCGAATGCCTTTATTGCTCTAGCTGCCACCTCAAAGCATCAATTGATTGGCCAGCAGATTCAGACCTTGCTCCCTCCTGAGGTATGGAAGGGCTCGCCTTTAGGCACGGGCGGAAATCCACGCCAAGAGGCATCACACGAGTGGGCGGGCTCCTTGCCAACCCTTGCAGGATCTTCGTTCGATGCCGAAGTCCGCATCTGCGGCAACGGCCTCCACGGAACCGATGGTCTCGTAATTACAATTCATGACGCCAGCGAGAGAAAGGCCTTCGAGGCTCGAGTTGTTGAGGCGGCTACCATCGATCCGGTCACGAACGTCTCAAACATGCACGCGTTTCGCGACAGACTTGATCGACTATTCTTGTCCGAGAGCGATCGCGACCAATTCCACGCCGTTTTGGCGGTGCAGCTCTCCGCTCCTCAAGGTGCACCGCTTGATGACTCGATTTGCGCATTGGCGGCAGATCGATTGACCACGAGCATTCGCGATTCCGACTCAGTCGCTTCGGAGGGCGGCGGTCGCTTCTTTGTACTGGCAAGAAATGTGTCCGAGCCGATTGACGTTGCGATCATTGCACGTCGGATAGCTGCATGCTATGAAGCGCCGCTTACGCCAGGCGGAGAGACGCTGCGGCTTCGCGCACGGACAGGCATCGCGCTGTTCCCCGTCGATGCGGAAACCAGTGACGCCTTGGTCGCTTCGGCTAAGAAGGCCGCGGCAACAGCAAACGCCGAGCATTTTGTCTATGCGAATGAAGCTTGTTCACGGCAACTCGAAAGTTTGCGCGAGCAAGCCGATGCCCTGAGAACGTCGTTCGGCGCCGACAACTTGAAGCTGAACTACGCCCCGATGGTCTGTCTGAAGAGTAACGTCATCGTCGGCGCTATCGTAACGCCACTGGTCAGCAGCAATGGGCGGTACATCCCACTCGCTCGTCAGAGCGCCATACTTGAAGAGACGCGCATCTCTGCCCTGGCCGACGGGTGCGTGCTGA
Source organism: Cupriavidus sp. EM10 (assembly GCF_018729255.1). Classification (NCBI taxonomy): domain Bacteria; kingdom Pseudomonadati; phylum Pseudomonadota; class Betaproteobacteria; order Burkholderiales; family Burkholderiaceae; genus Cupriavidus; species Cupriavidus sp. EM10. The sequence goes on from NZ_CP076062.1 coordinate 178,463, forward strand.
GATCGTTGCTCGCAGATCTTCGCGCCTGCCAAGCTATTCCCGCCCCACGCTTGCTGATCGTGCCTGTCCACCGCGATAGCTTCACGAGGCCCGGATTTCTCAACACATTGCGAGAAGCGGTCGACGCTCTTCCGACGAAATGGGCGCTCGGCGTCAGCATTCTGGAACCCGTTGAATCAGAACACTGGACACAGGCCACGGTAGCGATCAGTGATCTCGCGACGTTCGGCGTCCAGGTGTTCCTATCTGACTATGGCAACGGCTTAGCGTCATTGTCGCGCCTCATTGCTTCCGGAGTACAAGGCGCAATCCTCGACCGATCCCAAGCGCCGTTTATGGCTGGGCAGGACGATGCCTTCGCCTTCGTTACCGCCGCCACGGCCGTTGCGGCTAATCTCGGCATCAAGCTCGTGGCCACGGGCGTCAAGGACGCTGAAGTCGCTTCGATGCTAGCAAAAATGGGAGTGTCGTACGCCTGCGGTCCCCTTTATGGGACCAGCTACACGGCACCAGTCCTACCCGAACCTGCGATTCGAGAGTCACAAACGACGAATGCGCGTTAGAATTCATAACACGTACTTGTAATATCCTTCGCAAACTTTCACCCTCGAATCGACATGCCCAGTGTTTCCATGACAGAACGACACGGTCGAAGCAAAAAGGCCACCACGCGGGTCTTCTTGCCGCTCGTCTATGTTGGCGCCGTCATCGGCACACTAGTGACTGGCCTCGTAGCGTACGAGATCAACGACAGTCGAACGCAGGCGCTGAATGATGCGTCCAGGGATCTAACTGTCCTTTCGTCTGCTTCTGCAGCACAGCTAAAGAGCTATCTGGACTCGATAGGTGAAGTGCTATCGGCGGCGGGCTTGGCGAGTCAATCACTGCTGACGGCGGGCCCTGGAGGCGCGGACAACGCGCTCAGTCAAGTTCGTGCAGCCGCAGTCGGCACCGCAATCGAAGGTATCGTGGTTGTTGGGAAGGCCGGCGTCCCTGTGCTGCATACGTACGACGATCCGGTTCCGGCCTCATTTCTGCCAGGTCAACTCGCCGTGCAGAAGCTTGAGTATCAGAGCACTGCGGGCACAGAGATCGTTGGCCCGATACTGTCAGACTCGGGCGACCGGGTTAAGGTGTATGCGGTAAAGCGAATCAACGACCAAACAGGCGCGTTTCTCGGGGCTGTACTGACACCCCTTGATATTTCCTCGATCGCACTTGTTGGCAAGGAGGCTCTTCGCAAAGATGGTGTGACCGTCGCGGTGCTGGGAGCCGAGAGGGGAAACCTAGTTGCGCGCCTACCAGATCCCGGCGTCCTCCGTTACTTGAAACAGTACACGGAGACGGAGATCAGTCCGCAGATGGCGGGCAAGCACTCGGGGGTGGCAGTTGGCGCGAGCGCTGTTGACGGTGTCCGACGGCTGATGGCATTCGAGCGTGTCAAGGACTACCCACTTTTGGTCGTTACCTCGATGGACGAGCAAGTCGTCAATAGCGAATGGCACGCTGATGCGAAGCGAATCATAGGTATCGGTTACGCTTCACTAAGCGTGATTGCACTACTCCTGGTTGTAATGCATCGCCAGCTGAGACAGCTCATGCACCGGACAGAAGCGGTAACCGAAAGTGAGCAGCGCTTCGACCGCGTTGTTCAGCGTCTTACCGATGGCCTCTATGTACGCGACAAGGCAGGGAAGCTTCTCGTGGCCAATCGGCAGTTCGCGACGTTCTTCGGCGCGTCTGACGAAAGGGCGCTGGTCGGTGCCGACCTGGCGACAATCAACCCCCAAGCTACTTCAAAGTCCATCGCACGCCTCAATGATCAGGTGTTCTCGTCGCGTGGGAAACCCTACATCCTTGAGTTGGAGACGGAAACCCATGATGGGCGAATGGTGCCGATGGAGTACACGCTGAGTGCCGTAGAGATTGGTGGCGTCGACTACATACTTGGCCAGATGCGCGACATCACTGCACGGCGCCAGTACGAGAGCCGACTGGTAAAGCAAGCGACGTTTGACGAGATCACCGGTTTGCCGAATCGCCGGCTGTACATGGATCGACTCTCGAATGCCCTGCACCGTGCGAAGCGCGATGGTCGGAACGTGGCCGTAATGTTCGTTGACCTCGACCATTTCAAGAGAGTGAACGACACGCTGGGCCACCGCACCGGCGACCAGCTCCTCGTTGCCGCGGCCGAGCGGCTTACGTCCCTTGTGCGCGATGGCGATACGATTGCCCGCTTCGGGGGCGATGAGTTCGTTGTTTTGCTTGCAGAGGTCACCTCACCGCTGGAATGTCGTTTGCTCGCTGAGCGCATCGTCGAGGAGTTCCGGACGCCGTTCGAGCTGGCAGGCCGGCGGGTCTCTGTTACAGCGTCGGTTGGTGTAGCCGTAGCTCCGGGGGATGGAGCCGAGCCAGATCTGCTGCTGCAGCACGCTGATACCGCAATGTACGAGGCGAAATCTGGCGGCAGGAGCGGTTTCCGGTTCTTCAACAATGAGATGAACGTACGCGTTCACGAGATGCTGCAGATTGACGGTGAAATTCGATGCGCACTGGAGCGCAATGAGATGCGCGTCTTGTACCAGCCGATCGTTGATCCTATTGCCCGCAAAGTTGTTAAGGCAGAGGCTCTTGCGCGATGGGAGTCCACGCGTCTCGGGTCCGTGTCTCCCGACAAATTCATTCCTGCGGCCGAAGAGAACGGCACGATCGCGCAAATCGGTGATTGGGTCTTGTCCGAGGCTTGCAGGACTGCCGCCTTATGGGCCAGGGACTTGCCTGAGCCGATCGCCGTCAGCGTGAACGTCAGCGCAAAGCAGTTCAACGATCCGAGATTTGTCGACAGCGTCTTCTCGGCACTTGATGAATCCGGGCTTCCAGCTCATCTGTTGGAGTTGGAGCTCACGGAACGTATTCTGATCTCAGACGATGAGACCGCATTCGAAACGATCGCTGCGCTGCGAGAGATGGGTGTCGGCCTGTCGCTGGACGATTTTGGCACTGGCTACTCGTCACTGAGTTACTTGACCAGATTCCCTCTGAACACTATCAAGATCGATCGAGCGTTCGTCAGTGGCCTGGCGGAAGATTCGCAGACTCAGAACCTGACAAAGGCGATCATCGCTCTGGCAAAGAGCCTGGACCTTCAGCTAGTTGCCGAGGGCGTCGAGACGGCCGACCAAGCAAGAGTTCTGATCGCCTACGGGTGTGATCTCCAGCAAGGTTATCTCTATGGGCGACCGGCAGAGCCGTCGGCAATCCTGAATCCGAGTTGGGGGTAAGTTACGAAGACTGCGTATCGTCGAAGCATTGGAGCCCGTGGGGTCCTATCGCAGTCCTCGCGCGGCACCTGTGGTGCCTGCTGCCACGCCGTGCCGGCCGCTCGAGTCGGTATCGGCCACTCGGCAAAACATCTCTCCTTGCGTTCTCACAAGCATGAGGAGTGACTCAGGGGTCAAGAATGGGTCATTCCGTAGCATCTGCCGCATGAGCAACGTGCTGAGTGAATAGGTGTCCCCGGCCATAATTGGCACCCCTCGTACTGCCTTGCCCTTGCAGTTGACCGACAAGAAGACCTTGGAGCCCTGATTCTCCAGGGTGAACCACTTCTCGTTTGCGGCACCATGCCCCTTGCCCTCAAACTTCGGTACCCATTGCATGAGCGTCGCCAGGACAAGCGGCAATTCTCGCTGCGACAGCTGAATCGATACCTTGTCTGCCCAGTTGTATTGCCGAGAATTGCCACTGGTTTGAGCCACCTCGATACGAACAGTTGCTTGGCCGGCGCGGGATACGTCAGTGGAGAAGCATGCCGCGGCACTTCCGCCATATACGTGCTGGCTGATGATCTCTTTGCCTTGGCCAGACTGCCTTGCCGGTTCTTCCACGCCCGGCTCCTCGGACAGAGAGGGAGAGCTCATCGGCGGGGGAATGCTCTCCCTCCTGCTCGGTTTGAGCTTGCCCCCGCAAAACGAATCCCTTGCTGAGGTTAAACTGAAGCAAGGAGAGATGTGATGACAAGCAAGACAAAGCGGGCGCAGTACACGCTGGAATTCAAGCTGGAAGCGGTACGGCTGGTGAAGAGCGGGCAGAGCATGGCAGTGGTTAGCGCGACCCTGGGCATCAGAGCGCAGACGCTGCATAACTGGGTCAAGGCGGAGCGGGAAGGCAAGCTGACTGGTGCGGGTATGAAGCCGGTCAGCCCGGAGCAGATGGAGCTGGCCCGGCTTCGGGCGGAGGTGGCGCGCTTGAAGATGGAGCGCGATATTTTAAAAAAGCCGCAGCATACTTTGCGAAGGAGTCGGTGTGAGGTATGCGTTCATCGAGCGAAACCGACGTTACTGGCCGGTCTCGGTCCTGTGTGAGCTGTTAGGGGTCAGCCCCAGCGGCTATCACCAGCGCAAGCAACGCACAGTAAGCACCGACAGGCCAGATAGAGGCCGACTCAGTGACGATGCCTTGTTGGCCCACATCAAGGCGATTCACGCCGGGGTCAAGGGGGAGTACGGCTGGCCGCGCATGTGGAAGGAACTGCTGGCGCGTGGGGTGCGGGTGGGCAAGGAGCGTGTTCGCAAGCTGATGGCGCTGCACGGCATCCGTGCCCGCCACAAGCGCAAGTACATCGCGACAACCAACTCGAACCACGATTTGCCGGTGGCCCCCAATCTGCTGCAACGCGACTTTAGCCCAGCAGCACCCAATCAAGTCTGGACGAGCGACATAACCTATGTGGCGACCGCCGAAGGCTGGCTCTACCTGGTGGTCATCATCGACCTGTTCAGCCGGCAGGTGGTTGGCTGGTCGATGCAACCACACATGAAGGCCGAATTGGTCACGGACGCGCTGCGCATGGCCTGGTTCCGGCGCCGCCCGGAAGCCGGTGTGATTGTGCACACCGACCGGGGAAGCCAGTATTGCAGCCATCTGTTTCAAGACGCCCTGAAGGCGTATGGCATGCGCTCGTCAATGAGCCGCAGGGGCGATTGCTGGGACAACGCGCCGACTGAGAGTCTGTGGGGGTCGTTGAAGGTCGCTCGCCTGCACGGTCGCCAGTTCGCTACCCGCCGCGCCGCAATGGACGAGGTAATTGACTGGCTTGGCTTTTATAATGCCAGCCGACTCCACTCGACGCTGGGCTACGTCAGCCCCATGACGTTCGAGAAAAACTGGTCCGCAGCTCAGCAACACCGGGCTGCCTAATTCCCTCGGTTATGGGATTCGTGGAACAGGGGCAAGGTCAGTTCCATCGGCCGCCCAGCCGGGATAGCCTCAGCGCCGGTGCCGGAGGGTCGAGTAGGGCTAGACTCCTGGCGGCGCCGACGAAAACCTGAGCGCTCCAGCTCGAGAAACTCGGCCATGGTCAGCCTGACGTAACGGGAGTCATCCCCCTCGTTACCGGTCTCATCCCATCGCTTGAGTCGAGCCGCAAATTGGGGACCTTCGCGCTTGCCGATCTCGATCAACACGCGTAGGGAAGGGATGCGGACGTTCAGGCGCTGTAGTCGTTGCTTCAGCTTCGGTGTAATCGAGAAGAAGATGCCTTGAAGGAACTTCAGTGCTTGCTCATTGCCGTGCTTTACATCTGCAACGGCTTGCGTGATGCGGTCTCCCTCGATGTCGTAGACGGACATGAGCATGCGGACATCGGGCGCAGGGATCTTGAGTTGCTGCAAGTCCGCACACAACGCCGCGGTATCCAGTGACATTTCCGTTTCTCCGTCGAGTCGTACATTGACTTGACTATAGCAAAGATACAGTTAGTTTATCAATACGTGTTATAGCGTCTAGTTAATTCTGAAGCGTTCCCCCGTAGGACGCTGCAACCTTTGCTAGGCGCACCCCGAACTTGGTAGGCCAGTCGGTCCAGGCATCTCGAAAATCAAAGCGTGCCTGGTATTGGGCTAGTGATAGACAGAGAACAAGACCTTGGCACTGTAGTAGGGATTCGCGTAAACAATGGAAACGTTGTCCTCAAAGACCCAGGAAAACTGGGTACCTTACTCCCGCCGAGCAAATCCTATGGCCCTTAGCTGGTCCTCGACGCGACCGATATCTTCGCGGGCGCGAGCCGTATCGTATGAGGGGACATCTCGCCCAAGATGCGTGGCGTGCCGTCAGGCGAATCGACAAAAGCGAGGTTCCGTCTCTAACGGTTCACGTGCGCTTGAAGTTCCGCTTCCACTGCAGCTCGGTCGACCGCAGCAAATCTCTCGTTCCAATCGGTCTTCGCGTGATCTTCCAGGGCCTTCGTCACTGGGCATTGGTGTGCATTTCCATAGCCCATTAGGTGCCTCAGTATCCCGTCTGGATTAACGAAGCCGGACGACGCTGAGGAAAGGGAGGTCTCCGCGCCGCGCCCACAAAGCGGGCAGGGAACCCGCCGATCGTGGCTCGCAGCACCCGAATGTTGCACGATTTCGTCGAGAAACAACTTCCACCATTCGCGCCCTTCTTTGGTAGATGTGACTCTGTACCTGCCTTCGTAGAACTCGGAGATGTGGATGGGCAGCATCTCCTCTATGGCCACGTATGCAACCTCTAGCTGCCTTCGCAATGACTCTTCGTCGTCGCGTTGCGGCATGGAGGGCCTCCTTGTACGGCATATATCCAATGTCTGGGAACTGGCAGTATCCGGCGCCTCCCCGGCGCGCAGCGCTTCGAATTGCCGCTGTAGGCTGGCAGCGAGCTGAGCCGCGAGCGCATTTGCCTCTCGCTTGCTGGCAGTTCTGAGGCTCCGCTCAATATGGCTGGGGTGTCCCTCAAAATGCTGCCGGAGGTCTTCGGGGATCTTGATCCGGAATTGGAAGTATCGGCTGTTGGGCCGTAGCCTGAGATAGGACGGATGCTTCATGGCTGCCTCCTCATGATTCCAAATGCTAGGTTGTCCTTGGGACAACCGGTAGGGAATTTGGTGGGACAGCGCGCGAACCGCAAGAACCACTTTGGGGGCCAGAACCCGACCTTGGCTTCTGGCCCCCAACTTTGAACTCACGGCTTACGGTTAGAAGCAGTCATAGGACAAACGCGAACTATCGTGGAGAGGCGCAAAAGCGAAAGGCCCCTACGATCGAGCGATTCGCGGCACTCGCGCAACAATTGTGCGGCTACCAGATCTCGACTTCTAGCGCGGCATTGAGCTCATGCTCAATGTCGATGCGGGTTCCGTGCAGCAGAAAATCTTCGTACTTCAGCAAACCGAGGCCGCCCATCACCATTGGAGTGCCAACCTCCATAGCGGCAGCCATCAACTTGATCTCTTCGATGTCGCTCAGTTCCGGCGTTACCACTCCATTCTTCCAGGCCAGGAGCTTGCGATAGCTGACTGCGACTTTGGTGCACGCTTCGGCAAGCGTCTTTGACCAAGTGGCCGCAATAAACTCGCCAACGATGAACTCGGGCGACCCGAAAACATCAGCACTGACCACCGAGTGGAGGTAGAGGGCCGCCTCATTCGCTCGTGTGACATCAGCCGTGCTTGGGCCTGCAAACAGGCCTGATCCCGAGATCAGCGAGTAGTCTTCCCACTTGAAAACGTCGGCGAGGAGAAACACTCTGAAGCCAGAACAGTCCAGAAACGAACTGATTGCGTCTATTCTCCTTCGCGTCAGAACGTCATAGAGATCATGGGGCTTGGTATGCGTGGGCTCATCGAAACAACTCATGAGGAGGTCGGCACTCACGCCACATGAGTGAGCCGCGGCATCGAAGTCGATGCCGAGAGCTTGGGATTGATCGATGATTGCCTGGTAAAGGCGAAGTCCTGTTTGCACGGGAAACGGTTTCTCAGCTCGAAATCACGATCGCATCAACTGCATCTCGCACGGGGCCACGAAGACGTTCCAGCCGCTCTTGCGAGAGGCCCAGCGCCGATGCCAGTTTGCTGTCAAGCGATGCCATGATCAGTTCTTCCCTTACTCCTGACAGGGTGTACCACGAGTACTCGGAAGACGCACGCAGTATCTTACCGAGGATTGCTGCGCGGTCAGGCTCGGGGAAGTCCGCGATTGCAGTCCTAACGCTTTGCGGGAATCGCCAGCGGAGCAAGAGTTCCGCAGTGACATCGTTGTGGGAAAACCCAAGGATTTCTCGCTCCACGCTTACGCGTTTGGCCAGATCCAGAGGGTGCACCAGAGTGCCAATCTGTTTGGCTTCCGCTGGGAGTCTCAGCTGGATGAGTAGGACGCCGAGCCCTTGCATGAGCCCGGCGGTGAAGGCCTCTTCGGCGTCCACGCCAAGGGTGCCGGCAATCTCTGCCCCCATGTACGCACTGGTGAGGCCGTGCCGCCAGTAGTTGCCCATGCTTATCCCAGCCACCTGTGGGAAGGCACTCATAACCCCAGACGTGATCACCGTGGTGCGGAGTGTTTGCAGGCCAACCAGATTCACTGCACGTTCCACGCTGGCGATTCGGCCGCTTTCTCCGTAAAAGCTGGAGTTCGCGACACGGATGACCTTTGCGGCAATGGTTTGATCCCGCCGAACGAGATCGATGATATCGGACAGGTCAGTTTTCTCGTACCGCGTCATTTCGACAAGGTCGTACACCACCTGCGGAATCGTTGGCAGCTTGACGGTTTGGTCAAAGACCTTGTTGAGGGCATCATAAAACTCCAGCAGGGCGGCGAGGTGGGGGCGTGATTTCCGGGGTTTGAGGGTCCGTCATGTGCCAAGCCGAGCGATTGCAGCCTCCAGGTCACGTTGGCCAGGCCGACGTGTTGCCTCAATGAACGGCTCGATGAACTGACCAACATTGCGCAAGATCGCCTGCAGCGAGAAATGCTCCACCCAGTCCGAGAAGACAACTTCGTCTAGTGGTTCGCAGGAAACCGTCACGTCGGACGCCCGGAGAACGGGAGCTCGGGAAAGGTCCATCAACTTCATGTTCCTTTCATACGTAGCCCGGCCTGCTGCCGAAGCAATGGCACCGAGAGTCTTCTTCTTTAAATCGACCTTGCCGGCCTCGACATGTGCATAGAAGCTCTCAATGGAGCCGCCATGCTGTCCAAACACCTTGAGTGCGGTTGAGATACCTACCCGCGGAAGACCTTCTATGGTATCAGACGCGTCGCCCGCCAATGCCTTGGCCTGAAGGTAGGTCCAAGGGTCTGGCGTCCCGACATGGTCATGCAAGTCGTCTGCTGTGGCGATCAGCTTTTTTGCGCGTGAATCGAACCAACCGATGCCGTGTCCGACGGTGGGTGCGCAGCAGCACGGACAACTGCGGATTTCGGTGAAGGTGATCAGCGGTTTCGGCGAACGTGATCAGGGAAGGAAGGTGGTACTGCGCGGTCAGGAGATTGTAGCGTAGGTGATCACGATGCCCGTTTCTTGACGTCGGTAGCCGAGCGCTTGCGCATGGATTCGCCTTTGAGCGATACCTTGTGCGCCTGGTGGACCAGCCGGTCCAGAATGGCGTCAGCCAGCGTCGGATCATCCAACCACTGGTGCCAATGCTCGATCGGGAGCTGGCTGGTCACGATGGTCGAGCGGGTGCCGACGCGATCGTCCAGAACTTCCAGCAGATCGCCGCGTGCGCTTTTAGAAGGCTCCTGTAGGCCCCAGTCGTCCAGCACCAGGACATCGATGCGCGCGAGCTGTGCCAGGCGGCGGGTGAAGCTCCCGTCGCCGTGGGCGATCTGCAGTTCCTCGAACAGTCGCGGCACCCGCAGGTAGAGCGCAGAGAATCCCTGCCGACAGGCCTGCTGAGCAAACGCACAGGCCAGCCAGGACTTGCCGGCACCGGTCGCCCCGGTAAGGATGAGACTCTGAGCATTGCGGATCCAGTCGCAACTGGCCAGGCTGGCGACCAGCCGCTGGTCAAGACCGCGGCTGCCGTCATAGACCACATCCTCGAGGCATGCCTGGGCGTGCTTGAGCTTGGCCGAGCGCAGCAGCCGCTCCAGGCGCCTGGTGTCACGCCAAGCAATCTCCCGGTCGACCAGCATGGAGAAGCGTTCTTCGAACGGCAGGCTGGAGCTGGCGGTCAGGGCAGACTGTTCCTCGAAGGCCCGCGCCATCCCGTCGAGCTTCAGGGCCTTGAGCTGGCCGACGGTGTGTTGCATCAGCATAGTTTTCCTAATGGTAGTAGTCGGGTCCGCGCACGTTGTCGTGCATGGGGGAATGCCACTCGGTTTGCGATACCGGCAGAGTGGCTTGCCGGTCCAGATGGTTTTCAAGGATGGAGACCACAGACTTACGCGTGAGCGAGCCAATGGCGACGGCGCGGGCGCAAGCGGCTTCGAGCCGCTCCTTGCTGTACTTCTTGGCCAGACTCAGCAGACCCAGGCAGGCGCGATAGCCCATCTCGGGATGGCTCTTGTGGGTGAGCTGGTATTCGACGATGACGGCGACGTTGGGCCCAATCGAGGCTGCCCAGTTGAGCAGCCGGCCGGGCGTCCATTCGAGGTGCGCGCGGTGGGCCACCGGCATGTGTTCCTTGACCGTGCTGTGGCTGCCCTTGCGGGTATTGCGCGCGTGCAGCGCCACCCGTTTGCCGCCGTACAGGATCTCGATGGTGTGGCGAGTTACGCGAGCCTCCACCGCCTTGCGCACCAGGGCATGCGGCACGCTGTAGTAGTGGCCGTCGATCTCGACGTGGTAGTCGACGTTGACGCGGCACTGTTTGAACGTTGCAACTTCGTAGCGCCGCGGCGGCAGCGGTCGCAGCACTGGCCGGTCCAACCGCTCGAACCACTCCCGGCGCGTGCCAGGCAGCTTCTTGAACGGTCGGTCGTTCAGGTCGGCGACGAGCTTCTTGATAGCCTTGTTGAGCTCGCCCAAGCTGTAGAAGCGGTGATTGCGCAGCCGCGCTAGGATCCACCGCTCGACGATCAGTACGCCAGTCTCGACCTTGGCCTTGTCTTGCGGCTTGCGTGGCCGTGCTGGCAGCATGGCCGTGCCGTAGTGATGAACGAAGTCTTCTGCAGTTCGGGACAGCACTGGCTCGTATCGGTCAGGGCGAGCCACCAGCGCGCGCGGGTTGTCCGGAACAAGCAGCTCGGGCACGCCGCCGGCGAATTCCATCGCGCAGACCATTCCCCCGATCCAGTCGGCAGTGGTCTGCCCCCGGGTGGCGCACGCGTACGTGTAATTTGAAGCGCCGAGCACAGCGACGAAGATGCTGGCTTCGAAGGCAATGCCGCCCTCCGCATCCAGAATCGGCACCATCTGACCGGCGAAGTCAGCAAACAGCTTCTCGCCGGCGCGGTGCTGCTGGCGCATGGACCGCTTGAGCGTCGCTGCCCAGTCCCGGTAACGGCAGCAGAACTGCGTGTATTGGTAAATGGGGACGTTTGGATTCGCCTCCAGGTATTCCTCCCACAGCAACTGCAGTGTCACGCCCTTGCGGCGCAACTCGCGATGCAGATAGGGGAAGTCCGGCATCACCCGCCCGCCCGGGCTGTTGGCCGGCTTCTGCGCGCCGAACAGCCGCTGCTCCAGCGTATCTTCGTTCAGGCTGTCCGCCTGCGGCCAATCCAGCCCCGCTGCCTTCGCCATTGCCGCGTACTGCGAAACGGCGCCAACACTCACACCCGTCGCCCTAGCGATCTGCCGGTGCGAAAGGCCACACGCCCACTTCAGGCGAAGCACTTCCTTGATTTTGCGCATGGTCATCCGGTTGGCCGGCATCAGCTTGCTTCCTTGAAAAAGGAAGCAGCGTATCGCCGGCGTTCTAGTCCATGCGCAGTCCCACCCCTAACCCCGGCCCCATTGCGGTGCGTGATCACCCATTTCGGCTGCTTGATCACCTATTTCGGCAACGTGATCACTCGTTTCGGGAAGCTGATCACCGATTTCGGCGGCATCGCCGAAGTGATCACGTTCCGCCGAAACCAGCGATCAGCATCCGCCCGAAACAGGTGATCACGTTCCCCCGAAATCGCTGATCACGCGCCCCGAAATACGCAGACAACGACCAGAGAGTGCCGCTGATCGCTTGTACCTCCATCCCTTGCGCGGTCAGGGTGTGAGAGTACTGATTTGCGTAACCAACTGCAGATCCATCCACGATCATGATTGCGGCCATCAGTGTTGCTCCCTCTACGCCTTTCACGTTTGATGTGTTCCCTTGTGCGACGCGCACAACTGGAGTATGCGTACATGATACTGCGGAAATGCGAGGGGTTATAGCTTGATGAGCTGCATCCCCTACGGGCAAGGCCTCGCATGGCCTCCATCACAGGGAGATTCATAACATGGACATGTCCGTAGGAACGCAAGAACAAGCAATTCGCTTCATCACGCCGAAGTTCCTGGAAGGTGCCCCGGCCGGAAAGCCCAATCAGGTTGGTTTGTCGCCAGAGGTCGAATCCATGCTTGCCCGCGATGCGGTGGTGGCGGTCGGGGTCTCAGGCGGCAAGGATTCGGATGCCTGCGCTATTGCGGTGGCAAGGCACTTGGATCAGATCGGCCACAAGGGACCGCGGCTGCTGGTGCATTCCGACCTAGGCCGTATCGAGTGGAAGGATAGCCTGCCGAGCTGCGAGCGGTTGGCACATCGATTGGGTTGGGAACTGCTGGTGGTTCGTCGGCAGGCTGGCGATATGCTGGACCGCTGGGAAGTACGGTGGCAGAAAAGTGTCTCGCGGTACGAGGACATGTCCTGTGTGAAGCTCATCCTTCCCTGGAGCACGCCGTCGATGCGATTCTGCACGAGCGAAATGAAGACACACCTCATATCCAGTGCGTTGCGAAAGCGCTTCCCGCAGGGAGACATTCTCAACGTGACGGGGATTCGCCGACAGGAAAGCAAGAACCGCAGCAAGATGCCGATCTGGGCGCCGAACTCCGGACTGACCCGCAAGAGTGGGGTTGGGATGACGTGGAACGCCATCATCGACTGGCCTGTCCAGGACGTGGTGCATGCGATCCATGATGCGGAACTCGAGCTCCATGAGGCTTACACGAAGTACGGTATGTCAAGGGTCTCATGTTCGTTCTGCATAATGTCATCCGAGGCCGATCTGATAGCCTCCGCGATGTGCGAGGACAACCACGAGCCATACATCCGCATGGTGGAACTGGAGGCAAGGTCGTCATTTGCCTTCCAGGGGAACCGGTGGTTGTCCGACGTGGCGCCCCACGTCCTGCCGCCGTCGCTGCGAATCCGGGCCGACAAGGCCAAGGCAGTTGCGGCACAGCGACAGGTGATAGAGGCCGCGATCCCGGAACATCTACTCTATACGGCTGGTTGGCCGACGTGCCTTCCCTCGCGGGAAGAGGCGGGGCTCCTGGCTGGTGTTCGCACGGAGGTTTCGGCGCTACTCGGGCTCAACGCCCAGTGCCTCGATGCCACCAGCGTGCTGAACCGTTACGGCAGTTTGCTGGAGCTGAAAGTGGCCAAGGGCAAAGCTGGCTCGGCGGAGGATACCTATCCCCAGCAGACGGAGCTTTGTTTTGGTTGACGTGAAACCAAACCCAATATGGATGTGCGATGACAGAGACCGAATTTGACGCCGCTTGTCGGCTTTGCCAAACGCTGGATACAAGGGCCAGTGACGTCGGAGTTCTTGAAGAAGGCCGATGAAAAGCGATTCATTTGGATTCGCGACGACTTCCTGACTGTTGAGTGTGTAGTGAGAACCGGCGAGAAGCTGGCTTTCTTGATGCACGTGGCCAAAGTCAAGAAGGAGGTGCGGGAAACTGGGTACGTGTTCTTCGCGTAGTCGGAACGCATCTGTTGCGTGAAACTCCCTCCAAGCCCGCTGACGCGACTTAGGTCGTGCAGCGGGCTTTTCTCTTTGGCGCTGGCGTGCGCCGGCCGGGCTGGGGGACGCCAACTGGATCGCCCCCCCCAACAGTCGGCTCATCCCACCCGTGCCGAGGTTCGTGCAACCGCGTGTGGTGCATCTCTCTCCATCTGATCAATCGCGGCGCCGTCCGCACACCACAAGGAGAAGGGAAATGACACTTAACCAATCGGAACAGCAAGGCCTGAAGAGCGCGATCTTGGTCCATGAATCCCAGGCTGGCGTGGTCGAGCATTGCTTCTGCACGAAGGAACAAGCCGAGGCGACGCTGCGCGCATCCCCCGACGCCGATACCGGCGCAAGCATGTTCGTCACTGAAGAAGCTCTCGAGGCGGAGATGGTGTACTCGACATCTCCAGATCTGCGAGCACGCGTTGAGGCTGCCAAGTCCAAACTTCAATTCGATATCGCTGTCCGCGACGCGCTGAATCGAAACGGTGTGCCGGCTGACCGCATCCTTCGGGTTGCAGTCTACAAAGCAATCAAGGAGCTGCGGGAGACCGTGCTTCGTCCGGTGTGCTAAAGCCTATCGATCTCAGGAGAGACTGTGAAATCAACGATCATTGATTGCCTCGCGGAACTCGGCTGGCAGAAGGACAGCATTGTCGATGCCTTCAGCAAGACGTTCGAAACTGTCGTTGCACCGAAGAAGGCCAGCGTTTGGCTGAGTTTCGATCAGGAGGGCAATCGCTGGTGGCTCCGCAACGGTGAGTTCACCAGTGCCGGAGAGAACGTACTGGCGGCCTGCCATGCGATCATTCCCATCGGGATGCCTCCCAATGAAATCCAGAAAGCTGTCGAGGCGCTTGTTGCCGAGATGGAGTACAGGATAACTGGAGCGTACTCGGTTCGCCTTCTACGTCAACGGGACGCAGATACCGCACCCAGCTCCACATCGCCGTTCTGAAGAGCTCCCCCCTCCCTACGCTACCAAGCGTTCGGAGGGCTTTTCATGGTCGACTCCAGAGGAGGTGTCAACTGGACCGCCCCTCAATATGTCCCGGCGTTGCTCATCTCCAGCAGCAACTCAACCCTACAAGGAGTCGGACATGAATCAACAGGAGAATATGGTGCCAGCAGTGACTGGCCAGGTGATGCAGGGCTACGCGGACTCGCCAGTGATTCTGGCGCCCTCTGGCCGGTTCATTACGGACAATCGAAACCGCAAGGTGGCTGAGGTATTCCAGCCGGGAGATTCCCCCGCGGAAGCCGAAGTGATGAAGCGGCGAATTGTAGGCTCGTTCAACGCGCTGCCAGACTTGGTTGGTGTTCTTCTTCGGGCGGACAAAGAGGGCAGCTTGTGGCAGGCCCTCTACAACGAGGGAATCACTGACGCCTACGATGAAGCACTGTCGCAGGCAGTGAAGGCATTGGGCGAGGAAGGCCTTACGACCGTCGCGCACCGTTACGATCTCGACCTCGAAGCCATCCGGGCCAAAACCGATCCAGATCGGGGCATGAATACCCCTGAGCCGCCGGCGATCGCGTGACACATTAACCAGCAGCATGCCCACCGCTCTCTTTGAGGCGGTGGGATTTCTATTTCCTTCCGTGCAGTGACGCTAGGCAGTGGCACGCCTATATCTCCCTGGTACGCATATCCCATAGCAAGTCCAACCCTGAACTAACAAAGGAGAACTCCGCTATGGGTTTCAAATCGCAGATCGCACTTTACAAGGCATTCTTGGTCGCCGGCTTCAGTCTGGCGAAGCTTCGCTCGGTGGAAGCGCAAGACGGGCTCTGCTGGGAGGTAACTCTGAAGAAGGGCAAGGTCGAGATCCTCCACATCAGCAATGGAGGTTTCGGCGGGCCGGACGAAGTTCGCAGCTTGCTGCAGAACGATGACGAGATCGGCCGCTATGTTGACGAACTGTACGCCGTCCCAGAGGTCGCTCAGATCATCCGAGACGCGATGATCGACGTACTGAAGGCGGAGAAGAAGTACGCGAAGGATGGCGAAACTCGCGACTTCGACGCTGAGATTGAAGCGGCCAAGGACGCCCCGCTCAAGCGCGCAGACGACACGACTGCCATGGTGATCGGAATCATGACGGATGCCAAACAGACGATCGATCAACTGAAGCGAGCTGCCAAGCGGAAGATCTGCTGGCTGGAGAAGTGCGAGGCCGGGGATTCCGATACGTACGTGTACATCAGCGCTCCGCTGAACGCGGAGACCCGTGCACACGTCCACCAGAAGTACGGCGAGACGCTCGACGTCATCCTCAATGACCTGATCGAAGGCCTTTAACCCACGACGCCCCGGACTAGATCCGGGGCTATTTCTTTATGTGGCCTCAGGGTTTGCGGGGCGAGGCAGCTCTCTTACTGTTCTACGCGCCCATGACATGCATTCATTAGTCAAGTTACACCAATCTTTTGCCGCTTAGGCGCAGATGGCCGCACCGGCGGCCCGGTGGCGAGCGGGGCGAGGGGAAGAGTGGGCTGCTTCGGGTGGTGCGTACAGAAGCCTGTTACGCATTTCCCTCTGTAAGGCGGTCAGGCGCCGAAGCCACAACCTATCTCGGAGAATTACATGACTACTGCTACTCACAACATTCTCACTCCGTCCAACATTCGCGATCTCACCATTTTCGGGTTCTACCCGAGTGGGCAGAAATTCTCCGGTACCGTGAAGGCCGGCTCCTCTTTCGAGGCAATGATTCGTGTTCTTGCAGACCGTCGCTATTCAGACGACGGTGGCGACCTTGCAGTCTCCAGCGTGATTGACGCGGAGACGGGCCGGGTGGTTGACGGTGCTCTGCTGTCGGCCCAGCACGACTTGTTGCCGGAAGTTGAAGCCATTGAAGGGTAGTCCAGTGCGTCACTGATCTGATCTCCACCATGCAACCGCGCATGGATGGTGACCTCAGCGACCGCGATCGCCTCTTTGCCTACACTGAGTACGTTGGATTGCTGCTTGCCGAGGCACCGCTTGCGTTCGAAGGACTGACGCATGGTGCCATGGAGATGTCGGACGAGAACATGACCCTGGAATTCGAAGACTGTCGGGGTCACGTGCACTACTTTGAGCCAGCATTCGCGCTTCTTGCACTTGCGGAGGCTGCGCTGCAGGTAGAGGTCACCACTGCCGCGCTTCAAGTGAAGACGCTCGCGACGGTGGCACGCAGCTCATTGAATCTTGCTGCGATCGATGCACTTTGACGTCCACGGGAGATCCCTTCACCAGGGGTCTCCCATTTTTTTGCTCGAGCGTGCCTGCTAGTCCCACACGACGTGGACAGGCTCCATTGAGTTGATCCTGCCTACCAGGCGAGATCCATCACCCACTGCGTACGCCTTGATCAGGAGATGTTGCGACTTGAAGTTGCCGTCTTCCTGCCAGGCCGTCTTCCAGACCGGAATCGTGCACTGCAGCCGGCCGGTCAGATCCTCCACCCACAAGCTGTAGCAAAGCTCACCCTGGACGGTGGCTACGGTGGGGCGCTGCCTGAGGGTGTACAGCCCGTGGAAATGCAGGCCTGATGCCAGGGTGGCAAGGTGATCATGCTGCCCGCTCAATGCGAACTTTCGCGCGACGATGGTTTGCATCATTTGAGTACTGCCGTGGGTTTGAGTCCGCGATGGATTGATGGGAAAGCTATGCCCTTGGTGTTGATGGTCGCTGTTCGCCATTACGAGCTGCAAGGACCAACCAACAAGGAGCATACCCATGCAATACGGCACCTGTCACTTTACTTCAAAGCAAGCAGCCGATCGCTACTATCAACAGATGGGCTATTCCTCTGCGGACATTCCACTTGCAGAGGGGAACATCCGGATCGGAGAGCCCGCGTTGCGGGAGGGCGAGATCGCGAAGCCGGATGAGGACGGTCGGTACCACGTCTGGGCTCCTGAGAACGTGGAGAAAGCGCCTGCAGTTAGGCCGTCTCCCACAGTTTCTGCGCCGCGGCGCCGCGAGGACGATCGCCTGGCATCTGAGCTGGAGCTGTTGACGATCGAAGAAGGCACGATTCAACTGCCGTCGGAGAGACTGCAATGCTATGCGGAAATCAAGCGGCTGATCCAGAAGGGCGGGGGGCGCTACGATTCTCGCGGGTACTTCAAGTTCCCTGCGGGCATTGATGCTGCAGTCATCCTCGAGGAGTTGCGGTGCGGGAATGTCGTGAATGGAAAGAAGGATTCCCAATCGTTCTTTTCCCCCAGCCTGTTGCACGTCGGGTTTGTGAAGCAGCGATGCCGAGACCCGGGCGGCGGTACTTGGAGCCGTCAGCTGGTGGTGGCGCATTGGCGGACATCGTGCGTGCGGCCGGGGCGGAGATTGTGGTCGTGGAGAATCATGCGCCGAATGTGCATATCCTAGAAGGCAAAGGCTATGACGTTCTGGACCGTGATTTCCTCACAGTGTCGCCGAGCGAGATTGGTTTGTTCGATGGCGTGATCGCGAACCCGCCATTCAGAAACAACCAGGATATCGACCACATCCAGCACATGTGGTCGTTCTTGAAGCCAGGTGGTTGCTTGTCAGTGGTCGCATCAACGGGCTGGCAGCGAGGATCTCAGCGCAAGCATCGCGCGTTCATTGAGTTCCTCGAGCAGAACCATGCCGAGATCGCTGAGATCGAGGCGGGGGCATTCAAGGAGTCAGGAACTAGCGTTGCTACGGTCCACATTTGCGCCTGGAAGACCGTTCCGGAACGTGCGAAGGCTGAATCGAGCCCTCGCCCATCGGCCGCGGCTACTCAGTTGGCCCTCATGCTGTGAAATTCTGAGCTCAACTCAGTCGGATGGCCCGGCCTGTCTCGGCAAGGTCGGCATCTGAAAACTCCCGCCCGCCGGTCTCTACAGACGGTGGGCATTTTTTGTCCGCCTTCGGTCCCGATCGCTGCGCCCACCCGAACACCTCGCGATTCATCGTCCCTCCACAGCACAGCATCCTGGCCGGTGCTGCCGTGCGCTAGGCACTTCACTGCCGCTGTGGTGCATTCCTTAGCTGCAAGGAACAACGCAAAGGAGAAGCAGATGACGACAAGCAGTAAGGACCTGGTCTCAGGCGCGAAGCACGATGTCCTGGCCGGGCGCATTAAGCGATCGACGGGTCTGCAGTACTTCGGGTACCGAAAGGGAGCCGATTCGATCTTGATCAAGATGGCGGAAGGAAACCTGTTCGAGATCCCGGTGACCCCCGCCGGCTCTGCAATCGTAGTAGTGGCTGCAGTTGCCAGTGCTTTCGACGCTGGATCTACCCCGGCCGATGTTCTGGATGACTTTCGGCGACGAGGGGAAGTGGAAGGAGCTGTGCAATACCTTGGAGCTGATCCATTTGTTGGCGAATGGGCCGAGTTGGTTCAGACGCCGATGGAGAAGGAGGCTTCCGCGGCTCCTGCAAACACTGCCTTCACTCTGGAGATCTGAAGATGAACCAATCCGAACTTCGCGACACTTTCCAGAATCTTGGTTTGCCCCTGAGTGACGTACAAGAGCTCGATCCCGACTCGCTGTTTCCCGGCGTATCAAAGTGGCATGTGTTGATAGAGGCCGTCGAAGGGACGTTGGTGAACCTGATGGCCAATGCAGCAGTATCGGCGGTGTCCAGTCCACTATCGGTGCCAATCGAGTTCCGGCTGGACGGTAAGCCAAGCAAGCTGGAGGTCTGGAATGTGCGTCTCGTAAGCGGGGTGAGTCTGATCCTCAGTGCGACTGTTGAACCGAAGCCTCTCACCGCTGGCGAACTCGACATCCGTGCGACGGTAAGTGTGGTTTCGGACCAGACCCTGATGCCGTTTGTTGAGGAGTTGGCGGTAGAGGGGCGACGGATCGAGGCGATCGATCGACTAAGGGCGGAGGTCAAAGGTGTTGCGTCAGCCATCGAGAGCCTACTCGATGGTGTAAAGCAGCCTCGCGCGACCTACATCTATCGGGAACGTCTGGAATGCACGGCGATGGGTTGGGCCAGGCCCGATACACAGCAGCACGCCATCAACTCGTAACCACAGTAGCCCCTCTTCCAGAAGAGGGGGCTTTCTTTTCATTTCGCAGCGCGCAGAGGTTTCGGGCCCTCGCCGTTGTGGTCCCCTGTGAACCATCTCTCAGCACCAACAATCGCGGCATTGCCGCACCGAACTCAGGAGAACGACCATGGCAATCCACTACGACAATGCGGACGAGAACAAGGGCGGTTTCACGTCGGAGCAGATGAACGCACTGATTGAAGGGGCGAGCGAGCATCAGGTCCGCCTTGCATTGCAGAAGGTGCTCCACGTTATGGCGAAGCTTGGCTTCGGCACGGACGAGGAGATTTCCGGGGCGGATGCTGTCGACGCAATCGGCGAAGTATTCGCGGAAGTCACTGAGGAAGTGCTGCAAGGGCAGGGCTAACTCAGTTCAACCGAAGCAAATGGAGGGAGAACGAATTGCCTACCAGTCCTGAACTCGCAAACATCGACGCGGCATTCGAGCGGCTCAACACGATTCTCGATACGACTGGGGCGCTAGATTCCGCGGCGACCCAGCATGCAGCCTACGCGTTGCGGCTCGCCATAGTGCAAGCGCTCGGTGACCAGGATCGAATCGAGGCCGCCGAAGCCTCTCTCGCGGAGCTGAAACTCAGTTCCTGAATTGTGTAGCCCGACGCCCGCGTGACCGACTCAGTCGGCCGCGGGCTTTTCAATTCAACGCCGGCGTTTCCCTGGGGCAACACCACGCCAAGCAATGTCGAAGCAGCAACTGCTGCTGCTGTTGTTCATCGTGCGATGGCCATTGTAAGGACTTACACGAGCCTGTTCTGCATGCCCATTGTGCAAGGACTACGCAAAAAGCCCTTTGCACTTTCCCTCAGGACACTCTGGAGTTGACAATGCTTGCTGCTATCGCCCTCTCGCTTTTCCTGTTCGCTTGCGGCTATCCGTTTGCGAAGAAGAACTGATCTTCGAATGTGGTTCGCTCCACGTCCGTCTGACGCCAACTAGGTCTTCTGAAGCCATGCTTCGGTTGGCTATGCCACACCCAAGTTGAGCCGTGCTCACTTGGGTGTTTTTTTGCCCGCAGGGCATGGAAAAGTTCTTTTGGCCTTTGTTGCAATAGGTTTTGCAGATCTATTGTTTCCCCACACTGCTGCAGCCGGGCAAAAAAAAGCCCACCGATTCCTCAGTGGGCTTGATGGCGCATGGAGAAGGTTAGCGCTGCTTGATGGCGGCAAGCCGATTCTTAAACGTCCGGACAACCTGCTCATATCGGTTCAGTGCAGTATTGTCCGGCTTGGTTTCATCCGTACGCCACCGGAAGATGGTCATCTTCGTGACGCCCAGGATGGTAGCAAGATCGGTGTCCGACTCGACTTGCAGGTCGTTCGCCCAGCGCCCAAGGATATCGCTCATCGGCCGATTGAACATCTCGCGACGTGCCATGGCCTCAGGCTCTTCGTCGCGCAGCTTTCGGGCGGCGGTCATAATGTCTGCCGGCACCGAGGCCGTGCGGCCGTAGATATACGAGGAGAGCCGCGGCAGGCCGATGCCGAGTGCTGCGGCAAAGTCCTGGTTGCGCATTTGCAGATCTGCGCAGATTTGTACCAACTCGAGCTGGTCGGCCGAAAGAGTCTCGTTGCGGTTTGCACGGCGAACCCGCGGCTTAGGCGCGGCAGGGGCTGGGAGGGCCTCCAGATTCTTGTCCGCTGCGGCGGATTCGGGCGCCGGCGCGACGGGCGCAATCAGAGGATCAAGGTCGAAAACGCCGAGATTGCTCAATTTCTCTTCTCCATTCAAATGCCTTCGGAAGGCCAGGGCCATTTTCGCAGCAGCAGTCCTGGAATCGATGACCTGGTCCCTATCAATTGGTTCGCTGTCTACCAAGCCAACATTTTCCAGCTCTTCACCACGCTCTCGCATCTCTTCGATCGAATCGTGGTTGATGGTAAGTGCGAGAGCGTCACGAATGTGCTCCCGGCAAACATTGCTCGCAATTGCGTAGATTACCGCATAGATCGCGTTTGCCTCGCGCAGCTTATCCAGTTGCTTGGTGGCGAAGAAGACTACCACTACTCGCTGCAGGATCTCGTCGACATCGCCAAGATCGACCTTAGACTTCAGAGCTCGTACGCGGCAAATCTTGTGCGTACGCTCATCTGCATACATCGCTTTGATGAACCGATCGATGAAGGTCTTCGGGCGCTTGGGATTGTCCAGGAACTCGGCGCTCATGCGCTCAAGTTCCGACGGCTTGCCCGTTGCGGTAGGGGTGTCAAAGCCGTCAACCTCAGTGGTGTCCACAGGATCGACGCCTTCGTCTTCGGCAGGAATGAATTCGGCTACTTCTTCAGTCACCATTGAATGGAGTTAGATGGACTGTGTTCCTAGGTAGCAACCCGGTCAACCACTCGGTCCAGGCGCGGTAGAACTGCGCGTTGCACTTGCTCCACTGAATCCACCAGGTCGAGCATGATATGCACGCCGGCTACCAGGATGTCTGACTTCATCTCTGGGTAGAGCAACATTGCGCGTTCCATACGCTTGTTCACAAGAGCGACCGCCTGATCGGCCGATTTACCTTCGAGCCGGAGTGCAAGGACCGGGTTTTGGTTCTCTCGCACGCCGAGCGCGTCAAGGCCGATTTCGATAGGGCTGTACTCACGTTGCATGACTGTTCCATCCTTGGCCGCCTTCTGCCGAGCGACGCTTTAACAATTATACCTACGGGGCAACACGTGTCAATAAACCAACCAGGCAGATGGTTGGGATACATAACACGTACGAGTGACCGGAGGGTAATCCCTCAGGCCGGCTTTGGCGCGACTACAGCAGATGCGATCGCGCGGGAACGGATCAGGCTGTGACCTGGACAGCCATCTCCATGCGGGGACGAACTTCCGGATCTCGAGGATGTTCTTGGAGGATTTGCTTACAACGGTGAGGCCTGCCAACAAGATTTCCGCACGCGCCTCGGGGTAGTCCTGGAGCGCATTGCTCATACACGTCATTGCTCGCATCCCCGAGCAGCTGGCGTTCACAAACTTGGAGCACTTCGGTTGACCCTCGGAGTCGAGACATCCCATTGATGCCATCCCGATTGTTGTTGCGAGCGACGTTTCCCCGGCGACTTTGTTCATCTTGACCTTCCTTGCCTCTAATCGTTTTTGGTTTGTGCTTGGCCCTTGCCCCGTTGGTAACAAGGTGAGGCACATTATAAATACGCCACAAATGTTAGGTCAATTAAAATTGTCGGTAAGTTATTGTTTTAAAGGGATTTGTTTGCAAAAAAGCGTAATGCAAGTTTGGTCACCGAAAACACGTCTGCGTTTTTTTGCACTTCTTTAAGTGGATTAAGCGATGCGGATCGAGTGTTTTGGCCCAGATTCGCTTTTCAGCCAGAAAACAGGGTACAGAATAAGAAAAACGCCACCCTGCAAAAGAGGGTGGCGGGCCGGTTAAAGGAACGGATCTTCGTTGGAGATGTTCGCGTTCAGTGCCTTCTCTTCCTCAGGGAACAGAGGCAACGAGAACTCGTCTGGATGCCGAACTCGGCGATGGAGCTTGGCCTGCCAGTAATCCTTAGCGTCGTCGGTTGTTTCTTCAGCGTGGTCGGTCTTCGCTGCCGCTGCCGCAGGCAGGCGTGTCGGGACAATCGGTACGGAGTGCTTTGAGACTGAGGCGCGCTTCCCATTCACTGGCTTGTCAGCCGGCTCTGGTTTGGGCGGAGTTGTCGGTCGTTGAACAGCAGGCACGGGTTTCGATGTTCGCTCCTCCGGCGGCGCTGGTTGCCGCTGGTGCTCCAAGTGCGTCTGTCGAAGCAGCTCCAGAGAGCTTGGTCCCCGCCTGCGCACGGGGCGCTCGACTTCGATGCGAGGCAAGTGCGTCTCGTCGCTTCGCAGTTCGATCGGCTCGAGGTGGTGCGGTGCGAACTGAAATTTTCCGCAGTAATACCACATGAAGAATGGCCAACTCATCAGCGCATACAGGAGGGAGGGGCCCACCAGTACCCGTGGTCAGGATTGGATTTAATCGTGATCACAACGCTGAATGCCAAGGCGTAGAACACTGCGAAGCACATCCATCGTTTTACTTTCATCTGCTGCACCCTTGCGCGGTAGTCTGGACGCGAGAGAGATGACGAACAGCCGCAAAGAATTGGTACTTGTCTCGGGCGGAGAACGGGAGAGTGGGTTCCGTGTCAGCCCGTGGCGGCCGCAGCAAAGAGAGAACCCGGCCAAGCAGAAGTGGCCGGGTCAGGGAGATTACCAATCAGACAAGCGCTTTGAGGCGGGTCCATTCGGCGTCAACATCCCAGGCTGAGACCGCGGCGAATCGCCCGACAAGCTCGTTGATGGTGATGTCGTGGGTGGGTTCATCAAGCGTGAGCATTGTCCTCAGCTCGGGAGCACCAACTTCAAACGCCTCAAGGCAGGTGAAGACATGGTCAATCTCGCTCGGCCACCCGTTTGTGCCCCGCAATTGAAGACTCGGCGTCGGCAGCCCAACCTGTTGCGCGACTAGCAGCCCGCCTTGTTGCAGCTTCGCGGCGATCAAAGCAAGCTGGTCATTGGAGATCGCGCCGGCGACGACAACGCACTCGCTGACCTGGCAGCTTGCGGCGTCGCAGTACACGAGCTCTAGCTTTGTGTTCTCACCTTGGTACCGGATGCCCTGGTGGTATGGATCACCAAACGCCGTGGTGACCAGCTCGCGATAGGCTTCCGGAAGGAGGCGCGCGTCGTTCCCGGTGGGTGCATCGAAGTCGATCACCTCAATGGTGGCTTGCCCATCGTGAGCGGTGCTGAGGATACCGTCCTTGGTGGTGACAAGTACGATCGCCGGGTTGACGGCGCTGATGCCAGCTTCGTGCTCAATCAGGGCGATCGCGGTTTCGAGGCCAGCCACGTCGTTTCCTTCGGATCGTAAAGGTTTGCTTCGACGCCGGTCGTTACATCGTCCAACTGTGCTTTGGCGGCTTCGATGATCTTCTTGAGTGCTACTTGTGGATTCATGCAGGGTCTCCCTGAAATGGGGGGTTAAAGTTAAGACGGAAAGCCTTGTCAGGAGAAATGGTGCACAGCCATGCGTAGATCCTGCGCGAGCGCGCAAAGAAAAAGCCTCCCGGGGTGCGGGAGGCTTGGGGTTAGATGACAAGCTCGACGGCTTCTCGATATTTGCCAAGATTTGGAGGAGCGTCCGGCACGGCGATCGACCTCGGAGGATGGATCTGCAGTGGCGTGGTATCCACGTCAGCGAGATTGAAGTCCTTTGCAACGGTGATTCGGAAGGACTCCTTACCCTTGCCGCGGTACGAATCCACGACCGTATCGGTCACAACAACGCCTTTGTCAGCAAGCAATTTTGTGTAGTCCACTTCGCCCTTCTTGCTGGTTCTGGATAGAAGCACGCCACAGCCTTCTCTCAGCTTTGCACCAGGTGGCAACAATGCGATAAGTGCTTCCCGGGCCAACTGCTCGCGTTCCTCCAACTCGTCTTTCTCACGCTTGATGAGAAGGTAGTGAGTCGCTGCTGCAGCCCACTCGTCGGACTCCCATATCCCAGATTGCACTCGCTCCCAGAAAGCTATCTCTGCTGCGACAATCTGGTCAATCCGCGCCTGATCACGGTGTACTCGCAACAAGACTCCGTCCTGGCCGTCAAAGGAGTAGTAGTTCCCGTAATCGGCCTCTGCAACGAAGATCTGTTGCTGGACTTGGTCGACGTACTCGTCAGGGACGAGGCCGCTAAGGGCCAATTTGTGGGCACGTTCACCCGGACACTTGACCTCGAGCGGCTCGCCCGAGAACAAGTCGAATCCGTCGAATGAAGCCCGAATGAACGGGTGGACGGCACTCTCGGCGACGAGGGGAGTGACTGTGGTGCTTGTCAGCTTCTCGTACTGCGCCCGCGCAAGAGGTTCAAGGAGCTTGCCCCGCTCGCGGATCTTCTGAAGGATAGGATTACGTTTCGGGTCCGTACCCTTACCCGTCTTATGCTTGAACAGCTCATAAGCGCGGGTGTAGAGCGACTTTCCCATGATGATTGGGGCATCTGATGCTCCGATGCCCTTGAGGCGCCAAGCAAGCCATTCAGGTGAGCCCTGAATAGTTGCCGGCCCTGACAGGACTTGCATTGCCATGGAGATCTCCTCGGGTTGCCATGCCATAGCACGGCGTTTTCGCTTGACCCTAGGAGATGAAGAACGCGTGCAGCTAAGCCGGGCTCGTCGGCCAACAGATGGCTGCGTCAGGCCAGCCTAGACAGCCGGTGAAGATGTGTGAGGCATCGACACGGCGTAGCGACCGGAGCTCATCGGCGATGAAAACGCGCGCCAGCGTGATCCAAGGAAAGCCGCTTCCAATGCAGGGCGATAGAAGGAGATATAGGGGAAGCTTCCGTCCAGCAGTCAACGGAAGTATCTAGGTGGCTTCGAGGGCGGGAAACCGCGTAGGCGGCGCCATGCACAAGCTCGAAACCTACTGGTCCTTGACGGTACCGGACCGAGAATTCTCCAACACCGGCGGACACTGCGGACCCTCGACTATTCTCAACGGCTGTCAACCGAAAGACCAGCCAATCATCAAACTTCCAGTCAAGGCCGGCCGTTACCTCCGCATGCCATTGGGCGGCTCGGTGAACTGGCGGCACAATCGTGTCGACGTCAAGAGGCTCAAGTTCTGACAGCATGCGCACATTCTATGCCATCGACGCAGATGACATGGATGGAGAACGTGTTTCAAAATGAAAAAAGCCCTCCGTTACGAATAACGAAGGACCTGTCTTACTAATGTGGGCTTGCGGGCGGTGCTTACTCCCTTTGGAACAGCCCAGGCAGGATGCCAACACCGACACCCGAACGCAGTCTCTCACAGTCTTGGCACCAGAAGGACTTCTGAGTACCCAGCAACGTTGTGGTCAGCGGGTTCAGCCCAAGCACGAATGCGTCCTTACGGCTTGGCACCAAGATCATGAATTCGTGCCCCTGGCTATCCCAACTCTTCCAGGTGACGTCGAACGTTCCGACGGACCCTGCCCACTGGCTGCTTGGGTCCTTCGTGACCTCGAGAGTTCCGGTTCCTTCCTTGGCATCACCACCGAAATTGTTGAGGGAGAGTTTCGCCGTGACACCGACAGAACTTCCCCCAAACATCTTCGTCGCGGTGTACACCGCAGGCTTGTCCGAGCACGCAGAGACCCCAATGGCTCCAATGGCCACCAGCAGGGCGAGGAAGAGCTTTCTCATGTACTTTTTCTCCGATAGGTTGGTTGGACGCAAGTTCATCGTCATGTCCTTGCGCGGAAGGAATGACTCACAGGAAGCCATAACTGGCGTCACGTATATGCGGTTGTCGGGCATCTCAGAGGGTCCTGCTATGCCGAATCGTCGGCCCAACCTTTATTAACGGAGAGATACCCATGACGCTTTACTCGAAACCATGTTCGATTCACAACCAGCTCCGGACTGGGGCTCATATGCTGAGTGGTGACGTACGCGCCTTCGTGGAGAGTCAGGCGTTCACTGATGGCTTAGTCACCGCTGAGAAGTACGATGTTGAGAAGGCCCGAATGACCATCGCCATGCTGAAATGCGTCGCCCTGGACCCCCTGCGCGGAGCAGATCGCCATGCGTTCATCACACAGGGGGAGGGAAAGCTTCGCTGCAACCTCGCGTTTGACCGCCTGGCAAACTTTGTGGGTTTGTTCGAGATCGATTTGGCGGCTCCGCTCGCCAAAGCACTGGTCGATGCCGTCGAACAGAACCTGCGCGGCCGAATGTTCAAAGCGGCGCAAGCTAGTCGGCGTATTGAGCGTAGGTCAGTAGCCATGCTGGCAAAGGCGGCCAGGAGGGGGAATGCCGCTTATCGGGCCTCGCTTGACGCCGCCATGCCAAAAGGAGTGCTTCGCTGGAGCCCTACGCCAGAGGACTACTTCCGCGCCAACGCAGCGTTTGATCGAGCGTACGGTAATGCCAGGGAGAACATCGAGCGCCGACTTAGCGCTCTGGGCCGAGTGGCTTCGCCGGGATTCACCGGCGGTTACACTGAAGCCGTCGCTGGATTCCTGCACAGTTACCTTTCGAGCAACTAGGCGTTTGCAGTCCATAAACAAGAAGGGCCCGCTTGTGTTACAAGCGGGCCTTCTTCTTTGTCGGTTATCCTGGCCTACTGCGCAATCTTGAGATTGATAGCGCGGCTGAGTCCTTCGCTGGCGTTCACCAGCCGCAGATCGTCGAGCGTCAGTTCAGGATTGTAGGAAGCCGCCACGGAAGTCGCGCAACTGCGGCCCACCCGGCAAACCTCATACTCCACGACGAGCACGGGCTTCTTTACGGCCGCCGCGGAGTCTGCTGTCGCAGGATCGGTAGTCGCTGGATTCTGGCTAGTGAGGTCCTTATTCACGTGGTCCAGATTCACCAGCACATCGTTGGCCATATAGCTTGGGTCGGAACAAGTGCCAAAAGCCAGGCAAAGTCCAATTGAGGCTGCGATTCCAACCCCTGTGCTCAGGCTGACTTTACCGTCTTTGCCTTGTGGTGTGTACTTGTCTGCCTCGCCGGCGTAAAGCTCGCGCACGGAGTAGCGGATGCCTGGGTCGTCGTTGGAGACGTTGTACCCAGCCGCGGCAATCTTCTGGCTTAGCTTTTCAGCTACTGCCTCTTGTCCCTCTGGAGCAGTGACCCCAACCTTGCCCGAAAAGGAGCCGAGATTGGTATTCACATGCGCAGCGATAACTCGATAGTCGTCAGTCGCAACAATTGACGGCTTTGCTGCGAATGCAGGGGAACTGCAGGCCGTGATCAGGACCGCGATGGCGGCGAAAACTCCTCGAAAGTTCATGTGACCCTCCTAGTAACACGTATGTATATTATTGCTGGGGTTGATTGTATATGGATTGTCAAGTTTTGGGGAAGTTACCCCGGGATGTGTGATACGACTGCGCTGTGTGAGAGCTCATAAAAAAACTGGGCTCGCGTATCACGTGAGCCCAGTCTTGAGAACATCGAACGCCGTAGCATTCGACCAAAGGGTGCCGAGGCACCGTTTCAAGACTGGGCCCATAGCTTTACCTGATTGGATTCGTCGACAGCAGTACGACGTTTCTAGGCTAGGTGTGCCTTTGCGACTCCCCACCAGTATGCACATGGCCGCTGTGTGATGGACTTTGCGTCCGGGGATAGTCATTGGCGCTTGCTCCCGTAGGGGGAGCACTTGAGGGTTTGTATCTCTACGACCCATTCCTCCGTTGGTTCCTTGCGGAATCACGTGTTGTCCAACGCTCGGGAGACACCCGGCGTGCGACAGTTGTCGGTTCTCAGCGAATCCAGTGACCGAAGTCACGTTCATCTAAGACATCGGCGTGCATAGCCGTCGTCGAGCACACAAAACAATCACGTGGGAGGCGTTGGGGAAAGATACGCTCAAGCGGTGATGGGGCATTGCGCTGGCCCGTCACCCTAGATGACTACAAGGGAGGCGTCGCTACCTCGGATCAGCCTGGTGTCTCCAGTTCCTGCATCCGTTGAACCTTGCCCTTGGTGATGTGCAACATCCGCGCATACAGGGACTGGGCGGGTATGCCGTGTGACCTCTCCTCCTCCTCCCTTTCCTTCCTGTGCTGCAGCCTGCCTGTTCCTATCTTGCTGGGAGGGTGAGACCAGACCCGATGGGGAAGGGTGTCCGCGCCCGACCACCCACCGAAGCCGACCGGGGACAGTTGCTAATTCATGTGACTCATCTCTCCAGAGTCAAACAACAGCGGCGCTGCCGCCCCTAGGAGCTTTGGATGGACACTAACGAAACTCACTCTGGCGAAACGCGAATCGAGCGCATCACTGGCGGCCACAATCGCGTTCTCGTGCTGCATACCAAGGACTCGGAAACCACCATTGTCATTCCGCCTGGTGTCAACGAGCACGATTGGATGGGACTGGAAGCCGAGCGGAACAGGCGAGAGGCGGCAAGTCTCTTCGATCGAGCACAGCAGCTGGCGGCTCGTGCTAAGCGGCTGGATTTGGCCGCCGGCTTGTGCAAGCCGTCAAATCCGTCGAACTGAATGGGGATCGCCTCGGCGATCGCTTCTCCTGTAACCGTGGTGCCCACCGAGTACCCTCTCACGAGGTACCGGTGGGTTTTCTTTTCAGGGACTCAAATGGCTACCAACTGCATGAACTCGCCTCCCGCTCCGGCGCCGCGGCATTGGCCACAATGCCTACGGCCGCGATGGAGACTCGCTCGGTATTGTTCCAGGCCAGGCAGCTTACGAAAGGCCTCGTCTGAGAAGCGAGCCGATTTGAGGTTGGCAGCAAATGCAGCTGCCTTGCTCGGGTTCTTGAAAACGCTGTCAGCGCCGCAGACATAGTTGGTGAGGGTTTCAGCCATGGATCTCTCCTATTGAAGGTTGGACTTGCAAGAGGCAATGAGACACAGGCGAGACTAAGCGGGGGCGGAAAGGAAAACGCCCCTCACTGGCTTACCAGGAGGGGCGTGAGGGAGTTAGGAAGTAGTGCGATCAGGCGGCGATTACGCTGCGGATGTATTCCGGCCGACCCTCGATCCACACGTTCGGCGTGGCGCCAGTGTCGAAGGCGGTCGCGGTGCCATCCTCACCGAACGTGTCTACGAACAGTGCGGCACATGCGGTTTCGGCCCGTTCCTTGGTTGTATCGAATATCGATGTGATGACGGCCTTGGTTTCGCCAATTACCGCAACCAGGTAGCTTTCCTTGGCCATCATTCATCTCCTTGCGCGTTGGCGAGACGGTCGACGCAGAGCTGCTCGAAAGCGGGGCAGTTCTCAACTTCATCGGCGTCTTCGGTTGGCCAGTTCTTTGAGCACTGGCTCAGCTCTCCAGGCCTGTACGTGCAGTGCGCGCAGGTCGCGCACAGATCATCATCGGAAATTGAGCGCACTTTTCTCGTCTCCTTGCGTGGTGTTCCGTGGTTCAGTGGCCGCCGAGTAGAGCGGGTTTGGGTTCGGCAGTGAGGCTAGCCTTGTATTGACGAGCAAGCTTGAAGCTGTACGACGCGTTCGCCCGTGTCCTGTCCGCCAGCCAGGTTCCGGCCAGTTGGCCGCGCTTCCGGTGGATGCGAGCCCAGCGGGCGAGATATCGAGCGTCACGTACGAGCCACTCAATAGCCTCGCGGATTTCAGCCTGAGTCATGGCCATTCCCTTGCTTGGTGACCCGGCTCAGACTTGCCCAGGTTGATGAGCGCCGCGCGAAGCTCGTTGTGGTCCATGCGGTTGATAGCTACCTGTGCCTCGATCTTCTGCTCCAGCGGCAAGAGCGGGTAGATGTTCGCCTTCAGAACCTTGCGCGCCGTCTCGCAAAACTTGACGGCGTCCAGGCCTGCTTGGTTCGAACTGTGTTGGATGGGATTTGTGGCATGGATCTCTCCTCTTGAAGGTTTAACTTGCAAGAGGCAATGAGACACAGGCGGGACTAAGCGTAGACGGGAAGGAAAACCCCCTCACTGGCTGGCCAGGAGAGGGGTGGGGCTAGTTGGCTGGTACGATCCGGAGCGTGAAGGTATCCGGAAGCTTTCGCCCGAGGATGACGGAGGCGCACTGTCGGAATCGCTCCGACCAGGCCCCGGTTGTTCGGCGCCCGCTAGGTGCGCAGATCTTCCAGGCAGTTTCAATCTGGTCGTGCTGTTCCTGAGTGACTTCGATGATCGAAGCGATTTCCTTCTCAATCCACGCGTCCGCAACTTCCACAGCGCGGCAGCGCGATGATTCGGTTCCCGCAGCGACCCAGTCGCCTCCGATTTCGCCTAGGACTTCAAACGTGCCAAGGATTCTGTTGGACGGTACGGCATGGATTACGCGAACGACGATTTCGCCCTCGACGCGCGAATACACTTCAGTTCGCTCTACTTGGTTCGGCATCAGTTACTCCCTACGGGTTGGTTTGCAGAGGAGTAATGCGGCGCATGTGGGAATAACCGCGGTGCCGTAGTCGCGGGCAGGGGCACGCTGATGTGCAGGTGCCCGCAGGGCGGACCTATCCATTGCTTCCACTGAACGGATTGGGTGCAACTCCCGGGGGTGCCACGGCAACTTGATCTGGCAACGGCCCGGCCTCGAGCGAAGCGACAATCAGGTCGAGGTTTGCTTTCAATGCCTTTGCCATGCTGAGGCCCGCTTTGTCCCTTGTCAGGTCTAAGCTTCCATAGATGGATACGCGATCAAGGCGGTTCTCGATGGTCATCTCGCCGATGGCTACGACCTCGGACTCGTTTGCAAACGGGCTGAGCGTTTGTGAGGTGGACATCTCAGATCCTTTGTTCGGCCTTGCCGAGCTTTGGGGCGATCGCCTTTGCCTTGGCGACAACGTTGGTCCCGGGAATGAAGTCGTGCAGGAACTGGCCGTTTGCACTCATCAGGGGATGAGAAGCAGCAGGCCAGCCACTGCAGCGAGGAAAGCCGGCGAAGCGATGAAGAGGAGGCAAGTCAGGGTAACCACCTTCATCGCACTTCGCAGCAGAATTTCCCCAAAGCGCAGCTTTCGGTCGGCCGCGCTGCGCGTGGCCAGTCGGAACAGCCACTTGCCGGGAGTTCCTTCCATCCGCAGCTTCGCAAACATTGATTCGTAGGCCCACCAGATGGCGGGGAGGCCGGCCATCACGTATGGCGCGATACCTCGCGCGATCGCTTCGTACCAGGCAAAAGTCAGGTGGTCAGCAGGCACACCCGCAAAGATCACCTGCAGCTGATCGGCTGACGGCATATCCATCATCATCGCCGCTATCCACGCTGCACCGATGGTTGCTGCGGCCACTCCTGCTGCGAGGATACATGCATCTACGGCATTCGCGCCCAGCCGCCGACTGATGAGCAGGACCCTTGGCAGGACGTTTCGTTTCGTGATCATTGGGAATTTCCTATCGCGTGAGTAGTTGTGCTGCCCGGGAAAGGTCGTTCAGGACCCGCTCGGCAGATTTTTCGATCCCCCGATCCGATCTGCCGCGGAGTTCGGGGCGGGGGAGGGGAGCTTCGATGCCTTGGCTTCTGCCGGCAAACTTGGGAAGAAGACCAAGCCGGCCATCGCTTCAAGCTCAGGGAGTGAGACGACCTCGTAGGCTGTCCCGGGTTCGTTGTTGACAACGTAGGCCGCTCCCTTCTGTGCGGCTGGGTCGAAGACGACCTTGAAAATCCGGTCCGGGACCAGGATGCGTCCATTGAGCTGTTTGACTTTGGCGCCGGTGAAGAGTGGGCCGGTGATGACATAGAGCGAGCCGCGACGCTCGACAAGGTTGCGGACGGCCATCTCGATTCCGGCAAAAAGGTGCCGGTTGTTGTCCGGGTCCTGCGCAACGATGTTGCTGAGCGTGAAGCTCTCATACTGGGCCTCTGGAGTGCTCATATCGCCACTCGGAGCGAGGTGGCCTCGATCCATCCCCGAGCGTGCGAAGTCCGCGAGCTCGGCGCGGTCCTTGGATGGGAGGCGTGAATCAGGGTGAAACGCGTCCGCCCGTTGTAGCGAACGGGCTGCGCGAACACGCGACGGCGTGAGATGTTCCGCCGACCAGATTGCCGCACGGCTTAGGGGCGAATGCATGACGGCGAACTCGGTAAAGCAGAGCTCCGTAGCGCCCTGCGCCAGGCGGGCGTTCGCGACGATAGGCGCCGTGCCCTGGTAGTAGCTTCGCGCGCAGGCTGGGTCTTGCGCGTACCCCGGGATTGCCAGCACGCACAGCAGGGCGGCGAGCAGGTGCGATTTCATCGTAGTCTGGTCCTCTTTGGCGGCTCGTACACAGTGCAAGGAGAGATCCCCTGACCAATGCGTGCAGGGATGAAGTCGGCAAGTTGAGATGCGTCATCGACCCAGCCGGCCAATCCTCCGTTCTGCGCCACGTTCCGAAGGAATGCCCATTGATCGTCGGTGGGCTCCTTTCCCGGGCGCTTCACTTCCACAGCGAAGAATCGACCGTCTTTCAGTTGTCCGACGATGTCTGAGACGCCAGGGATAGAGAACCGGACAAAGCGCTTCTGATCCCCTTCGCCGTACACAGCCACGCCTGTGTTCATGCGCATGACCCAGGCAACGCTGGGATGCTGCTCGAGCAGCTCCATGCATGCCAGCAGTACTTTGGTTTCGCGCGGCGACGGCGGATCGGTCGGCTTCGCTCTCGCCGCCCGCTTCGTGGGCTTCTCCTGGGGAACCACCGGCGTGCTGGTCTTCTGAACACGACCGAGCAGCGCCTCGTACTCCTTCTCGCTGAGCCGTTTTCCCATTGCTAGCCGAACATGTCGCCAAGTTTTTCCAGTGCTTCGAGCGCAACGGGGTCGAAGCTCTGGGGGCTCGCCGGCGCCGGTTGCGTGGCAGGGACGGTTCCAGGGTTTGCGGCAACGGCAATGGCAGGGGGCACGATCGTGGCAGGCGTTTCCGCTTCCTCCACACCCTGCGCGAGAAGTGGTTGGATGGGCTCGACCACGGTTTCGCGCAAGGGTGGTGGTTGCTCCGCCGGCGCCACTGCTACCGGAGACGGGGTAGCAGGACGGGCAGCCGGCCGGGCTGAAATTGCGCGGGGCTTCAGCACCCTGGCAGAGCGTCCCTTGGCGCCTCGGCGCACCTGTTTGTCGTGCGGTGCGGATTCGATGAGACCCCGGGACCAGCCAGTGCCTCCTCAATGGCGTCATCCAATGTTCCTGCATCCCGGTGCTTGATGAACCACTGATACAGGACGCCCCTGATGAGAGGGGTTTCGGTCCGGTATGGCATTTCTGCGAGGAACTCAAGAGCCCCAGGGCAGGTTGCCTCCGCGATCACCAAGTTGATGCGCCGCTCCGGTTCGTCTGGGTCGAACACCCGGATGAGCTTAGGCATCTACGGTTTCCTGTTGGCTCTGCCGCTTCATTGCTTGGCGCAGCGCCACGCCCATGCCGTAACGGCCGAAGCCATTCGCTACTGACATGCGGGGTTGTCAAGGAGAATGCAGTGCGACCACTTCTTCTTGATTTCTTCGTAGAGCAGCGGAGCGCCGCCGCCGGCCAGGATCACGCCGTGCAACTTCCGCACGTCCATGGACAGCAAGGAGTCGGCCTTGGCGTTGATCTTCTGGGCAACGTGCGAGACCGCCTTTGCAACTTCTTCTGAGATGTCGATTTCTTGACCAAACTGCAAAATCGACTTGGTCCGGATCGCGGTTTCGCACTCGATGAGATTCGAGTGAATCCCGCGGCCATCGAGAATGCGTACCAGATGCTCCGCGGCGAAATTCAGCCCTTCGCATGTGCCGGCGCCGCGTTCAACGTACTGCCCTTCGAGCATCAGTAGAAAGTCGGTCGTGAAGTGGCCGACTTCGATGACAGCCCAACTCTTCGTCCGATCGGATGCGTCCTTGATATGACTCCGGATCGGGAGCCCCTTCTCGTCCAAGTAGAAGTCGCAATACGCGCCCATGGGTTGGGGCAGGACGCGCATCTCGGCCTTGACGATACGTTCCGTGACCTCTTTGAGTCGAGCTTGCTGGGAAGAGAACAAGTTCGCCGGGGTACCGATCACGAGAAGCGGTTTGTCGAGGCCGGGAACCCCCATGGCTTCAAAGCGCTTCATGGTCGAGGCGACCAACGCCTGGTACTCGGGGGTGTTGATCCAGTCGTTCGACAGACCGGCATTGGCGCCGGGACTGCCCTGGAGCCGAGCCGTGTCGCCCGTGAAGAACTGCTTTCCCTCGATTTCGACGGTTTCGATGGCGGCTCGCCGCGCGGTAGTCTCGTCTGAGATCCCGATGGCAGGCGAGACGATGGAGGGGAAGGTGAGGTGGTAGGACTCGCCTTGGGCAAAGGCTACGGCCTTGACGGCGCTTCGGCCCACGTCGAGGCCAATGATGGTTTGGGTAAGCATGAAATTCTCACAGTGCAGAGTCGAAAAGGCCCCGCAACCGGGGCCGGCCACCGATGCGCAATCCGCTGTGCGCAATGTGTACTGCTCATTGTTCACTGCAGATACCGCACCTGTTACGCGTCCGCATTTTAGAATACATAACACGTATTGACAAGGCGACTGTAGCGAATGGAGAATTCGCCTCCGGGGGACGTTTACGGAGTTCCGTACTCAACCCCCAAAGGACGCTTAATACATGGTACGTACTCAACCCCCGAGATCGACGATTTGCAGTTGCCCTCACCGCCGCCCGAAAAGCGGTCGAGGAGACGGAGAACCTTATCCGAACCATTGATACAACCCTCGAACGAATCGACCAGCTGATGTACGTGATGCAGCCGTTTCAGTCCGGCCGAATCGGCATAAAGCGGTCGCTAAGTAAGCGGAAATTGCGCTGGGAAGTGCGAATCTTTCGGCAGCTCCGTAGCCGCAAGTGGGTCTCCTCGTTTGCGAGCCACAAGGGGTTGCGGCGCCGCGTGAAGCGTTCCCGGGAGTGGGAGGCAAACTACAAGTTCCTGCAGTTGCTCTGCGATCGAGTCACCCTGCTGTTTGAGTTGCGGTCGCAAGCGGTGGACCGGCTCTGGCGTTTCTCGCATGGATCGACCCGTTCCACCAGGGCCCGAGAGGCTGCGATAAGCGACACGGTCGCCCTAGTGGACGGGCTGCTGGAGCGGATCGAGGCACGGTTCGAAGGCGATATGGAACTTGAGGACGAATAGGCTAAGCGGGATCAATGCCGACCAAGGCCCTGGTGCAGAGACTGTGCCGGGGCTTTTTCTTTATGGGTAGCGAGTGTCTCGGCCGGGCCGGATATTGGGCGAAGATTGGATTGAGGCGGACGTAGAGGAGATAGCTGCCAGGCGGAGGTCCTGTGGGGAGTCGGGATTTCTGCCACGCGGGGTATTGGGCGGAGGGAGTCCTGGGCTCTGTGCGATGGGAGACGGGACTGGCTCTGGCGGGATCTCGGGTTTGGCCTGTTCTGCGGCTTTGCGTAGTGCGCTGTTCTGCGGGCGGGTGGATGGGCTGGTTGTCTCACTCTGCCGACCGGTGGTCGTTCTCTCGCCTGCGCGGGTGTCCGCCTTGTTCCCTTGTTCTCTCTCTGTCCGATTGGGCGGCCGGTGGTCCTGTGCTTGTTGCGGTGGGGCGGGGAGGTAGCCGGCGATGGCTTGGTGCGGAGTGAGCTTGGGCGCGGAGTGAGAACTTCGGTTGGCGGTGGCTTGGGTTTGGTGTCCCTCGGCGGCCCGTGGTCCGCCGGAGCCTTTGGTGTCGCCGGCGCATCAGCGCGGGCCCGTGAGGGGCTATGGTTCTGCCGACGGGATAACTATTTGTCCTGCCGGGGCTCGTTCTGGTGGTGTGCGGGCTGCGCTTGTGCGCCCTCCTGCGTCGGGGTTGTTGCGTCGCCGTGAGCATAACCATTTGTCCTCTTCCTTCCTTGTGTCGCCGCGGGATCTCGCTCCCTGTTCTTCCTGAGAGCCGGGTGCGCTGCTGCTGTCCTGGTGCCGGGGCGGGATTGGGCTGCTCCTTCTTGCCCGGTCATCTCTCGCCGGAACTGTGGATGGGATCGAATGGATCTAATGGATGAAGGGGAGGGGCGGCCGGTGTCGTTCTGCCGATGGCGTGTCGGGGAGCCGGGTGGATCTGTCGGCGGGGCGGAGGTCCTAGGCTGGGTTGGTTGTTCTGCTGGCGTGGGAATGGTGCTGGTGGTGGATGGTTGTGGCGCTGGGTGGCTGGTTCTGTCGGCGGGGGATCGGGTGGAGCGGCGTTGTGCTGGCGGGAGACTGATGGTGTTGGTTTTGAGAGTGGCGGCGGTGCGGTGGCGGTGTCAGGCGGAGTGAGAAGTTTCGCTGGCGATGGTGCGAGGGAAGTCGGGTATGAGCTCGGATTGAGTGGGGCTGGAGTGTCGGCAGGCGATGGCGTGGGTGGAGTCGGGTATGGGCGGGGCGGGGCGGGAGATTGGCTGGCGATGGCGTGTTGCGGTGTGGTTGTTGGGCAGGCGGTTGTTTTGGCCGTGTGGGGGAGGGCTGGCGTACCTGGTGCCGTAGCCGCCGGCGCCGTGGGGGCGACGCCCGGCGAAGCCGGGCTGGGGTGTTGCCCCGGGGTAAATGTTTGGCCGGAGGGCTTCTCTTGGGCGCTCCCCTGTGGGTAAATGGTTGCCCCTGCTACCGGGTTCTATGACCGGCGCCGGTGAGTAAATGCTTGGCCGTATCTGTTTCGCTGGTCTGGGTGCGGTGTATGTTGGTGTTGCTATACCCATGTGTAACACGTATGCATAATCTGCTTGATTGATTTAAGTACTGTGCGTATGATGGGTATAAATGGTTGGCCACACATGAAGGGGTCTGAGATGCGTACGAAGGTGAAGGTTGGTCTGATGATTGGGGGTCTCGTCCTGGTGGCAACGGCGATCGTGCTGGCGCCCGTGCTGCGCGACCTCGCTTGGCTGAAGTGGACCCTGTACGTGTGCGCCGCACTGATGCTGTCCCCGCTGTTCATGAGCGGTCACGTGGACGTGCCCGACACCACCCCGGAAGATCCGACCTTCGAAAAGAATCGCATCGGCGATGCAAGGCAGGATGTCTGGGGGTTCAACGGTCAAGACAGCAGCAACGACTAAGCGCGGCGAAACTGGAGAGGATGAAAGGGGTAGAGATGAGCAAGGCTACGCACGAACAACTTACCGCGATCAACAGCGCCGTCCGTCGCCTGGTGGTCCAGGCCTGCCCGGGTGCCGGCAAGACGTTCACCCTGAGGGAGTACGCACTGGTGCGTCCCTCGGAGCGCATCCTGTACCTCACCTACACGAAGTCTCTCCAGACCGAAGCCGAGGGCAAGTTCCCCCAGAACGTCGAATGCCGCACCACTCATTCCCTTGCGTGGTCGTTCGGCCGTCGCTTCAAGGACGCCGGTAAGCTGGGCGACCTGCGCCCGAGCGACTTCGCCCGCGCCTTCGGCATCGAGATCGGCTTTGCCAGTATCCTGGTGACCACTGTCACGAGCTTTCTCTTCTCCGCGGATACCGACTTCGAACCGCACCATGTGCCGGACACGATCGCCGAGGCAGATGTCGCCGAGACCCTGAAGTGGGGCAGGCTCGCTTGGGAGGCCATGCGGGATCTCGGCCGCAAGAACGTTCCCATGCCCCATGACGGCTATCTCAAGCTGTTCCAGCTTTCGAAGCCGGACCTGTCGCGTCGCTACGATCGCATCTTGTTCGACGAAGGTCAGGACGCCAACCCGGTCACGACCTCGATCGTTCTTGCCCAGAATTGCCCTGTGGTGATCGTCGGCGACCGGTATCAGGCGATCTTTGCATTCCGGGGTGCCGTCAATGCCATGGACATGATCCAACCGGATGAAACGGTCTACCTCACCCAGAGCCATCGCTTCGGCCCTGGCATTGCCCGGCTGGCCACGATGCTCCTCTCCGCGTTCCGCGGCGAAGAGCGACCTGTGCACAGTGCCTTCCCGGATCGGCCGACTGGCTACACGGTCGACGTGTCCAAGCCGTACGCGGTCATCGGCCGCACGAACGCCAAGCTGTTCGACAAGGCTGTCGCCATGCTGGGCAACAAGCGACTGCACTTTGTCGGTGGGCTCAGTAATTACCCATTTGACAAGTTGGTGGACGTTTGGAGCCTGATGAGCGGCCAGCCGGCCGCCGTCAAGGACCAGCTGCTCAAGACCTTTGGTTCGCTGGAGAAGCTCGAGGAGTACGCGACGGGCGTTGACGACAAGGAAATTCTCTCCCTGATCGGTGTGGTGAAGGAGTACCGCAGCGCGATCCCATCGCTGGTCGAGAGGATCAAGGCGGAGGCAGTGGAACAAGCAGAGCACGCTGACGTTCTGCTCTCGACGGCCCATCGTGCGAAGGGTCTCGAATTCAGCCAGGTACTGCTGCTCGACGACTTCGAAGACTTCGTCACGGCAAATGGCGAGCTGCTGACTCTGGATACGCCCGAACTGGTCCAGGAACTGCACCTGCTGTTCGTGGCCCTCACCCGCGCCGAGGACGTTATCGAGCTCAACGCCCAGATGCAGGACATCATCGCGATCCTAGGGGATCGCGTGCCTGAAGCTCAGCCAACCCCGGGCGAGAGGAGCACCGAACAAGTGGGGGAGCAGCTTGGCCAGATTCCGGGTTTTGATTACGTGCCTGTTGTGTATACGTGTGATGTAGCGGAAAATGCCACGCGTGAACAAGATGCCCCGATGGTCGCGCTGGCGCAAGTGCCGGTTGGTGCTGGCACTGACATCGAGAAATCGGTGGAACTGGCGATCCTCCGGCAAGGCCTCCTTCACGTTCCGCGGCTGGCGCAAGAGGTTGGCGTGAGCCGCGAGATAATGGCGGATGTGATCGTCGAGATGATCCGGAAGGGTCTGCTGGCCGAGTCGCTCTTCCTGGGTAGCCCGGAGGTAGTCAGCCGTCTGCGGGTGGCGGTGGCGGCGTGATGGTTGCCCAGGACGGATGGCTGGGTGCGGCCCCTGCGTGGCGCCGCCATAGCCGTCGTGGCTCCTGAAGGCGGCACGTCTCATGTCGTTGGATTGGTCAAGTTTCGGAGAATTGGGATGATGATGAACAAGGTCCGAGCACTCACCGAGCAGCAGGCGAAAGAAGTCTGGGCGATTCTCGTGCGCTGCTGCGGCGCACGAGAGGGCGTCCCGACGGCCGCGATCTTTGCGCGGCTCATGTCCCGCTGCACAGTCCCCATCCGCTGGACGTTCGATAGCGCCAATGGCAGCGCGGTGTTCTGCGCTCCGGAGATGCGTGTCATCCCCCGGGTGTCCATTCCGACCGGCACCTGGGTTGCGATGCTCCTGCGGGCGAACGAAGAGATCCGTTCCATCGTGCCGGCCGGCGCAGAGATCGACTCCCACTCGCTGGCCGCGCTCGCTTCGTGTGACCGCACCCAGGCAGCGGCGTCACAGGACGCACACGGGGCAGGGGCTCAAGCCACTGCGCGCGTCGCAATCTGATTTTGACGTTTGGTCAAGAAACCAAGAATCATGAGCTCCATTGAACTTCATACACACCGCGGCCTGAAGTGCGTTCGTCTCGGCGGCGGCTGGTACTTCAATCCGAAGGTCAGCATGCAGGGCTTCTGCTACGTCGGCGATTCGACGGCAC
Source organism: Cupriavidus sp. EM10 (assembly GCF_018729255.1). Lineage (NCBI taxonomy): Bacteria > Pseudomonadati > Pseudomonadota > Betaproteobacteria > Burkholderiales > Burkholderiaceae > Cupriavidus > Cupriavidus sp. EM10. Next base: position 219,150 of record NZ_CP076062.1, read on the forward strand.
CCGATACCGAGATCGGCCCCGGCAGTCGCTACTACGGTCCGGACGTATGGGAGTCGAAAGACGGACCCATGTACGGGCGTGAACTGCTCAAGGTTCGCCCGGTGCACTGGGATGCATGGTTTGCCGGTCACCTCAACGAAGCATATGGCGGCGATCGCCAGTACGACCGCATGAAGGCGTGGCCTGCGAAACTAGAGCTCACCGATGCCGGGCGCGACAAGGGGCTCCACGAGCTGGATGGCCTGGTGGTGGGCAGCGAGGAAGAGTTCGTTGCTCGCCTGAAGTTCTTCGCCCAGGTGCCTGCCGTGGCAGAGCGCAAGTCGGGTGTCACCGAACAGAAGGGCGCTTTCCCGCGACCGAATCCAGTCGTGGCGGTCACGTCCGCTGCGTGGCTCGGCGCCCAGCTCTGACGATGGCACATCTGGATTCGACGTTTGGTCAAGTCGGCACGGGTTTGGGGGGATTCGATGGAAAAGCTTGATCACGAGCCATCGAGCCGCACGGCGCGGAAGGCGCAACGGCTGCTGTCATTGGATTTGCCAAGCGACGAGACCGCAGGGCGCCGAGGCGAATCGTGGAGCGCGGCCTACCCTGTCGAGCCTGACCCGGCGGCGATCGAGCTGGCAAAGGGGATTCTCGGTGCTCGATTCGAGGCCGACCACAAAGACCTGAATGCCATGCAGCGGGCCGCGCGAGATGCCGGGCTCGCGTTCGAGCTCACGCTCTTCGGCACGAATGCAGCGGATGCGAGATGCGTTGTCACTGAGGTGGCGGCATGGAACCTGCGCACTGCGCCGGCGGCGCGAATCCATCGACGGATTCGCGCCTTGTCGCGGAAGGTGAGCAGATCGGTCGCCGCATCGGTTGCTCGTGTAGACCCGACCACCCTGGGCGGCCGTGGGGCAGCCGGCCGTCAGCGCGATCACAGCCGCGCTGCAGAAGGCCGCGCCATCCTGCGCGGCCAGATCGCCCGGCTTGAGGCCGAACTCACTCGGCGAGCAACTGGATCGTCAGCAGACAACCAGCAATGATCGCCCGTACCCAATTCTGCGAGATCAACGGAGAACGAAGCATGCCGCACACCACGACCGAACGCCCACGCATCGACGCCCTGTATTTCCGTGAGCGCATGGACCGCGTGCTGGCCGGCATCCACCGTTACACGCCGGCGGAGCTCGCCCGCGAGCTGGCCCGCATGGCCATGGTCGCCGCTCCGGACATTGCCGTGAGGGAGATCGAAGAGCGCCGCGCGTCGATCGGTAGCGCCGCAGCGGACGCTCCGCCGACAGAAGCTTGCAGCGAGGACGGCGTGGCCACGACCGAGGCCGCGTGTGCCGATCCGAACGGCACCGCGCTGCGCAAAGCTGTTCTAACGGGTTTGGTCAAGCTGGGCCACAAAATCGACGATGACCGCGTCACCATCTACCGGGCAAAGGAGGATTCGGGCAACGCGCTTCACCAGGTCACCGAGGCGATCGTGAGTGCGGTGAGCGCCGTTCTCGCTCGCACGGATCTGGTATGCCGGCCGGCGTCCTACGCAAGCCTGTTTGAAATGGGCTTCGGCAATGCGGAGATCGTGGCGCTCTCCCGAGACGGGGAAAAGCAGGGCGCCGTACAGGCCGCGGCAGCCGTGGAGGCCGGACGATGAACCACAATCTTTCGCCGAAGCCAGTGCCGGCGATTGCCGTTCTGCGATGGGCACGACAGGCCGGGGACCTGATTCGTCGCGGCTTCATCGCCTGGGTGGCGCTGATGGCTGTGTTCTGCATCGCCGCCAGCCTGGTCCGGACATCCGTCGTGCTGGCCACCGTGTTGTCTTCGATGGCGTTCCTCTTTGGCATTCGCGTCGCTGCACTTGTTGACGACACATCGGAACGCACGATCGGTGAGATGGTGGGCGTGGTAATGGGCGGGTTTGGCGTGACACTGCGCTACGCGGGAGTTGTCGTACTCACGGTGGCCGTACTGAACGCGCTGCCGGCGCTGCTGCTCGGCAACATCACGGCCGCCTTGCGTCCATTCCACAACCCGGGCCTGCAGTCGATCTGGAGCGCCACCGACACGTTCACCGCGATCAACGAAATGTTCGTTCTGCCGATCGCAGGAATGCTGATGTTCCTGTGCTGCTTCATCATGCCGCTGGTGGCGTCGACCTTCCAGTACCACCTGATCAGCTTCTTTGGCGTCAACTGGCGTCAGGCCTACCGAACCGGTCGAGCGGGGCTGCCGCGCATGAACATCGGCGCCATCTTTGGCTTCTACCTGGTTGCCTTTGGACTTCTCGCCCTGACGGTCGCGTTCGCGCCGATCGCGGCGCCGGTAGTCTTCGCTTTCCTTTCCGCCTTCTCGTACGTCGCGTTCCGAGAGATCTATCTCGGAATCGGCACGAATCGGAAGGTCGCCCTGGCCGAGTTGCGTGCCGTGGCTTCCTTTACCTAACAAACAGGAGATCCTCATGCATGCAGGACAAGTCAGTATGTCCAACGGAGTCACCATCGACGTGGTGCAACAGGAAACCGGTGCCGTTTTGCTCGAGTTCGGACGAGCAGGGAACTACACGGGTTTGCTGATGGCGGGCAATACTCGTGACGAGGTCCTCGCCAAGCTGGGTGAGCTCACTGCCTTGGTCGCCGCTCTGCCGCAGACGGCGCAGGCGGAAGAGCCCGCTCTGGCCGGTGCCTGACGGCGGCCGGTCAACCACCAGAATCCAGAAGAGACCGCGCAAGGGAGCGGGCCATGGCCAAAGACGATTTCATCCGCATCAAGTACACCCGCGAAGTCGACGGGCGCAAGAAGCGCAGCTCGGTTTCCGTGGACCCAGACCTCTTCGAGATCTTTGCGAAGATCCGCGGCACTGTTCCGGCAGCTCGCGCAGTGCTGCGCGAATGGGCGGTTGCGGTCGACGCGGACCGCCAGTGGCAGGATGGCCTGGGTGTCGATGGCGGCATCGGCCTTTCTCGCATGGTGCAGAGGCGGATGTTCTCCGAGATCAACACGTTCGTCGACAAGGGCATGGTGGTAATTCAGAAGGAAGATGCGGATCTGCATCCGAATGCCCCTCGGCCGAGCAGGAGCAGTGCCCGCCGGCGGAGCGCCTCAGCCTGAGTGAATCTTCTCGGCTTGACAACATTTACCGCTCGCGTATTATACATACGTGTTATTATTCGATTGTCCTGGAGCATGACGATGAGTGCAGAGACGGGACGCCCGAAGCCTCCCCAGTTCGCTACCAAGGAGGCTGAGCTTCGCCACAGGGAATATGCCTGCCTCGCCAGGATCGAGAGCCTGCAACGCAAGCTTACTGAAGGGAGTGTCATTCCGGTACCGGAACTGCGCTCGTATCTGGCTACTGTGAAACTGGAGTTGAACAAGGTGCGTGCGAGCATGGCAGAAGAGGGGATCGCGGCCCTGTGACGCGCGATCTAATTAGCGCAGCAAACCATGAAAAAGTACGCTCCGGAGTTCTATCGCCGAAATTCAGTTGTACTGCTCGCGTTTGCGGTCATCGTGGCAAGCGTTGTAATGACCCTCGGCACTGCGCATCCACACTTTCATCCTGACGTGACATGAGCCTACAAGAACTAGCAAGCAAACCGGCCGGGCCGGACCAAATTGCACGAGCGCGAGAGCTTTGCGATAGGTCACTAGCGTTGACTGCCCGGTTGTCTGCGTTTATGCGGACGAACCCGACACGAGGGCAGATGCTCGACTTTCTCGAAGAGTTGAACAAGTCGGCAAAACAAACGGCGTACGAGGAAGGCATCAAGCGCATCTGTGAGGCGGTCGGCATCCTGGAGCCGTCTCCACAAGACAGGCTCATGGCCATGCAAGTAGGCATGCTTCGCGAGCAGAACGAGTTACTGCATCACATTGCAACCGGCGTTGGCGCGATTCCGAAAGACAAGCCACTTAGCTTCACCGGTGCGGTAGGCGCGGCGATTGTTGGCACCCTGCTCACACGTTGAGCCGTGCTCCGTCTGGCCTGCTCGTAATCAATCAAGTTGCTGTACCCATCTAAAGACATCATGGATTTGCTCTATCAAGTTTGGCCCCTCGCTTGCATAGCAGTGATCCAAGTGATCTTCGAAGTCTGCCTTCTCGGTGGGGAAAGAGCGTTTAAGTTCCTTGCATTGAAACTCGGCACTTTCAAAGCGCAGATGGTTGGGTTGGCGATTGCAGCAGCGTTGGCATTCCCGTGGCTACATCTGGTGCTCGCGTCGCCAGCCGAATGGCCGCAGCTGATCCCTGCTTGGTACGACGGAAGGGCGTGGTTTCTCCTGGCTGTCGGTCTAACGGCTATGTTCTACTTGGCCATGCGATTTCGAGCGTGGACTTTACTGATCCTTGCTGCGATTGCGATCAACCTCACCGCGCTGGTGACATGCTTGGTACTGATGCTCTCGAGCGCGATGCAGCCACAGTTTCGATCTGAAGTTCTTGGACTAGCCGCCCTCGTGTTGCCATTTATCGCCGACGCCAGAATTTGGTCGAGGACGTCCGGGACTTGCGATATTGAGCGCGACATTCTGATGGTCCTGCCGATGTTCGGAATTCTCCTCTCCTACTTGATGGTGCTCGGCAGCCGCTGAAATGCATGCTGCTAAACAAGCGAAAAGACGGAAGAGCAAGTCGCTGCAAGGTTGCGGTGCGTGACCCGCGTGAGGCAAACCAACAACGACTGTAGTCCAAGTACACACAATCGACACGTAAGTAATCGCGCAATGGCAACGCACATCGACAACGAAACTGCTGACCTCATCAATACTGTCGTGGACTTCGCGGCACAGTCGCGCAAGCAGTATGCGGACAGCAAGGAATGGACGACGACCGAGTCGCATGGATGTGAAACCATCCGTGTTCCTGTGGCCCTGCTGAACCGCATTCGCGACCTCGGCATCGCCATTCAAAGCGCAACCTCTCACGCCTAACCATCTGAGTGGAAGAAGATGACCAGCGAGATCAACATTTTTGGCGACCCGCCGACGCAGTCGGAGATTGACGGGAACCTCCGTGCAGACAGGAGGAGCCTTACGACCGGAGAGAAGATTGCACTTGGCCCAGGCGTACTAGGCCTTGAGGTTCTGGTCGGTGCGGCCGTCGACGCATTCAATGGTGAGTCCAACCGCATCACCGGGAAGAGCTCTCCGTGGGAAGCCGCTCCGGGCGCCATTGACTGGGACTGGTCCAAGTCGATCTTTGCCGAAAGCTACGCAAACAAAGTGCGTGCCATGAAGCGCGATCTGGTGCGATGTGAAGTGACAGCATTGACGCGCCAGTTCAACCTGGAGCAAAAGGCGATCTCTGCTGTGAAGGAAGCCGGGGCGGTCGCGGGAAGCATTGCTGATACGATTCTATCCAGCGTCGTCGGCAAGAAGTGATCACCAGGGGCGGCGCTTAGGCTGAGGGTCTCACCGGAGGGTGCTCAAGCATGGTCAATATCCTGGTTGCCGCTCTGGCAGCCTTTGGCGTTTCGGGCTGCATCGAACTTCCTGATTTCGGGGCGGAATCCGCCGCACGCGAGGTGGCACAGGCCTATATCAGCGATGTGACCGGCACCGACCCGGTCGCAATCAAGCAAAGTGTCCGGATAGCCGGTAGCAAGGCCTACGTTAGCGCCGAGCACGGCGACGGATTCAAAAGATGCGAGTTGGTTCTCAGACGGACCATCCAAGACAACAAGACGGGCTGGCGGGTCGAGCATGCGACTTGCGGCTACGCAACCTGAAATGCCAAAGAGAGAAATAGACATTCAAGACGTGCTCAGGGAGCAATTTGAGTCCGGCGAAGCGGTCCTGGTACTGCAGGCGGAAATGCCTGATGCGGCCCTCTTGTTGGCGATCAGAACAGCCCTTTCGTATGGCGCCGCATTCAAGGTGGTGCCGGGGCAGCAGCTGCGACAGTTGAACTGAGTGTCGGTGATCGCCGGGGCTCACATACCAGGAGAGCAGTGAGAATGATGGAAATGGCACATCGCGAAGCGGCACCTCACCGTCCGATCAGTTTCGAGCTCGCTCAGCAACCCATGAAGCCGGCATCGTGATGACCGAGATCGAAAAGCGTGCGTGCGAGGCCTTGCACCAGGCATTCTGCCGGCTCCGCCACTTCTCCACGCGAGACCTGAACGAGTTGGGCCGAGAGCACTTGTTCATGGTCGCCGATGCGGCGCACAACATTCCGGATGCGTTGGCGGGGAACGCGTGCCATCGAGCGAATCTGGAGCGAGACGTTTTGGCGCTCGAGGCCATGCTTGTGGAACCATACGATATCGCTATCGGCAGGTACCTTGTTCGAGAGGAATCACGGGTGTCGTTCTTCGAGAGCCTTCGGTCCGCCATTGGATTCTGACAAGCCACACAGTCCGATAAACTACCGAAGTCCGCTAACTGATTCCCCTTTCAGCGTATGCATACGTGTAATGTAGCGAAGAATGGTCAACAGGCGGCGCCGGTGCAGGGTCCAGTGGATCTGGATGCGACCAGGCGCGATGCCGTCAATCTCCCGCCCGAGTGGCAAAGCACGGTGATGGCCCTGGCGGAAGAACTGGCTGGGGCACGAGCCTTGGTCGAGAACTCCGCCAAGGATGCCGCTGACGCCGCCGCGTTTCGTCGAATCAACACGCCGGAAGTGGCGCACTTTGTGCACGCGTCGTACAACGAGGCAATGCACCAGCGGGTGCGTTGGGGGCCAGCGCACGACATGGCCAAGTCCAACGAGGACTGGTATGCGCTCCTCGGATACCTCGCCGGCAAGGCGCAACAGCCTGACATCCCGCTCGATAAGCGCCTCCACCATGTCATCGCGACGTCCGGGGCCTGCTTTAACTGGCACGGGGTCCTGACGGGCAGCTGGTCGGACCGTGAAGCCGCCGATGCCCTCGAGCGAGCGCGGACCCAACCCCGAGGCCCCATCCAACACTCCCTGAAATGTGACAGTGAAGTCTTCAACGCCGTTGCGGACGGGCGGAAGACGCATGAGATCCGGTTCGACGACCGCGATTACAGGCTAGGTGACGTACTGCTCCTCAAGGAGACCGTCTACTCCGCTGCGGAAATGCAGACCGGAGCACCGGTGCTCTCCACAGGGCAGGAGATCTGGCGAGTCGTCTCGCACGTGCTGACGGGATACGGCCTTTTCCCGGGCTGGGTTTGCCTCTCGCTTGAGTCACCGAACACAAAGCGGGCCGCACTGGGCCCGGACACCGCAGCGAATTCACCGGAGGCTTGAAGATGACCACCATTCAGGAAGATGTCCCACAGAAACTTCTCGCGTTCGAGGTCCACGACGGTGACGATGGCTGGGCGATTCGCTTTGCGAGCACCAATGTCGTTGCTCGGCGGGAGGGCGCCGCAGAAATGGGTACGGACTTCGAGTCGGTGGAGCACTGCAAGCGTTCACCGAAGTTCGACCAGTACGCTCCGGGCCCGGTGCCGGCTTCTGCCCTGATCGAGAACGGCTGGACCATCCAATGCAGCCACTGCGAGCGCGAGGTGAGCCAGCACATGTTCGATGCACTGGCCGACGAGGACCTCGATCCCGATGACTTCGAGATTGTCACGGAGGGACAACGCGCCTACTGCTCGCGAACGTGTCAGGGGGAGCACCGGGCGTGGTTCCGCGGCCGTGCCGCCGCAGAATCAGCACTGATCGAGCTCGTGCTAGCGAAATACCCCCAGGCAACGATCAAGCGGGTCCACATCTGCGGTTCCACGCTGGAACCCACCGAGCCTGGCGGTGGAATGCGTTGTCTTGCGGAGTTTCTCTTCCCCGGTGCGAAGTACGGAGGCGCAACCTTCGTGTTTGGCGACAGGAGCGTCTATGTCGCTCGCGGTGATGTCGACGCTTTCAATGGCCTCTATGGCAAGTCCACTGCGACACAGGGCGAGGAGGTATCAGCATGACACAAGCACATATGGCGCGTACCAACGGATCGTCGGCGGCGATCGCAGCCATCGCATATGCTGTCACCGCCGAAGAAGGGATCACGTTCTTGCGCTGCTGGCAGCAGGGTGAGTTCGAGACCATTCGGGTCGATTGGCCAAACGCCCCGGAAGCCGTGTTCCTGGGGGTCGAACCGCCCGAACTGGCGCAGCTTTCTGGACGTGACGACGCCCCTCAGGAGCGGTCGACGTTCGCCGAACAGGTGATACGGATTCTGGAGTCGAGTGCATCAGCTTGGGATGATATGCGTGCCGATGAGCCGGACGAGAACGCCCGCGGTCGCATGCGTGCGCGTTCTGACGAGAACCGGGGGAACGTTGAGCGCATCAAGAAGTTGCTTGCAGACGCCAACATGGCGGTACCGCATGGCGGATGTCCAGCGCCAGTAGATGCCACGGAAGCGAAAGAGCGAGATCATTTGGGATGCCCGCACTGCGGGACGGGTGTGTATGCCGCCGGCCTGACACGAGCGGCGGACATCGCAGAAGGCACCTGCTCCCAAAGTCGCAACCACCTCTTTCGAAGCGCGGCAAAGATCATCGCCGCGAAGATCCGCGCCGAGTCCCCAGAGCCGGCGCCACGCGGAGGGGATGCCATGCTCCAGGCCTTCAAGGCATCAGGCCTCAAGCCGACGGCGGGTAATCGCAGGGCCTTCCGGGCTGGGTTTGTCTCCGCAGCTCCGCCGCCGGTCGTTTGGGATGGGCAACCGGTCGAGACAATTCTCTACTGGGCAAAGGCGTACTCCGGAAGCGGGTTTGGTGGCGGGCACGGCATGATCGTCAGGCTCCTTAACGAATACGCCGAGCTATCCGAGCTTGTCGCCGCATTCGGTGCCTCGATTCGTCTTGCACCATTCCAATGGCGCGTTCAGCCCTGGATGCTCGAGTGCTTCGGCGCGAAGATCGCCGCGGATCGCGCAGAGCGCAACCATCGCTTCTATGAAGAGGCAACCGAGCTCGTACAAGCCAACGGCATGACATGCAGCGAAGCCCATCAGCTGGTCGACTACACGTTCGGCCGCCCGCCCGGTGAACTGAAACAGGAGATCGGGGGTGTGATGGTGACTCTCGCTGCTCTGTGCCTCGCAAGCGGCGCGGACATGCACCTGGCAGGCGAAACTGAACTCGCCAGGATCTGGACCATCGTCGAGAAGATTCGCGCGAAGCAGGCTGCAAAGCCGAAGCACTCGCCGCTTCCAGAGTACGTCCCGGCCGCGGTCTCGATGGATCGCCCCCTACGCGATCGCATTTTACAGATCGCAATGGAAGCCGACGCAGCAGCGAACCTGGGAGGCAACCAGCACATGGCCACCACTCTCGCAGACATCAGCGAGCGCCTTTTGCACATAGTTGCGCCGATCGATGTCACGCCGCAGCAGCTCCCAGCCTGATCTGCAGGATTCGAAATGACCCAAGGACCGAAATGACTGACACCAAAGACGCCACTGCCGCGCAGACGGCTGAGAATGCTCAGATCGCGCCGGTGGTGGCGCGCATTGACGCGGCGCCCGCCGTACCAGCGCCAACGGAGGCCGAGATTGCGCAGGCATGGGCAACCTACAGCCAGCAGCAACGGATCGGAAAGCCGATGGTCGCTGCATTCGTGCTGGACATGCTGGCGAAGTACGCCGCGACCGCCGCATCAGCGGGCGGGCCCGCCGGCGATACGTACCTGTGCAAAGCGTGGGGCGAAACCGATCTACCTGCGGCGGCTATCGTCGTCGGTATGGATGGTGTGCGCGATTTCCTGGTCTCGGAATGGCTCGGGTCTGCGGATGACACTCATGACGATGGCACGAATTCGCTGGAGGACGCTCTGCAAGACATGCAAGAGCAGTGGTTGCGGGAAGGCGAAGCATGGGAATGGTCGATCGCATTCGAGCTCGGCGGCGTCAGCGTACAGAAAGTCGGCTGCGCCTCACCGGCACCCGCAGCGCAGGCGGGTTGCACTTTGATGCCGTGGCGCTGTTTCCACTGCGACGAAAAGTTTGACGACCACGCTGCAGCTGCAGAGCACTTCGGCACGTCGATGGCGCAGGAGCCCGCCTGCCAAATCGACATCACCACGTATCGCGAAATGGAGTCCCTCGTGCGCCAGCACGTCGAGGAAGATACCGACCTGCATCGCGAGATCGCGCGCCTGCAGTGCGAGCATGCTACGGCGCTGATCCGTGAGGAAGAAAAGGGTTATGCGCGCGGCCTGCAACAGGCTGCGCAAGCGACGCTGACGGATAACGATCTGATCGAAATCGGCCGCACGCACAGCATTCATCCGGACAGCGCATTGCCGTTTGCGCGTGAAATCGCCACTCGCCAACAACAGGGCAGCGAGGCGGGCGTAGCCGCGCCTGTGTGCATAGGTGAATTTGTGTGCGGGGAAGTGCAGTTCGGCGTAGACGGGCCTGAATGCGGGGACTACGAAATCATCTACACAAATGGCTTGCTGGATCAAGTCAACGAGGGCCACCAGTGCAAATCGTTCGGCATCTACATCGATCGCGCCGCCTTGGTTGCGGAGAACACGGCCGCAACCGAGGGAGGCGAGCGTGGCTAAGTTCTCTGTTGGGCAGGTTTGGCGCGGCAAACGTCCGGCCCATTCAAACGGTTTCGTTAATGACCGCGTGATTACGTACGTCAGCCCGGTTGGGCGAATCCAGTACGACGGACCTACCGTCAACTTAGGGCGAAGGTTGCCAATAGTGGAAGCGGAAGTGTTCGAGAAATGGGCAGGAAGAGAGGTCGGCAACGAGCTCCCGGAAGGCGAGTGGCAACGCTGGTGCGATTACAAGCCGGAGAAGCGCGGCACGGCGGAAATCGCCGCAGAGGATAAGGGAGGTGGCAATGCGTGACATGAACCAATGGCCGGATGCAGCACTACACCTTCCGGAACCGATGGATGATCCCGTAGGAGAAACGCACCACATGCCGGGGTCATCGGAATATACGATCGCCTATCTTGATGCCAAGAAAGCTCCGCCCGGAACGAAACTCTACATCCACCAGCGGGGCAGCGTGCAGCAGGAGGAATCGGTGCTCGGTGATGGTGCGCCTCCAGCACCAAATGACCGCGTTTTGGAGCTGGAAAGCGTGCTGCGCAGTGTGGCCGGGCAGTTCGAACGCTTTGGCGATCGATTGCCGGTTGCTTTCGATTCGCGAGTAATCCACTACGTGCGCGATGCGCTGGCCGGCGCTGTGCCAGAGGCCGGAGCGGGCAATGATACGACGCCGGATCTCAGGAAGGCATTGATTGACGCCATTGTCGAACATACAGATTCGTCGGAAAGCTGGGCGGAGGGCATCATTCAGCAGGCGATGCTGGCAGCTCCTTTCGCGGCGCCCACGGCACGATTGCCCATGAATGAGCCTACTGCGCAGGCGGGAGAACTCGGGCTCAAGCGCACCTTCAAACGGTACGACGCGCACGGGAAGGAAGATCCGCACGGCGTGTTTGTCTACTTTCTCGACATGCTCGAAGCAGTCAGCATCGCAACGGCACTCCCCCACGAACCAGATGTCGCGCTCCTGGCCAGCATGGCAACATGTCTGAATCACGGCTTTGGCATACTCCCCGCAGATGCGCAGCGCACCATGCTTTACGACATGCGCAAGCTCTACAACGAGGTGGCGGGCAAAGGCTACTACCGCCCTGAAAGCCGGGAGGCTTACACCCGTTGGCTATCCAGGGAGATCGACGGCGGAGAGCGCGTGTCGGGCGGCATGGCGGATCTATTCTCACGGCAAGCAATTGCGCCGGAGCCGATCTACCAACTGCGCATGGCAGACGGATCATGGATCGACCAGGCCGAGCAGAGCTACCGAAACAACATTCAGTATGCGGCCAACATAGTGCGAATTGTCTATGAGGCCCCTGCAAGCGCCGAGCACGTGGGTGGCCTCGCTAGTCATCCGGTCGTTGCCAAGCTGATCGAAGTTGCCCGATGTGCTTACCTCGCAATGGACGACTCGGAAGAGCAAGTGGTCGCCCAACGGCGTTGTCACGTTGTGGATGCAGGATCTTTCGATTCCCTCTCCAATGCGCTTGATGCTCTTGACGAACTGCCAGACGACCAACCCGGCCATGCCATGGGCCCCGCTCAAAAGGCAGAGTGGGCGCTGCGCGGGGCGGCGACAGGTGTTCATCAACCCAGCGCTGCGCTGCCGCTAGCGCCCGATATGGAGGCGCCTGCTTCAGGCGCTGCGCCAGTTGAAGTCAAGGTGACGCCGGCCATGCGCGGCTGGCTTGAGCACATCGGGCGTGGGGGCGAGATCCGGCGCTCTGCCCAGTTCTTCACGGGCCCATACTCGACTCCCGGTCGCGGCGGCTTGACCTACGTGATGGTCGGAAAGCTCGAGGATGCGGGTCTGATTGAATGGGAGCCGGACGCGCCATTGGGGACTATTCAGCACGTTCGTGCTCGCCTGACCGATGCTGGTCGCGCCGTCATTGAAACAAAGAATGCGCGGGGTCGAAATGGCTGACAACAGCGCCGGACATGCCGAAGCAGCAGGAGACTCGAAGGAGAGGAAGTTTCGAGAGTTACTGCAGCTACACCGCAGCGCGGTACATCAGGGAGACACCGATCTGTCGGATGCCTTTGAGATCCGCTTACGAGAGTACTGTGAGCAGCTGGCTACCGGCCCGCACGACTCAGCCCCTCTTTCTGAACCCGTGATTCTTGACTTCGCCGCGATGCACGGTCTCATTTCCCCGCGCCGGCAGCAGAGGGAATGGTCAAGGAAGTTCAATCAGAAGCTGTTGGGGTTTGTGCGGAGCGTGCTTGCCGACTCTGAGCGCCGAGAAGCTGCGGCGCCGCATCGTAGCCACCTGGCCGCCGCTGAAACGGCAAGAGACCCTGACCACGCCGACAACGCCGAAGACCTGGGCGAGGAGCTGCAGCACGCTTGTGCCGCAAGGCAGAGACAGGCGGGTGAGCACAGGGGGAATGGTCTGGTGGCCATAGTCGGTGAAATCGAACTGGTTCGCTCCGATTCAGACACTCGCCTTAGTACCGGTGCGCATAGATCCCTGTCTTTCGCGCTCAACACCGCTCGGGCCATTGCCGGCGAGGCCGCTTCCCGCGATAGCGGAGATGGAGGCTGTCATGTCCACGTTTGAGAGCTTCGATTGCCCGGAATGCGGAGGCAAGGAAACAGTCAAGATCATGCCGACTGCCGGCGGGCGCGGTACCGGCGAAGCTACCTCCTACGCGGCGAATTGCGCTGCATGCAACCGCACGGTGGCGGAGGAACTGCCATCGAACTCGGATGGCAAACGGGCAACCGCCACGCGCGAACTCAAGCGCATCCTTGCCAGGTGGCCAGAAGAAAAGGCAGGCCGGCCGGGCGTGATGAGGACGCCGCCAGTTGTATCCATGCCGTCGGGTGCTGACGATCGCCAACGCGCCCAGGAGAGCGCGACGATCACCCTTGCGGACAATACCTTCAAAGAACGTGACTTGCTGGAGCGCGCGATGCGCAATCTGCGGGCGATCGCTCCGCGTCGAGGCGAAATACGCTGGGTGTTGGTGCATCAGCTTTTCAGCACCGGTAGCACAGTGTCAGCAGCGATCTGCCGCGAGTTTGGGTACGACCCCGACGAGAAGGTTAAGCCATGAGCAAGGGTAGCAAGATCGAGTGGACGGACCATACATTTTTGGCTCGGTTGCGAGCCTGTCAGCCCTGGCTGCGATCATTGCTACGCGGAGGTATCGACGCCAGTTCGCGTGCTGGGCGTGAAGTTCGGTACGAGGCAACCGCGTCACCGGACCTCCGCTGAGAACTGGAAACAGCCCTTGCGCTGGGAACGAGAGCACGCGCAGTTCTATGCAGAGCATGGGCGCCGGCAGCGGGTGTTCAGCGCGAGTCTTTCAGATTGGCTAGACAATGCAGTGCCGATCGAATGGCTGGTGGATCTGCTTGACCTGGTGCGCCGGACGCCCAGTCTCGATTGGCTCCTGCTAACAAAGCGCATCGGCAACTTCAAGAAGCGGCTGGCAGATGCCAGCGACTACGTTTGGAACAGCGGCGCCGGCGCTATCGCTGACGCGGTTTCATTGCGCGAGTGGGTCGATGAATGGCGTAGCGGGCATCCCCCTGCAAACGTCTTTGTTGGGGCTACTATTGTCAATCAGGCAGAAGCGGATCGCGACATCCCAAAGCTGCTCGAAGTGCCGGCATATGTGCGCTTCCTTTCGATGGAGCCACTACTAGCGCCAGTAGACATCAGTGACTTCCTGACCCCGAGCTATCCGCATTGTGAAACCGGATTCGCCCAAGGCGAACGAATGGAGGCCGGATACTGTGGCACGTGCGCCGGTCACGTCAGCGACCCTATTCACAACCCAGCGATGCGTGACTTCGTCGACTGGGTGATCGTTGGCTGCGAGAGCGGGCCCCACGCAAGGCCGGCGCATCCGGATTGGGTAAGGAGCTTGAGGGACCAAGCCGTAGCCGCCGGTATTGCCTTCCTGTTCAAGCAGTGGGGTGAATGGTTGCCGTGGGATCATTTCAACGCTGCGCGAATCGACGACAGTTTGGAGAGCACACGATACGCGACGATGGAATGGAAGGGCGATCGCTGGGAAGACGTCGGTTACCCGATCTGGTCTGATTCTGTCGACGGCATAGTTGATGACAGGCACTGTATGGGGCGCGTAGGGAAGAAGGCCGCAGGTCGCTTGCTCGACGGGAAACTCTACGACGGATTCCCGGTGGCGGGCGCACAACCAGGGCGACATTCGTCGGTCTTGGCCACTGGCGCGGCCGTGAGTACATAGAATGCGCATAACGCGTATTGATAAGCCGCGTGTCTGTTTGTTATAGTCAAGTCACGCGCGGATTTCGGCGTGATATTCGTCGCTGCCGGTACGTGTGGGTTTGAAGTCGTTCAAGATCCCCGGCTTTTGTCCGTTTACCGGAATTGGGGCATACCAAATACTGCGAAGGACGGGCATGGACATCCCCCTCGAGGTAGGAAAGGCGATCTACCGAACAGCAATCGACAGGAAGGCCCACGACGCCGAAGGCGTCGCATGGTGGGCGGGCGTGGTTGCGGAAGTCGCTGCCGTGATTCGGGCGGATAACGTGTCAGCCGCCGCCCAGGTAATCCTGTGGTGGCACGCGGACTGGACAGAGGTTGGCGACACAGCGAGGGCAGCGGCCTCACGCATTCGGCGTGCCGCCCGAAACCTCAAGGTGCGGCTCGTCACGCAGGAATGAACCGAGCGTGCTGCCGTCGCGCTGCGCCCCTAATTTCTGCCTTCCACCGGACGATCCATGTACCTCAGGGGATGAAAACAGCATGCTCAAGTCGCTACAGTCGTTGAACCTGGTTGGTGTCGCTGTCGTCAGCTACCTGCTAGTGACACTAGTTCTGCTTATCGGCGGTGTGTTCTGGCAGAAACTGCTCAATGGGGGCTTCCTGATGTTTATCGTAGGCTTTATACCCTGCTGCATTGGGCTGTTCTTCATCAAGTTCGAGGGCGGCCCGAAGCGGTAGCGAGAGCCGCGGGGCCGAGGACGTCGCATCTATGGAGCAAACTTCGGATGAATCAAGTAACTGGTAGTGCGGCATCGCCAACGAAGTCGGTGTTTGATGCCTTTGGGGCGATTGGCTGCGGCATATATGTCGGCGGCGCTGTTGCCGTTACCCTCTATTTCCTTCAGGAAGGCGGGATTCGTCTGACAGAAGGGCTTCCGGTTGCTGCGGTCGTCGCAGCGGCGGTAGCCGCTCTGTTGACGTTGGTCCGATGCGTGCTGACGGGCTTTTATGTGCCGTTGGCCATGATTGGCGTCTTCGTTCTCGGCTTTGGCGCTATCACGAAGATATCGGCCAACCTGCCTGATCCCGCCGCCGGCGGACTCGGTGCAGTTCAACTACGAATCGATGTAGCAATGCCATGGGTGTTCTTCGGTATCTGCATGCTGGCCTTGTCCCTGGCATGTTTGACGCCTCGGCAGGATCTTGACTAGAGCTTTGGGGAGGGAAGGTATGGTTCGCGCATACGAAATCTGGAAGGCTTACGCAATGGCCGTTGTTGACGCGGTGTTTGCCTACCTGGACAAGACAGACGATTGGGGTTGGCCACCCGTATTGGCTATGGTCCTTCCACTGCTGCCGCTACTCGCTGTCGACTGGTTTGTGTCCCGCTGGGTTTCTCTGGGCTTGTTCTTGCCCGTCGGCCTGCCCATTGGATGGTTCGTTGGGTCTCTGTTCTGCGCCTATCTTGCAACCGAGCATGGATCGTACCGTGAAGTGAGGCGACGCAGGTGAAGTGCTCTGTTGACCGACCCTGCGAGGAGAAGTTTTGACGGTATGGGACTGGTTCTTCCCCGCGCGAAGGAAGCGCACGAGGGAAGGGTTGCCTTCGATCGATGTCTCCACCACGGCTGACTTCTATAAGGTCTTCACTTCACCGAACCCTGTTCTGAGTGCGACGATCCACAACATAGCCGGCGACCAGGTTGGCACGGCCAGATACTCCATCTCGCCGCTGTCGGACCGCGTCTATGTCTTCGACATCAGAATTGCTCCACACCATCAGCGGCATGGCTATGGGACCGCAATGCTCTGCTACCTCGCAAAGGAGTATGGCCAGCCGATTACCCCCATCCACGAAGTTGAGAGCGCCAACGAGTTCTGGGGCGCCGCCCGTCGTTACAGGGGAGCCGGCCTTTCCGTAACCGAAGATATCTCGATCAGCGAGATGGCACTCGAGGCGACGCGTTGGCAGCATCTCGCGCCCATCGCAGAGTGCCTGGACAAACTGATCACTAGACGGCTGCGTGTCGATCGCGAACCCTGGCATGTTGCCGTTGGTCGCGGGTTTGGCGCGGAGGACAACGGCGACGCCGCTACTTCTGGGCCGGCGATATCGGACGATTCGAATACTGTGAGAACATGAGCAAACAAGAGAAGTTCTATGACTGGCTGTCGACTGGGGAACCACCACCCATCAATAGGCGCGTCTACGAGGCAGCCAAGCTGCCGTTTGCATATTTGGCGCAGTTCCTGTGGTGGGCCTCTTCCCCTTGGCGCCGAGCTCTTCCACTGGCGCTTGCGGGCGTCGCTCTCCTCTGCGGCTTTTTGATCCTGATGGGGGATGAAACCATTACTTGGGGCGATTTCGGGACGGTCGCTACCGTCGCAACAGTTGTTCTGGGCGTAGTCGTCGTGATTCTCGACGTGCTGAGGGCAATATTCGAGTAACGCTCCGCACTTCACTCCTATTGGGACGTTTTCAATGAGCACAAGCCGGGCTACTCGCCGCGATCCTATGGCAGACGTCATGCCACTCGAGCTTCTGGAAGTGGCGCATCTGCTGATCAGTAGAGGTCAGAATGAACTCTATTGGGAAAGAGTTCCCCTTCCGAAGCGACCGGTTGGCCAGGTCCGCTACGAAGTGGCTCGCCAGGCAGCGACCTTTGTTGTGCCATTGGTAGGTCTAACCTGCGCCGCGCAGATCTACGGGGCAACTGGCTTGCTGCTTGGGCTGCCGCTTGCATGGCTAGGCGGCTACTTCTTGGATCTGCAACTCAAGTCTGCGATTGGGAAGAAGAAGATTCGTGATGACATGATTGACGCTGGCCGCTACAAGGCGGTGGGCTGGTTGGCCGCGCAGATGGGTATGCGCCCAGACGAGATCACACTGGCGACGATCCGGAAGATGAACAAGGATTACGTCATTGTTAAGGCGCGTATGGACCTGGAGTTGGCTCGCCGCGAGGAAGCCCGCAAGGTCGCTCACGTACGGCAGTCGCCGTCCTCCGATGATGTGCATCATGATTACACTCCGGGGGTAGTCGCTGCCGCCGGATTGGGTGCAGCAACCGCCTACACGTCAGTCGACGACGATGACGACTACTATGATCGAGGCCAATCCAACTCGCCGGCCGTGAACCCTGCTAACGGGATGCCAATGATTGCTGGCACTCATGTCGACGTCAACGGCAACATGTTTGGAACCGACACGTTCTGATGCCGGGATATTTTGGACTTCGCGGAGCACGCAGCCCGCGGAGAAGATGGCGCCCGAACTCGCCGCGCTCTACCCCTCGAAGTCCTGGCATCGCTGGTTCTCCACCGCCTCTGCCTTCCCCACTCTTTCGCTCCGCATTCGCGCTATCGAGACGGGGCGCAAGGCATTGCTCTGAGAACGATCGCGTTCATGATTAATCTCATCAAACTACTGTTGCTGGCGACCACTGTTGTAGGTTCTGGCGTGTGGATTTGGCGTACCACCGACCCAGACCCTAAACGCTACAGGGCGAGTCTCAGCCCGCAGGAGATACAGACATCGTGGAAGCGCGCACCCTGGGTGATCTCGGAACTGGCGTGCTTGGCGAAGGCCGCGGGCCTGCGTAGCTCGCTTGCGTTCGGGATCGCAAACGCCGGCGCTCACTACTCCCCTTTTTGGCACCGCGTCTCCATTTCCCGAGCTTTTCTAGCGAGGTTATCGGATACCGATTTACGCCTGATCCTGGCGCATGAAGTCGCGCATGCAGCGCGTCGATTGCAAACCTTCAGTCGTTGCGGAGCGATAGAGGAAGAACTTGCGGCTGATCGCGCAGCTTTGCAAATGACGGGCAGCACTCCAGAGCAATGGGCTGAGGCCATTCGCGCGTCGGTGATTGCCGAGCCCGGCATGGCGATCACGAATCAGCTTGCACTGCGCGCGGAGGTCCTTGGCATTCAATTGGAGGAACCATGAACGATCCGTTTGATCTGGAAGGCGAGCCGATGGGCGCTGGCGCCGACATCACGGCGACCCGCCGCGCGCAGTTCGCTCAGGCTAACGCCTCGCTGGCACTGGAACCGGAGCACACATGCGTCGCCATAGCCTGACCCTCACGCTGGCAAAGATCCTGTTCAAGGACGGGCCCGTGAAGTTCTTCCAGCTCATCTACATCCTCGGCCGTTCGAAGCTACGCCGGACTTATGATGCCCACACACGGCGCTTTCTCCAAGCCGGCCACGCAGCGCTATTCGCCGCGGGCGTGATAGTGCTGTGGCTCGCTGTGCGAGAGCCATCCCTGATCGATGCAAGGTCTACGGCCGGCCGGATCTTCTGCGGAGCGATCGGCATGGCTCTTACACTGAGCGGTGCGACGTGGTTTCTCATGCCGGCATTTCAACGAGCGACGCTGCTGGGGGAGGTGACGGCCGGCACGTTGTACGGGATGCTCCTCGCCGGTGTCACGTGGTTGGGTTGGGAGCGTGCGGCGGCGCTATACCAGGCCAATCCTGTAGCGTTAGTCGCTGGAGTACTCGTCGTCGCGGCACTTGTGCTGGCGTTTGCCCATCCTCTCTCGCTCCTACTGCGTTTCCGATTGTTGCGGCTGCGCACCAATCATTACGCGTTCGAGACCCCATACCACCAGATGCTCGCCTCGCGCCCAGCTAGGGGACAGTACAGGGGAGTGGCAATTCATGAGGCTGGCCATGCTCTGATGTACAGCTTGGGCGATCGGGTGCCGGAGGACGCGATCGCCTATATTGACTTCGACACCATCTCACCGAATCTGGGGCAGGTTTCGCTGCCATCGCTGAAGGAGGGTGACATCAGCATGGCCATGCTGGAGTGGAAACTGTACACATACCTCGCAGGGATGGTGGCGGAGGTTTTGCGTGCAGGGACTCACGGCATGGGCGTGTCCGGAGACCTCGAAGGCTGGAGCGAGTTAGTTGGCCCATACCTCCTGTTGCGCAGCGATGTTGTGTACTTCGCCAATCCAAGTAACGAGCTGGAGATCGAGTCCAACAAGAGGGAGGTTGCAGCGTTGAAGAAACACATGCTGGCAGTGCTCACGCGCTTTATGCGGGCGAACTGGCATGTCGTCGAGCGGATCGCTGACTGCCTTGAGGAGGTGGACTGCCTTGATCACCAGCAGTTGGCCGGCCTGATTACTGGCGTGGTGCGCACGGGCGGGCTGCCGACGCCAGTTTGGCCAGAGCACATGGGTGGCACGCCACTGCGCCAGGTCCCGGGCGCTTGACGCCGGGCATAAAAAAACCGCCGACGCATAGCGCCGGCGGTTTCTGTGGGTTAGAAATCAGTCGTTAAGAACGCTGTTTCCGAAAGCCATGCAGGGAGTCCTGCCTTTCCTTGTTCTGTTCGGTCGGTGTGCGGCGAGCTTCTTTGCGCACTGCCTGGATAGCACCGACAAGTGGTGCGAAGAACAGACGCGGGGCTTCCCGAGCTGCGGTAACGAACTCCGAGCGAAAGCTGGTCTTGATCATTCGAGCATCTCCCTGACGGCCCGGTATCCAGTGATGCCGAGGTACACCAAGTATAACACCGCGTCAACGACGGTGATCGTGTGCTCGAGGAACGAGATCACCTGGAGGGTGAAGGTTGGAATTCCGACCGTTTCCAGGAACCGGATCAGCAAAGACAAGCCGACAGCGACGCTACCGATGATTAAGAAGATCAACGTGCCGACGACAGTATGTGCTGCGAAGTGCGCAACGGGCGCCCACCAGGCTTTGTGATGTTTCGTTTCAGTCATGTTTCTCCTGTGTTGAGTTAAGCACCTGGGAACCCCAGGGCTCCAAGCCTCCTTGCATAGACCTGGCAACACAGGAATGCGCAACGCATGGGGATAAGTTGGGGTGGTGTCTTATTGGACGTCGTCGGCAGGCCGAGAGACAGAAGACCATTCAGTAGAACGTGAGCGTCACCGCCGACGAGTTGCTGGAGGGTTTGAACCCGGTCGACGCGGACCCGCGCTCGGCCCGCAGCGGCTGCCGGCCACCTTCGCACGATTTGCGGGCATCTTGACAAATAGCACCAAATCGAACAAGATGCATAACATGTATGTATATGCGCGGAGTATAGCAATAGCGATTCAGGCGGCGGCCGTGCAAGCAATCATTGATGGCGAGTTGTGCGGAGTGCGAAGACAATGTTGGTAGACAGATCATTCACGAGGTAGCACTAGATGACAGGACCTTACCCGGCCGATCGCCGGCCCAATGCCACAACAATTCTGACCCATTGGGAGACGCTGCATCACCAGAACTCCGTGCCCGTGACGCGCCATCAAGAGGCGATCACCATGGCGCTGGATATCGCTGGGAATGTCGATGATCCGGAACTCCTGCCAGGAATGCTGATGATGCTGCTCTCAGAGGTCCCGGCCGAGCCGCTGCTGGGTGCCAAGCCGCAGCAAATTGGGTCGGTGCTGGGTCTGACGAGCCTGGGATATTTGCTCAGTCGACAGGACCATGCGGAAACGTTGCGGCGCATGTTGAGCGCAGGCGATGGGGTGGTCCTCCTCCGGATTACCGGTGATCTCGACCGGCATCATGCGAATGTCGAGATCTTCGAAGATTGGGAGGGCTATCAGCGATTCTTGGTGCCAATCCTGCGCCGCGGAAAGCTTCAGAAGGGCGACGGGAGTACGCTGCTTTAACTGCATCGCGTCATCGACGCCAAGCGCGGAGCATAGGAAAAGTACGATGAAGACGATCGTTGTTGCGGCACTTCTCTCCGGCATGGTGCTGACCGGATGCGAGGAGGTTGAGAAAATCGGGTCGATTGTCAGTGGAGAGCCAATGACGATCGCGTTTGCGCCTGGCTTCCAGATCGCAGTTGAAGGGAAGCCTGTAGCGGTATCAGGATTCGACCCTTGCCCGAAGCGAGACCGCGCCATGACGAAGGTGTTCGGACCAGCTCCGACCGACGGCGCGAAAGAATGCATCGTTGTCCGTCCTTTCACTCAGTCGGTCAAGGTCCGACTGAGCGCCCGAACGGACGAAGTATGGATTGTCCTCCGAGACACGGTGCATCCAGATCGTATGTCTTTGCGACGCCCCGATGGGTCGCTGGTCGAATCGTTCGCGGCCTACATGAAGAATGCGGCCACGGTCGACAAGGCGAGCTAACTGCACCGGACAACGACGTGGATCTGATTGAGCCAAAATCCGCCCCGTGTGCGACGCACTGAACAGCATCGTGGGTGTTCGTACACTCTGGTCGTGTGAGGGGCACGCCTTTCGGCCATCCCGTCCCTATGTCGTATTCGAGGCGTCTGAATCGTTCGCGCTGCAGGTCCATCGGTTGATCGGTGATGGACACGCCGGCGGCAGGTTGACCTACTGGTGGAACATGACAGCAAACTTTGGGGAGAACGCGCAGCTTCAGTGGCTCATCGAGGCGGCGTCCATCCCGAGGTGGCACTACTTGCCAATAGTCCGGCACAGAATCGACACGGAATTGCTCACGTTTGCGGCACTGATCAACGACGCTTGGGCATAGAAATCGCAACCATGACTGCCACAATCGAAACACTGCTTGCCGCTGTGGGCAAAGCGGTCAGCGGGATCAAGGCCAAGCATCCTGAACCTGATGTGGGCGGAGGCGTTCCGAACGCGCAGATAGTAGAGCTCCATGAACGCCAGGTCGCCGCTTGGCGTGCGCAGGCAGCGGAAGCCAGCCTGCTGGCACAGCACAAGTCAGAGTCAGGTGAGTCTGAGCTGGCGCTCGTACTATCGGAATGGAGCGAGCGGACGATGCGCGCAGCCGATGAGAGAGCTAGATATCTCACGTCTGCAGAGTATCAAGAATGGCTCGCGGGCCGGCAGGAGTGGTTGGCGGAGGCCACCGTTGACACGGTCGCATCCGACAATAGCAAACGGGCGTGCGCGCTCGGCAAGGGTGTACGCGTCGTGATCGCTGAGGACATTGATAGGCGGTTCTGGCGCTATCGGTCAGGCCAGACCGGTACGGTCAGGTATGTGCTCGATGATGGCGGCGTGGAAGTACTGCTCGACGGCTACAAACGCGAAAAGCTATCCAACTGGTGGCGTCGCATCTGGCGAGGCGAAGGCGCCAACCTGGTCCCTTGGCACGGCGTGTTCAAGGCCTCGGAATTGCGAGTCATTTGAACCACAGGAGCCGCAGGGTGAGTACCAAGGTTTGGAACGTGATGTACGTGCTGGGAAATACTGGCCGCATTGTTGGCGATGCGGGAAATCCTTAGGCCCGCCAGTCCGCGCTTCACGTAGCCGCAGTCGTCGACAAGAACGGTTGGCGAGTCTGGGTGGAGCACCACAAGACCGGCAAGCGCCTTTTCGAGAGCGATCGCGAGAAGGCGCACAGGGAAGCCGGCCCTGTGTAGAGGAAATGGCTATGAGTCTGTTTGACGAAGCGAGGCGTTGGCGCCAACAGTGGGGCTACGTTGGCCGGGGCGGCGTGGTAGTGGTGTTTGAGGGCAAGGCGCAGGGGTGGGTGAACAAACTTCGGAACCCTGAACGTTGGCAGCCTGGCTGCGTGGCGTTCGATGAACAGGGCCGGAGCTGGACAACCATCGCTGGCAATGAACGAGACGGGGCGCTGATGTGGTTGCCCAATGACCCGATCAAGGAAGAGTGAGCACGATCCTTACTGAAGCAGAGCGAGTCGCGATTCGCGGCTTGGCGTCAGGCGACAAGACACAACTCGAGGCCGCGCAGGGCGCCTTTAATCGGGCCGCACGGCAACACGGCGTGGACTCCTGCGTAGAGCTCCAATTCATGGCTGAAGTGCTTGCGCCGGTTCCGGATCTGCTACTGCGCTCACAGTATCGCGCGGCCGTACTGAAGCAAGCGATTTGATTGGAAATGGACCAAATGAGCGTAGCAAAGAGCGTTGCATCACTACTTGTCCTCTCGGCTGTCACAGGCTGCGCAATGACGCAACAGGAATTGGCGCTCGAACCGCCAAATGCAAAATTTGTCGTTGCTGCAGAGTTCGGATGTCTCTATGAAAAGGGCGCCGAAAGAGCTGCTTCCAGCTTGGGCATGAGCGAACCGAAGATGAGCGGCTACATTAGCTCCAAAGGCGGCTACGCATGGTTCCGACAACCGCTGACCTTGATCATGCTGCGTTCCAAAGGCGCCGGCAGCACTGAGATCACGCGACAGCAACACGGAAGCGCGGCGGTCCTAGGCCAAGGCGAAGACATGCTTGCTTACTTGAAATCGAATCCATGTGCGGTCGATCCCCAGAGCCCAGAGTAGCTACACCAGCGAAGAGGAATAGCCATTCGATTCACTGGCCGCGTCCGCTGGGGCACAGATCGCTACCACTGATGACTGTAGCTTCCCCACCAACCGCGAGCCGCGTCCCCGGTGGAATCACCGTGGTGTAGCCGGGCGACCCGATTGCCTTGTATGCTCCCGCGCCGATGTCCTCCAAGATACCTGCGTGAGACACCCCTGCCAAACTGAGGGCGGCACCGACCAGCAGCGTCAAGGTTTTCAGAGTTCGCCTCTTCGTCGTTCAATCTTCCCGTTCAGGTGTGTTTCCGAATGGATCGCGCCATCGCACTCACCTTGTGGGCGGCCCGCGAAGCACTGGGATTGCCCGAACAGCGGGGCAATGATCAACGGCCCTGCCACGAAGAAAACATTGAGCATGATGAAATCCATCAGGAAAGCCTTCCCGAACCCGGCTCGGGCCTCTTCCGATAGAGCAGGGAGATTCCAGAAGGCAAGGCCCACCCCGCTCTTGATGCACGCCAGCACGAAAGCCGCGAGCATGACACATAGCATCAGGGCACCGATCATTTCCCTGCGTTTCATCCTTACTCCTGTACCTGTTACTTTTGACTGGGGCGGCGAGGAGATCGCGCCTGGCGCCTTTCCGATTAGTTCTTGCCAAAGATCCGGCGAACGCAGACAAGCAGCGGAATTCCGGTGAGAAGCAGCGCGAATCCAACGATGACGGGATGCGCCTGCGATGTTTCAAAAACCACGATGCGACGCCGGACTTCGCCATCAAGTACGGGACACCCAGCAACACGGACACCAACGCAACAACGGCGAATATTCCAGGCATAAGGTGAGCCAGTAAGTCTTTGGTAGTCTTGTTCACTGCATAAACTCCACCGGCTACCGGCCGATCATCACGGGGTGCTCGTGCGCCATATCTTTTTCGATTGTCTAGCCGCCCTAGATGGTGCCCTTCTTGTAAGCATCGATTTCGACGTGATAGGTCGAATCTTGGCCGAACCGATCGAGGTAGGCCAGCGGGAGTACACCTCTTTTGACCATCTCCACGGGAGACGGAACATCCTTGCCGGGGCCCGTGCCGATGAACTTCGTGATGTGCTCCAGATCTGCAGCCGGAAGAGTGACAGCGTTCGTGGGCTCGGTGTGGGTCATGGCATTCCTTTTGGTGGGGCTGGAACGTTTCGGGGAAGAAAGCAGCATGGGATACGCGGCGACTGACGCAATGGCGCCCAACACGAGAATGGCGGACATTGCCCATGCAATGACGGAGCCAAGCTGGGCAGGCGTTGGCATTGCAATAGTCCCCGCAGCCGTTGCTGGGACAGACAGAGCGTCTGCAGCACCAATCTGAATGCACAAACCCCGACGAGAAGGAACGGCATGTAGACGTACTTGTACTGTTTCGTCAGCACGAGTACAGCGACGATGGTGACGAAGCCGGCGATCGATGCGGCAGCGACCCACGTTGGAAGGCTGCCAAAGATGATCGCTTGCCCCTCCAGAAGGCAGTAGACCGCCACGCACAAGATGACTTCAGCAATCCACCAGGCTAGGGTGGGAATCTTGTTCAGTTCGCGAACCATTGGCTTCTCTCCCAGATCATCCGCATTGGTGACACGCGATCGCCTTGGCGAGGCCGGCGATCTTGAAGAGATCGAGACCATCGCGATCTGCGTGGGCGAGGACGTCGTGAGCGTGCTGCAGTGACCAATGGCCCCCGCGATTAGCGCGTGATAGTTGTGGAACTCGTCATCAATGTTTGCTTGCACCGCGGCAGCAGCCATCGCCATGATTCGACACTCCGAAATTATAAGTACGTGTTATGGAGTTTGTGCGATTCACGTATGAGTGTCAAGTCCGGGCTGTTCGTGGGGCAGTGGCCGACCTTCTGGCGCTGGGTTCGCTCGGGCAAGGATGCGCAGGCTAGGGCGCGTTACGTGCTCGGAGAGCTCTTGAAACGAGCGGGTCCGCGTCGACCGGGTTCAAACCCTGTAGCAACTCGTTGGCCGTGATGCTCAGGTTCTGCAGAATGGTATCCGCCTCCCATTCCGGTGTGCGGATCTGGAGGAGGTGCGCCGAGGCCGCGCCGATCGCAATGCCGAGGGCGTGCTTCGCCGCGGCAGGATCAAATACGATCCTGAGGGAGCTCCCATGTCGCGTTACCTTGGGTTTGGCGATCAAGCAGCAGATCCAGGTGAGCGACAGAGTAGGGTGTAGCAGTGCGAACCACCAGGGTACCCTCGACGTGAGATCCTGGATGAAGGCCCTGACATCCTCGATCTCATAGAGTTCGCGAGAGTCGGCGTCGTAGCCGCCGATCCCGACGAGCAGTTTGGACGCGTTGGCTGAGATGTCCTCTGCAGTCCGGCCGAGCTTCCTGAATATCTCAGCCAGCTCTAATGCATCGCGAGAAACAACAGAGCGGTTGTCAATCTGGCAGACGAGAATCTTGCCGTGCGTTGGGTCTTCGATCCGGAGGAGGAGTGTCTGTTCGGCTGTCATGTGTGTTGGCGCGGGAAGAGAGTTGAGTAGGGGAGGGGGGCGGCTGTTCACGGTTTAAGCGTGATCCGCACATCCTTCATTTTGTTTGACCACCGCTTTCCGCGGCTGCGCTTGTCGACATGCGGCTGGAGGTCCTCGCCCCATGCAAACCCGCTTTCCTCGCCCAAGGTTCTCGCAAGCTTGAGAACCTTGATTCGCGTGCACTGCGCCATGAACGAGTGGAGGACCGGTGCTCGTATGCTCCGCATTGTGGCGAGGATGTTCACTACCTCTTCGAGCGTTTGGCCTTTGCCGACGTCGCTGACGAGCTCGAGGAACGCACGCTCAGGGACGGACACGAGGACCGATGGATTGCCGGCGGGTATTGGCTTCAGGCCCTCGCTGTATGGGAGCGATTCTTCGAACAGGTCAGTCGTTTGATACGAATACCTGAGATGGTCTTTGACCCAGTCCGGGAACTTGTATGAGTCCTGTCCCCAAAGTACGACCGTCGGGCGGAAGGCGACTTTATGGCGGACACCCTGCCAATCCAGAGCGGTTTTTCCACCTACGTGGAGTCCCCTTATGCGCCGGCTCAAGAACGCTATGACACCTTCTGTGGTTGGGTGGTCGCCTCTCAGGAGATAGGCGCCCTTCCCGAGCCGCTGGAGCCAGGCGGCGCTCACCAGGTAGCTAAGGGCGCGTTCGGATATGCCCATATCGCGGAGCATTTCTGTGTCCATCGGCTGACCGCGAGGGGCTTGATCCATCAGGTTCTGGAGTGGCTCATTGCGCATTCTGACGAGAGTGAAGGCGTTGTAATTTGGAAGATACCTCGGTAAAAGTGTATGTTAATACGTAAAAATAACGCAAGTATCGTGCTGGGGCTCCAGACGGATACCCATCGCTGATGAGTGCTGCTGGAGGGGAGCTCGGTCGTAACGTGAGAAAGCTGATATGTCGCATACTGGCAACATTCGAGCTGTCCGAGCATCTCGTACAATTAGGGCCCCAAAGAAGGGGGCGCCGGCGCGTGCCGTGCAATAACTGGGAGACGTATGTCCGCTAGAGCAGAGGCCCGTAAGAGGTTTGTTGAGCAGGTACAAAATGCGATTGACGAAGCACAGGCCAAGGTGCGCGGGCTGTTTGACGATCCCTCCGCTAAGGTGGAAATCGTCCACACTTCAGTCGTTCCGCAGATCATCGCTGACTGGGGATCTCAAGCGCAGTTGAACTGGGCCCTGGCCCAAAGGAAGTGCAGCTCAAATACAAGGAGCTGCTTTATCGGGATTCGATCGAAGAATGTCGTTTGCATTCTGAGCCTGGTGCGCGTTAGTCGCGCCGGCGAACTCACGACGCTTCTCTTCCTCGAGCGTGACTTGGACAATCGTGCGATCGATGGACTTGGGCTCGTCGCAATTGACGTGGTTCTCGATGCCCTCTCGGTCTATTTCGAGTCCGAATACATTGTGATCGAAAAGCCACTAAAACCAGTGGTCCCGTACTATGAAGCCAACGGCTACACGAAGGCCAGGATGCTGGGGAGGACGGTAAGCACGATGACGCGCCCCGCCAAAAGGCAGTAGAATGTACGCAATTACCCTTCCAATTGATCATTTGTGATCACCCTGGCATTTGGGCACGACAAATCAATAGGACAAATCATGGATCTCAAGACTGGCCGCTTGGCACCGAAGGTGCGCCGTACTAAGGAGTCTGCAGATAAAGCTGCAGTTGCTCGTGTGCGAGCCATGCTCGCGCGTCCTGAGATGAGCGTTGAGGCGCTGAAGAAGCGAGCTGAACAAGCCAAACAATGGGATGCATCGGCGGTCTCCGGTGGAGCCTATGCCGGCATCCGGCGCTGATCTGCGCCCCGGAATCTCGCGAAGCCCTGCACTTGCAGGGCTTTTTCATTTCTGTTGACGGTCAACGCCCGATCGCCCCCAACTCAATGCTCGCAGCGGGCGGCCTACCGCCACGTTTCTTGAAGAAGCGGTCGACCTTTGCGCGTTGTTCCTCCACGAGCGATTCGTTGACCGGGTTCTGCTTGAACCGCTCGATCCATTCCTTGTCTGCCCGTTTCAGGGACTGGTTTGCGATCGCGTGAGCGACGAGGTAGTACTTGTATGCCGACCCGCTACGCTTCATGCCGACGGCACGTCTAGCTAGCAGCCACGCGCCCTTTGCGGCGATCGCATACTTCTCGGGCTTGCTGATATGGTAGAGATTCATCTTGCGACGATGGGGTTTGTGCGTCGTGATATCCGCGAGCTCCCTCCCGCGCCATTGAGCGAAGCTGTCGATCGGGCCTTTCCACTTCCCGTTCTTCCACCTCACATCAATGATGTCCCCAGATTTCACTTGGACCTGGTACCGGCCGTTGTGGAACGGATTTTGAGTCATTGGCCACCAAACCCCGTCCACGAAAAGAGGTTTCTTCTTTCGGTCGTTCTCTTCCATCTGTTATTCCTGCACGGTGCGTCGTTATCGATACTCAGCCAATCTAAGGGCGATCGAGACTCTCGGCAAGGGGCGCGGCTCCTCCGGCCGCCGTGGGGAGGGGCATAATCTTGAAATCCGGATTTACTCGAGATCTGCGGCCTCGGCGCGGCCTTCCGCCCATGCCTTCAGCAGGATAGGCTCGTCGGCAAACATGATGGGGGCTCATCCAGGCCTGCGTGGTAGTCACGTCTACCGACGGCCTCAGCTGCTCTCTCTACGGACTCCCTTTCACTGCGCCATTCCTCAGGGTAGGCAATGCGGGTGATGCGTGCCAGCGCGAGAGCAACCCGCTCGTCCAGCCCTCGCATGCGAGGGGCAGGTGGCTTCGGGCGGGATTTCGGCGCCGGCAACATTCCGAAATGGGCCTGAGAAATTGATACTCGCCGACGAAGGTGGGTCGCCTGAGCTCGAAGCCCCTTCGCGGTACTGAAGTTATCCCAGCCAGCCTCGATGGACGCTTCAGACGTGAGCTCACCGGCCTGGGTAAGCATCGCGGCCCATTGCTCGGGTGAGTCAAACTCGGTCAGCCAGCCATTCCCCTCATAGCATTGAAGGACAGCCTCGTCGTTGTTCAGGAGGAGGACGCGGCTCGGCGTGAACTGGCCGTCGTACTCTTCGTATTCGTCCGCTGACCTCGACTCGCCGTGATACCGCTGCCACGCTGATTCAGCGAGGGCCTTGCCATCCGCCATTGAAAGCGGATGACTGATCGGCACCTGCCGGCGGCCATCCATGTAGAAGTACGCGAGCCCTGGATGCTCGTCGTGCATGTCCCGACATACCTGGCCCTCTACAACAATGCTGGCGACTTGCATTTGTGCACTCGTGTGTGAATACCGCGGTCCTGACAACTAACGCGCCTCGATCATCTCTACTGCGCTAGCGGGCGGATAGCAGGACGCTGAGAGGGGCAAGGAGGCTCCTGCCGCCGGCAAACACGCCGACCATCTGTGCGGCGCCGAACAAGAACAGCAGGAGTCCAAACCCCTTGGCAAACCGGTGGCGATTCCTTGCATCGGGCCTCAACGGCTCGAAGGCGTTCAGAAACACGGACAGGACGATGGCAATCGTGGCCACCGCCAACATTCCCAGCCACGACGGCATCAGGCCGCGGCGCTCACTCTGATCGGTTGCCGCCGGCGGCATGTCCGTCCCCTCGAGGGGTGTGGCTGCCGGGGCTGCTTCTGGAGCGGAGGCGATCGGCGCGATCGGCGTCGGCATGGGCGACGCCGGCGGCGGAGCAGATGAGACTGCTTTCACGGGGGAGGGCGTGCCCTTGACTTTGAACCGCGCTTCCTGCGGCGGGAAGCAGACGCCCACCCCGGCACAGCCCTGATACCTGACCGTCATCTTGAAGCGATGGGGGGCTTGCTCTGCCACTGTCAGCCGCACCGTGGCGTCCCTGGAAAACACCTTCTGCTGACCAAGAACCCGATCCACCCTCACTTCTGCTGCTGGGAAAACAGGGTCGCTAAGGCCGCCAGGTGGGTCGGTCTCGATGCGGATCTTGTCCCGATAGAGGTGATATCCGTCGGCGATAGAGAACCGGAGCTCAATCTCGTGCCCGTGCTGCTGCACTGTCGGGCGGAATGCCTGGTCGGGGCTGAGGGTTTGCTCAACGGCCACGCCGGAAGAGGCAATGGCCATTGCGATGGGATCGTCGGTAGGCGATGCGAGTGCGATCGCCGGAACTGCGGCTATGACTGCCGCGGAAACTAGGGAAAATGCTGCCCACATGTTGAGTCTACTTGTCATACATAAAGTTGCCGGGCACGTGGGGCTCGCAGTACATCTCATCCGCGACTGCGCTGCGCCCCACATTCGGGACAACGCATCGATGAAGCTCTCTGGCTCGGGGTTTGACGCTTCAACCACCTTTCGAACGGGAGCATCGTGGCAGCTCCGACGGCCATGACGTAGATCGTGACCACACCGAGTGTCAAAGCGAAGGTCGTCAGGTCATGAAATAGGGTTCCTGGCTCAGGTATGGTGCTCGAGAACCACGCGCGCAATGGAATGAGCCATGGTTCGTACATTGCCAAAGCCGAGAAGAACAGGAGGATCACCCCGAGCAGTATCGTTAGCAGATGCGTAGCTGCATCACCGTTACCCATGCTTCGATGCTCGACATAGACACTGCGACCAAGGATGCATACTCCGGTGATCAAACAAATGCCCGCCCAAATCCAATCCAACATGGTCCTGTCCTTCCTTTAGGTCCCCGACGCGGTGCGATCCAGCAACGCCCCAGCCGGCGCGGTCCACTCTGCCGTTATCAGGGCAGGTTGCCGCTCCCTTTCCAATTCACGAAAGCTGTCGCGCACCGCATCAGAACGGCAACGGCGGCAGCACTTGGCCGGCCATGGACAACGCCATGATCACAATCACTGCTGCAAATCCGGCGCCCCATTGGCGTTTGGTTACCATCATTGCCCCCGCAATGATGCACGCGGAGGCTGGCAACAGGCCTTTGAGGACGCCCAGCCAATACCCCAAGCCAGCAAGACAAACTGCGAACACCAGTCCAGCCTGGCCAGCGACCTTGAATCGATCGGCTGCTTCCATCTTTCTCTCCAAAATCGAGCGCAGTGCACTCGGGTTTACCGGCTGCCGGCCGGTACGGGCGCTTCAAACTGAGCGTCGCAGACTCATAGCAATACACACAACGTATTGTTATCTGTTATTGTAAATTTCGTCAAGTTGAGATTGCCCAGTGGTTCGCCGTTCGAATCACGTTTGAGGCGCTCTCGCCTCAGCGTCGACGTTGAACTTCTGATCGAGCAAGCGCCGAGACTCTTCGTTGAGGACCCCATCGTCAAACAGCAATGTGCACGGCTCTACTTTTGTTCGAAGGCCCCTCCACGCCCGCCGAACGAACGGTACCCAATCCTTGGCAGCCGCCTTGCTCGGATAGGCATTTCCAACGCGCGTCCATCCCGAGGCAGGATGCAAGATCATCGTGAAGTAGACAGTCCTTGTCGTTTGCATGGCACCGTTCTCGCGCTGAGGCAGCCTAGGCCGTTGGTGGATTCTTGGCCTTCATGACGGCCATGTGCGCGGCGACTGCTTCATCCTTGAGAACGATCACGATCGGGCCCTCTCGAAAGTCGCCACTCATGGTCCCATGCAACGCGTCTTGTTCTGCCTCGGTGAGATTGCGCCATTTCGCAATCCAATCGACCTTCCCGAAAAGCAAGCCGGACGGCCCCGTGGCGCTTGATTGTCCGACCGATAGACCGTTCTCGCGGCACCATTCGCGGGCTGCTTCGAGCGCGGCCCATGTGCCTTTCTGGCAAAACTCGATTCGCATATGACTTTCTCGATCTGAAAGAGATTCACACTTCCGACGCTCTGCGCGACATATCAACAATCAGCGGGCCTAGACACCGATTTCAGTCGCCAAGGCTCTCAATGCAATAGGGACGATTCTCGTTGCCCGGGAGATTCCAGTCCCATGCTGAAACCTTGGCCCTGCAACCCGCAACAGGACATTCCAAAGGAGAGAGGTCGCTCGCACGGTCTATGGGCTCCGCCTGGATCGAGAGGCTCAACGGCTGGCCATGTACTGGGCACAAGCCACGATCCAGTCTCCACAAGCGTTGTAGGTCAACGGGTAGTCGCCGCTTGGTCCGCGCATCCGTCGCCAGGAACGACGAGAAATCCTCGGTCATTGACTTGCCTTCGCCTCCAAGAAATTGCTGCATCGGAAAAAGCCCTTGCAGCCGCCCCAACAGAGTTCGCATAGCGGTCAAACCCCAACTCGCGTAACTTGGCTGCCTTCTCTTCGGCGTCATACGCTTGGCGCCACAGGCCTTTAGTGAGCCGGGATACCGATGGTTTCTTACGTTGTTTCATGTCGCCCCTCAGTCGTGTTTGGCGTTGGAATTCACGGAGATGGTTGTGCCCGCGACAACGCGTCAAAAGGTGGTTCAAGCGAACGGAGCGTCGATCGGCATCTTCCTGAGCAACGTTGTGGTCAGCGAGAAATAACCCCCTCCAGGCGCGGGGCGTAGTCACGCACCCATTGCGCTGCGAGAGGCGAGCGGAGCGCGGCCTCGACTCGATCAAGCACGTCAGGCTCACCGCACACGATGCTCAGGTTGTGGTTGATCGGCAGAATGCCGGGCGGGACGCGCACGGCCTTAGGCGACGTGGCGATCCGCGGCACGAGCAATGTCTCGCGGGACAGATCCATGCGGTGAAAGGTCTCCGGCGGTAGCCAGAAGGTACCCCGCCGGCCCCGTGCCGCCATCTTGTGCATATGGCGCTGCAAGTGCTCAATCAGGCGATTGCACGGCGTCACACCAGGCGCCGTCCTGATGGCGAATCGCCGCGGCGTGCAAAGGCGGCCGTCGACAATGTCATCGGTGTCGACCGCTGGCACCAGGTACTCGCCCGGCAGCGTCGCGGCCGTTTCTTTGTCCACCACAAAGATCCCGGAAGAGCCGAGCCATGGTGCGATGCGTACCTGGGCGAACTGTTCCAGCGTTGGAAGGCCTTCATAACGGCTTTCGTCGACGCCTGGATAGATTGGCCGCTCCGTAAGCACGCGAAAATCGTGCGAACGCTGCAGTTCGGCCGTCGCCTTCAGCACGACAGACACAGGATGAACCCTCGGGGGCGTGCCCGAGCGACGGTTCTTCGGGCGATAGAACACCGAGCTTGAGTCCAACCGTTCAAGGTGGGAAATGGCAAGCCGGGTCCCTAAGGTCGCGCGAAGTTTCGCGGCCCCGGCATTCTGGAGCCAACGATCGGCAGTTACAAACCCGATCTGACCATCCGGATGAATGGCACGACTGCAACGCTCCAGGAAGCTATGCAGAAGATCTTTCGCAGCGAAATCCGGGACATGGCCGGAATAGAGGTCCTGCAGAACGGGCGGGACGTTGACCCAGCGCAGGTAGGGCGGATTGCCGGCGACAACGTGATAGACGGCCGTTTGCGGCCCGTCAGTCAGGAAATCCCGGTTATGGACCATCGACTCGGCCACTTTGGTGGCAGTCGCGTGGTCATAGCCATGTCGGCACAGCGTAGCTGCGACACGTGCACGCGCCTCGATGCACGCGCCTGCGTGCACCTCCCAGCCCTCGACTTGCGCCAGCAGACTGGCGCTTGTTAGGCGCGAGTGCTTGCTGGCTGCAAGGAGCTTTCCAAGGGCACGCTCAAGGAACATGCCGTCACCGCAGCTCGGGTCGACCAGCCGGCGCCCATCCCGAGGCCAGTCAAGCCGCCCAAGGAGTTGGTCCACCACCGGCCCCGCGGTATAGATCGCCGTCGCCTGGTGCAGTCGCTCAACCGCTTCTGCTCGAGCCTGATCAATTTGGCTGTGCTGTGACTGCCGATACTCAGTGATTTCGGTCTGCATTGTGTTTCCCGGAGGGCCGGGCGGATCTCCCGCCCGGTGCATTCCTGTTGCGTTAGGAAGCCTTATCGGCATCGGCGAATGGCTCCGGCACGGCTTCATAGCGGTGCGCTTGACCTCGGAGTGCGGCACCTTGGTTCCCGCAGCTCACGAGTGTCTGTGCCAAGTTTGGGTCTAGGACGTCGTCACGAACCAACACGCGCTCGCCATTCGCTTCGATAAGCCAGATTTCGTACACGTAGTGCGCCCCCTCTCTCTATGCAGAGCTCTGGCAAGGACAAAACGATCAGCCGACAGGCCGGTGGATGTCTGCCGCTCTCACTCTGGCGACGATTTTGCGTATGATATAGTATAGATACGTGTTACGTATCGAAGCGTATGTATTCGACGACATCACTACCGCCCATGAACCAACTAGTCAGTGAACCAGCGCCACCACAGACGGTGGAATCCGAGGCCCTCTTCCTGTGTGGTGAGGCGTTCATGCAGATTCGCAAGCTCAGCGGGATCGTGGCAGAGCCAAAGCCTCGCCGCGGCGTTTTCGGACGATTTTCCCCAACTGATCGGGGTGCGGCGGATCGCCGTTCCAGGGCCGCCGCGTTGATCTACGAGCTTTCCGACGTCGCCCACAACCTGCCCGAGATGGTGAGGCTGGGGGTGCATACCAAACAGTTCGCCTACTTCTCTCAGCAAACGAACAAGCTTGCGGGGGCGCTAGTAGAGGCACGCAGCCTAGCGAGGATTTGACTATGGAGATCAGTTACACCGGTCTTGTGGTCGTCTGCGCGATCCTCGCGGTGCTCGTCTACCTCGTCGTCATGAGGCTGCAGTCGGGGTCGAAGTACTCCCCCAAACACTACCAAACGATCCCACTGTTGACCGAGCATGAGCAGGACTTGTTCTGGCGCCTGAAAGAGGCCGCCGGCCGGGACCTGATCGTCGCACCACAGGTGGTGTTTGGAGCGTTCCTCAAGGTCAAGACCATGGCGTTGGTCGACAAGACAAAGGCGCGTCACCAGGTGGCCCACAACCGCGGCGACTTCATCGTCTGCAACAAGGAATTCCGTGTGGTCGCTGTCATCGAGCTCGACGACGCGACGCATGACAAGAGCGCGCAGAAGGCGCTTGACCGCCGCCGCGACCAGCTGCTGAAGACCGTAGGGGTCAAGGCAATCCGGTACCGGAAGATGCCTGAGGTCGCGAAGATCCGTGCGGATCTCGGGCTTTGAGTATCTCCACAATACCTACCAGTATGATCATGCTCCACTCAATCGGCTTCGTCCTTCTCTCTGCTGCGGCAATCGCGGTTCTCTACTTCCTCTGGCGCAAGACGCCCAAAGCCCCGGTACTGCTGGAAGATCGCGTGGCTGCAAGCCTGTCCCATTTCGGCTTCGTTATTGCCCTTGCACTTGGGATCGGGGCACTCATCCTCATAGAGAAAGAGCTCCTGTCGGCATGCCGTTGGGTTGCGTCATTTGTGCCGGAGACAAACTCGCCGCTTGACGCTGTGCCGGTCACGATTCTTGACCTGGCCGGCAGCTTTGGCATTGTTGCTGCAATCTTCGCCGCGGCGCTGCTCATTGCTATCGCTGACGATCGCGCCCGTCCCAGTTCCTTGCCCGTAGGCCGGTGACCATGGACAGGCTCGAGCTTCTTTCGACCGCAATGCGGGCGGGCTGCTTCTATGCGGTCTACCGATTGGTGATCGCGATCTTCTACCCGTGGCTTGCCAGCGCGGTGTGGCAAGAGTCGGTGGGGCCGCTGCTGGTGAGGCACTGAACCAGGCTGGCGCAAGCTGATGACGTGGCGAGGATGTCGTATCTGCCTTCTCGACAGGGCGAGCCGGCGGTCTTCCGCCTTGGCACGCTGGCTATCAGCGATGTGACTCAGGGGGTTCGGGACGGGCTGTTGCTCGGCGTGCTCGCGGCGCTTGTGCCAGAGATCGTTCGGCCGTTCTTCTTGACGTCGCTACTTGCCTTCGTCCTCGCAATTCAAGGCTGGCGGTTCGCGCGAGCGCAAGGCGCTGCGGCCACCGACATCGGGTTTGACGCGGTGAGGGACGTTCTGCTGTTCGCCGGCGCGATCGTCGCGGTGCAGTGGAGTGGGGTGCTTGCGTAGAGGCGGCGAGCAGCGCCGCAGTTCGTCAAGTGATACGGGAGGTCTGTCATGTCCATCAACGCTCAGTCGAAACGAAGCATCAAGATCCTCCTCAATCTGTCGGCGGGACTTGAGGAAACCGGGCGTACCTACTCAGACGGTGTTGTGAGATTGAACTCCAACATCCGCCACGCCGCTGCCGCCGGCGCCGCGGCCCTCAGCCAGCTGCAGGGGGTGCCACTGCCGACCGTGCCTGAGAAGGCGGGTGCCGCCGCTGACGCAAGGAAGCGCGTACCCGAGGCCGGGCAGGTCGAGATGCCGTCGCCAGTCGAATGGCTGGATCGCCTCAAGCTCGCCAAGGGCTTCCATGCGGACGTCACCCTTGCCGAGTATCTCGGCGTGTCGAAGCAGCATTTTTCGCAATGGCGCACTGGGAAGGCGTCGCTGTCCGTGGACGAAGCCTGGAAAGTCGCACTGGGTCTGGATGTCGATCCGCTGCTTGTCATCGCCAGCGTTCAATTCCACGCCAGCCAGAATGACAAGCGCCAGGTCTGGATAGATCTCGCGCGCACACGGCTGGTGGGGACATCCGACGGTGCGACGCCCAAGGCAGACACTGATCGCGCTCCTGGGCTGGAATCCAAGGGATCGAAGT
This sequence comes from Cupriavidus sp. EM10, assembly GCF_018729255.1. Lineage (NCBI taxonomy): Bacteria > Pseudomonadati > Pseudomonadota > Betaproteobacteria > Burkholderiales > Burkholderiaceae > Cupriavidus > Cupriavidus sp. EM10. The sequence continues at coordinate 256,178 of NZ_CP076062.1, forward strand.
GGTCGCCGGAGGAAGATGCGCTCCTCAAGGATGAGGTTGAGCGCAAGGTGCCCTACGTTGACATCGCAGCTTCGCATCGCCGCTCGGTGGCCGCCATTCTTTACAGGCTGTACAACGTGCACGATCTGTTGGGCGATGCTGAGATGGAAGAGCTCTGCGGCCTCCACTCTGTTCGGTTCTCGCCGAAGGCAGTAGCCCCCGCTGAAGAGTCGAGTGCCAAGCCTGAAGACCCCCTGTAGCGGGCGATCGGGTCTTCATCTGAGCGGTTCTGCGGCCGTGAAGCCGATGATCCTCCGCGAGGCCGCAGCTTAAATGCAAGCCGCTCCAGGGGACTTCTCAGGCGTCTGCCCAACTAGGTCATCAAGGAGGTCATCACTTCCGTCTCGGGACCAGGCAACCGCACCTATCTCGCCTCCGTTGCAAAGCAGATCGCTGGGAATGAGGGAGGCTGGGCTGCTGAGATCTTCGCGCACCAGGAGGTCAACGATTTGTTCGCCAGCGAGGCAGCGTAGGCCCCTGGCCCCACTGCATGGGCAGATTCCTCCGTTTGGGCCCGATAGCAGCTACCGAATACCACCGACGCAATCGCGTCATCCCGAAGTGACAACGTCGACCGTGTACCGGCTGTTACGCCGGCGCAGTGAGTATTGGTAGAATTTGTCAAAAGTACATAAAACGTGCATCGGGAGGATTTCGAGTGCAGGATTTTCAGGGAAGCGTTGGCCGGCTCGGCGGCCTGGTGGGGGCAGTAGGACTGGGGTCGAAGTGATGGGTGGCCCTGTCGTGCTTGTCGACTTCGAGAATGTGCAGGCGATCGATTTTGGGCGGCTAGCGCCGGACACCCGCATCGCCGTGTTCGCGGGCGAGCTGCAGCGGAAAGTACCGATCGAGGTGGCCATGGGGCTGCAGGAGATGGGGGAGCGCGCTCGCTGGGTGCGCTCGAGCGGCACCGGTCCAAACGCACTTGACTTTCATATTGCCTTCGAGCTCGGCCGAATGGCGCAGGCTGGTGAGCAGGGACCGGTGGTGGTCCTGTCTCGGGACAAGGGCTTTGATCCGCTACTCGATTGGCTCCGGACTCAGCACGGAATCCCCGCCAGCCGTGTTACGACCATCGCAGAAGCATTCGGATACACCCCAGACGCCCCATACGCGCCGCCGGCAGCAGAGCCGATTGTGGTTGACTTTGGGGCCGTGACGCCGGCGCCAAGGCCGACGCAACCGGCCTTGCAGAGCAATGGCATGCATGTCGCGGAACCGCATGTCATGCGATCCCTTCAGGCAGAGGCAAGCAGCGTGGTTCCAAGGTCGGTACCCCAGGCAGTGCCTGCGCCGGCGAGCAAAGCGCCAACAAAGCCAGATAGTGCCAAGGCTGCAAAACCAGCCGGCGGCACCACGCGCGAGTGCACAGCGGAGAAGGCCAGAGAGATATTGTCTCGCTCGCGGAAGGCGGCACGGCCGCGCCGGCGTGCCACGTTAGCCAAGCACATTCATTCGATGTTCCGCCCCGCGACTCTCGCCGATCGCGAGGTTGAGTCGATCATCAAGGCCCTGCTCGCCAAGAAATGGATCTCGGAGAGCCAGGGCGCCATTACTTACAACTTCTGACGCCGTTCCAACGAGGGGGCTCCCAGTCGCTGGGACGGCCAATGTGAACGGCTTCTGTTAGTTGCCAATCGCAGCGCGAATCAGTTCCTGGCGGCGCTCCAGGATGCTCGTGCGCTCGCTGGGGGATTCGATGGCGTGCTCCAGCCATACTTCGAAGGCGTCGATACCCTTTCGCCGCGCTTGCGTGGCGATGGCCTCGGCTGCCAGCTTCTTGCGCTGATCCTCCAGATTGATGTGGTAAATCTTGGCGAGCTCTGGCGAAAAAGCATTGAGTTCGGCAAGAACACTAGGGTTAGCCGCAAGGAATCGCTCTTGTGCGGCCAGCACTTGTTCGTCTGTCAGGAATCTGGCGTTGATGGCCTTGAACGTGCTGTGGCCCGGTGTAACGTCGGCAAGGCGCGTAGCATCGGTGATCTCTACCGTCTCGTGATCTACCTCGATGGCGCCCCATTCAAGGCTCTTGCGATAGAAGCCTTGAACCATGTCGTCGATGAAAAGGCGATAGCCGACCTGGCCCGCCACTGATCGCACTGAGGCAATGAGCGAGCGTCCAAGCCCTCGCACGCCAATACCTTGGGTCAGGATGTTCGGGATACCAATCCTCTGAGCTGCATCCTTGACGACCACGTGCAACATCATGCCGGCGGAGTCCTCAGGGGTCGTCTGGAAGCGCACCGTAAGCGTGTTCCCGGCGGTGTCGATCCACACAGCATGTACTCGATCTTGAATGGTCCCCAGGATGGGTTCGATGGCTTGGCGAAGCAGTGGGATTGTGGCTGACATTCTTCGGTTCTCGGTGTCGTAGCTGGGGCATCAATTCTACGCGCATTGCTGCTGCGGCCATCCGTGCCGGTGCGAAAATGAACCTTCTGTATTATCGGTGCGTGTTATGCATACGTGATATGATTCGGACTGACAAGTTACCGGTATGGGACGGGATTCCTCCCAGGAAGATCCGCATGCCGACCAGCGAGATTGATACGGGGAGGGTCGTAGGTGATGCGGATTCTGTTGTTGGGCGCAATTGCAGTCGTCGTGGCCGCCATTCTGTCCAGTGGGATTGGGCGCGATGGGGATGTCCAACTGGAGATTTATCGGGCTCAGGCGCAAGAGGCCCGGGATCGAGAGCAGCGACAGATGCTTGCCGAGCTCGAAGCATTGCGGATTGAGTCGGTGTCTCAGTTTGTAGCCGACTGGCGTGCGGCCAGAGGGCGTCCAACCAGTGATTCGCTGGACGAGTTAAGAATTCTCGTGGAGAAGATTCGGGCCAATCCTTCGTCGGCAGAGCAGTACGCGCTCGCAGCAAAACAGAAGCGCGCGGACGAGATCAACAACCTTGTGGCATCGCCTTTGGGCACGAAGCTCGAGGCAAAGCCCGGCCTATAGGCATCATCGAAGGAGAACATAGCGTGGTTACTTCATACTTGGACCGCAATCTCAAATGGCTCTTTCCGCTTTTTGCAATACTTGTGCTCCTACTGACGCCAGAGCTGCTTGAAATCGCACATTCGTCGTTGTCCATCCCTGCATCGTTGCAGCATATCGGGATAGCTTTAGCCTTCTTGCTCGGCGGTATCGGTGCCACTCTCACTGACACCATTTCAGCCAAACTCGTGCGTGTGCTTGGCCTTTTGTTGCTGACGTTGGGTGTGGTGTGGTCTCTCTAATTTGCAGGGGGTGAGATCATGTCGCGTCAAATAGAGCCGACGGAAGCGGAAATCGCTAGCTACAACGACCAGGCGTATGGCAAGGCGGTATTGATCGGCGCGATGATGGACATTGGACAAACCTTCGCGAGTAGTTCTCACCATGCGGAGCACGGTAGCTTTTCGATTGTGGCCCTTCGGACTGACCATCTTGGTCGCCTCAGCCGGGCACTCATCCGATTACTGACGCACATGATCGGGTGGCTAGATCGCCCGGAGCCAGTTCGCTGTCAGAGGGCCCCGAGTCGGGTGACAACAAGACAGCGGAAGATAGCCACGATCCTCTGGACGGCTTGCTTGCGGCCACAGGTGCCGTGGGAGCGTCAGTTTGCGGCGACCTCGCCAGGTGAATGTTGGGTGCTCATGAAGATCAATCAACGAGAGGTGAAAGTCCCGGTGGCGCTGCCAGAAAACTGGAGCGCAGAGGCAGACACGTTTGGTAGCGTTGTCATCACTGCCTACGATTCCGATAATCGCTTCCAGGGAGCGCTGACTCAAGTAAAAAATGAACCCGCATCCTCTAACGGATGCGGGTCGGGTTCATTCTTCAACGCGGTGGAAATCAGTCCGCTTGTGATTCGGTCTGCGCCGCAATGAAACTGCCGACGTCGGTACGCACCAGGCGCTGACAGTCGCTTGGTAGATCCGCGAGGCTGACACGGCGGCCAAGATGCCGGCCAGGAGCTGCAGAACAGTAGGCGCCGATACCATGGAACGGGCTCTCGTTCATGCCACGTGCCCCGTACATACCAGTTCGCTCACGATCGAACAGGTACACGGCGGTATAGCGATCAAGAGTCTTTCCGCCATTGTCGTACAGACGTACCCGCTTCGAGATGACGGCCTCTACTGAAAGCGACGCTTGTCGAACAGCCAGTTGTTGATGCATTTGAGTCTCTCCTGAGTTGACATTGCAGAGAGGGATGCCCCACATCGGCCTGTAATGATCGCCGTACCCGTTTCTGCGAGGTGCGCGCGTCGTCAGTGCTCCAACAAAAAACCCGCGGCCGACCGAAGTCGAGCACGCGGGCAGAGGAGTTCGAGCCGTCGTAGGCGTGGAACCGGTGGGTCAGTTCGTTGGAAGCAAGGCTTCATCAGCGGCGAGTACTTGGCGCTTGCGTTTGGCTTCTGCCGCCATGGTTTCGATGTCCTCGGTGCTCATTCCGATCAGGGCATTCCAGCAAGCCACCAGGCGACGAGCGCGCTCCTCCGATTGAGGTGAGCGTCGGCGGGAGCCGCCTTCGGTCAGGTAGACGAGCCCCATCGCCACGGGGTCGGCATCGGTGAACAACCGTGCAGGACTGGCGTTGGTGTGGGGCAAGCTGAGTTCTTCGTTGTGGATCATCCTTGGTTCTCCTTGAATGGTAGACGGCTAAGCCGCCGTTGTTGGTTCATAGAGATGCATCACATGCGGACGCATGAGCTGCTGCGTGGGCCGCCGGCGCCTTCGCGAGGCTTTGCCCTGGCCACGCGCGAGTACGGCGGCACGGGTGGAAGGGAGCCACCGGGCGCCGGGATTTGCCTGCATCATTCGACTTACGTATTATGCATACGTGTTATGACGCATGAGGCGATAAATGGAATCATCAACGACGCAACTGGATTTGTTTGGGCACATCACCGCGGCCTATGCAGACGCCCCAAATGGGGCGCTCGACAACCAGCGGTTGTACGAGGTTCTGGCGGACAGTGGCGCCATTGATGCGGCTGCGCTGGAGCGCCGCGTGCCGGTTGGCGCGAGTGGCGCGATGCACAGTACAGAGAAGCGCCGCCTTCGTTGGTACCAGCAAACTCTCCGGCGGGCCGGGGTCCTTGAGCGTGTCGAGGGTGAGCGGGGGGTCTGGAAGCTCGCCGATGCGGCGAGCAAGGATCTGTGCAAGGCGCAGGCGACGACGAAACTGGTTGCCTTCAGTACAGATCTCGGCGTTGCAATATGGAGCAAGGCCGAAAGCACCTTCCCCAGTTTTGACGAGCCGATCGCGCTCGTGGTCACTTCGACCCCTTATCCATTGCGACGGCCACGTGCGTACGGGAACCCGACGGAGGCCGATTACGTTGACTTCATCTGCCATGCAGTGGAGCCGATTGCCAAAATCTAATCCCAGGGGCCTCGGTGATCCTAAACATCGGTCTGGACATATTCGAGGAGAAGAGTCCGGCGCGTTCCCTCTACCCCGAACGTCTTACCCTGGCACTTCGCGATCGGCTCGGATTGAGCCTTATGGACCGCATCCCCTGGGTGAACTATTCGAAGCCGCCGGGCCCCACATACTGGGCCTGCGTGAAACGGGTCCAGCTCTCCGCCGCATACGAGCAGGTGCTCTGGCTGACAAACGATCCATTGAAGGTTCGATCGGACAACCGGCGCGTACTTGAACCGCATACAGATCGACACATGGAGCTCATGCAGAGCGGCGGCGCCAACCGGACTGCCATCTACGGCGACGGAGCGTACCGGCTGCGGCCAAGCTCCTTTGGCAAGGTTACTTCCGGCAAGATTCCGCGGAACGTCATAGAGCGCGGCCATGCCTGTTCGGACACGCGCGCCTATCGCCAGCATGCGAAGGCCCTTGGCCTTCCAATCCACGGCGCCATGCAGCCGACCGATATCGCGGACTTTTTTATCCGCCTCTGCACTGAACCTGGTGAGTTGGTGGTTGACCTCTTTGCCGGGACCGTGAAGACGGGGCTGGCAGCCGAACGTCTGGGCAGGAGATGGCTGGTAACCGAAATGATGCTCTCCTACCTCCGGGGTGCGGCGGAGATGTTCCGCGGCGCACCGGGGTTCAATCTCAATCCTGCGCTCGAGTGTGTCAGTGGAATGCGCGGCTGATACCCCGGGGTAATAGTAGTTGCCAACAGAATTTGGCTGCGGTCTAATGTATCCATGTTGAGTGACAAACACTCTTTCACCGAATTCTGACGCTCCTGAGTTGGAAATGGCCTAACGGCCAACCTTGCACCACGAGGCCCGCCCTTAAAAAGGCGGGCTTTTTGGTTTGTGGGCTTTACCTGCAGCGCGGGGAGTAATCCGATGCCGAACAAAATTGGGCTTTATTCCGAGTCCTGCCCCGGCCTTGTCTATAGTAGGATGTTATACGTAAGGTAAATTGGAGACCGGTGAATGGCTACATTGAAAGACCTTCTTGCTCAGAAGGAAAAATTAGAGGCGCAGATCGCGGAGACTCGCCAGACAGAGGTGGCGGGTGTCATTCAGAGGATTCAGGAACTGATGGCGGAGTATGGCCTTACAGTGGACGACATTGCCAAGCGATCGCGGCGAGGTCCCAAGAAGGGCCAGCCTATCGCGCCGAAGTATCGCGATCCCAAGACCGGCAAGACGTGGTCTGGCCGCGGGAGGCAGCCCTCTTGGCTAGGGCGGAATCCGAATAGGTTCTTGATCGCTGAGTAGTATGATGGACCAGGCCACCGGCGGCGTTCTGCCGGCTGGCCCACCACTGCAGTCCCCCCCCCGACTGCCTGCCGCTTTAGTGCTGAAATTACGCCGCGGCGTTTCGCATACCTCTCCGCAAGTCAACCCATCAGGAGAGCTCTGTGCAATCTTTCATTCACCTGGAAGATCCGGCTGTTCAAGCCGCGATCATTAGTGCCGTCGGTAGTATTCTGACCAGTGCGATCGCCGCACTGTGCGCGGCCATCATCGGCAGACAAATCAGTGGTAGGAAGCGACTGCAGGACAAGCTGCTCGTTGCTCAGGACGACATCGAGTTCCTCCTGCAAGTCGAGAAGGCGCACTGCGTCATCCACAAGGAGCGCGACCAAAGCTCGAATAAGCTCATAGTCCGGAATGCCGTACGGGACAAAGGCTTTGAGTACTCAGGCAAGTTCTCGCCCGGAAAAGTGGCCTACAACGATGGCCCAGGCCGTCGCTACAGTAAGGCGTAGAGCCAGCTCAACCCTCGACAAGGGGCGCGTCATCGACCATCGGTCTGACGCACCCCTTCTTTTGTTCTTCTCTCCCCGCCAGGAATGGGTAGGCAGATCTTCCACTGCGCTGTGCGGCATAACAAGCTATCCACCAACGGCTCCCACGCCACGCACTCGCAAGGAGACATCGAATGCTGTCACTGGCCCTCAACTATCCGACGATCGAGTTCAACACCAACGCCTGCGGCGAACTGCATACCGGCGATGCTCCTCAAGGCATCCTGGCTGCAGTTCCGTTCCAGGATGGCCCCGGGTATGTACTCCCGTACCTCGCGACGATCAACGATCGCTTTTATGTTCTTGGCAATCTGGAAGTCGCCTTCAGTGATGAGTTCTGGGGCAGGGATGCTGAGGATCTTCCGGACGAGGAGCTTGTCATGTCCGAGTGCACGCAAGCTGTCCTGGCTATGCGAGAACGGGCATCGGGTTCCATGATTGTCTTCCCGGTGGACTTCGATCCCATGCCGGCACGCTGCGTCATCTCCGTGGCCATTCCCGTACAGGATGGCCAAACCCAACGGGAAATCAAGGATCAGCTGTCACTTGTCTTCTCAGGTTACGAGCAGCTCGACGACCGGCTGATGAAGCTTGTCAGGGCTCGATCGTATTGACCACACTAACCCACCGCCCGCAGACACGACATTCGTGCTGCGGGCTTTTCCTTTTCCCGCAAGCAGCGCGCCGCTGGCGCTAGACCGTCTTACCTTGCGCGAACCTGTGGCTCATACCTTCAGCGTCAAGACATCGATTCTGGCTCAAGTCAACACCAATCATTCAACCCGCGGGGACGAGCTTCCCGCTTGGGACGCACTTCGCACGCAAATCTGGAGAAGCGAAATGAGCAATAGCATGAACCTACCGAAGATCGCGAGACGCACCGATGTGTTCGAGCTGCGCAACGCCCTTCGAGCCGTGATTGGGAGCTGCAAAGCAACAAACAAGGCGGCAGTGCTAGCAGTTGACGCTGCAGAGGAAGCGTTTCAGGCGAGCATCACAGATGAAGAGAAGGCGTACATCGCATCTGCCGCCCGTCGGTGGAAAGTCGCTTGGCATAAGAGCCGGCCGGACGATCCCTTCCTTCGTGGCGTGGAGTTAAATGCCTACGATGACGTCCGGCACCATTTGGGGATGTCGATGGTGGTCAAGTTCCTCCAGGACGCCCAGAGCGAATCATTGGCAGAGCCTGACACCCGTCGTATCGCTGGTCTCGTGCTGGAAGCGGGCGATGAATCCGTGCTCGATAGTGTAGTGCACGATGAGTGCTCTGCTCGTGCCACGGGAATCAACAATGACGGTACTGAAGCACAGGTGGCATTTCTCCTATCGAACGGTTGGACCGAAGAGGCGATCCTGAAGGAAGCCGGTGTTGATCAGGCGCCGCGCAGCTTGTCGCAAACGTGAAACCCGCCCGTCGCGCTCCTCGAGAGCCGGCGGGTTTTTTCTTTAGGCCCAGCCTGCCCGCTGAACAGCCCGCGTGCACTGTACTCGGCATGGCGCCCCGTATCCCAAAAGATTACTTGACGCTGTGCTGCATCCCTCCCAGGTCAAATCAACCTTGGAGTGCTGCGATATGAATGGAGAGACGATGGGAATGCCGGTAGGACAGGTGAATGCGATCCTGGAAGATGAGTTGGTCATGCGGATTGGCATTCCGCACCGCGGTGGCCGCCTGGCCTTCCACGCATTCGAGCAAGGCTACCCAGCGATGGTGAGCGCGAACGCGTTCTGGAACCCAACGAAGCGTGAATTTGTAATGCCGGCGGCGACGGATCTGACTGAGATGGATTTCGCCCTAGACTCAGCTGGTTACTCGGCGATCAGTCTTTGGCAGAAGAAGGGCCGACAAGACGGCATTGCCGGCGTCTATCCATGGTCCCTCGAGCAGTACCTGGAGTTTGCAAATCTGTGTGGTGCTCGCTGGATGTCTAGTCCCGACCTTTGCTGCGAGCCGCAGGTTGCGGGCAACCAAGAGGAAGTGGACTACCGCGTGAACACAACGGCAACTTTGCTGGAGGCGTCGTTACGCGTGTTGTACGAGTGGCAAAACAGGCTCGCAAGGACCCTAACTGCGCGCGAAGTGGCGAACATGATCAAGCCAATCGTACCCGTACTGCAGGGATGGAACGTGGAGACGTATCTACGAAGTCTCGATCTAACAATGCAAGTATGGGAGCGCTGGCAACCGTGGCTGGCCCCACCCGCTCTGATCGGTGTCGGTTCAGTATGCCGGCGTTCGCTGAATCACCCTACTCACGGCCTGTACGCCATTCTCTCGGGATTGGAGGGACGGTTGCCTAAAGGTGTTCGCGCTCACTTGTTCGGTATTAAGGGGAGCTGTCTCGCGGAGCTCAAGATGATGGATTGGATCGCTTCCGCGGACTCCATGGCGTATGACTTCGGTGCCCGCGTGAAAGCTCGGGAGTGCGGGGTATCGAACACGATCGAGCACCGGTCATCAGAAATGAGTCGATGGATGTCGTCGGCCGCGTCTCGCCTCAAGCCCGCACCCGGTGACCAGTTCCGACTGAGCCTGTCCCATTGACCACCAACCCATGGCCCGCAGACACGACTTTCGTGTTGCGGGCTTCAATTTTTGCGGCAGATGGCGACGAGGCGAAGGTGGCGCCCAGGCCTTCATGTTTGCATGATCCTGTGCTGCATATCTCCCAAGTCAACACAACTATGGAGCGAGCAGCGGGATGAACGAGAACTTATTGGGGAATGCGAAGCGACAGGCTATGCGCAGAACTATGGAATCACGCGAACAGAAGCTTCCGGAAGGTTGGACCGAAGCGAGTCCAGGAGGGTTAGCAACTAACCCTGACCCCTCACCGGGGGAATCATCGATAGAGCTATCGTCGATTAAGAGGTACCATGGCTAGTGTTGCATTTCACTTAGAGGGAAAGCTCTGTACGTAGAGGTATCCCCAACCGTTATCTCCAGTGCTCGTCCGTACTCAAGCAGTTCCTGAACATGTCATCGTTGACCCCGTGAGACACATGCCAAGACTATGGTCCACGGCGTGGTCCCTAGGCCTCACGAGTAGTTCTCAGGCGACCAGCACGCGAAAGCTGTACCTCCAGCATCTGGACAGCTTTTATCGGTACTGTGACGAACGCTTCGGTGCCGACGCCTTCGACGAGGGTATGAGCACTCGGGACGCTGAGGGCGTGATGCTCATGGTGGAGTCGTTCTATCTAACGACAACCTCCGACCCGGCCTACAACACGACTGATGTTCAGCGGTGGGGCGTAGTCAGAGCATTCGTGCAATCGCTGGCCAAACGCTTAGCGCCTAGTAACCCAGAGTGGGCCGCAGCTGCTTCTATGCTGGCAGCCATGGGCAGGATGCGCGCCCCCCGTCTCGGTGGCTTCCGCTTCATTCGTGCGCTGCCGAAAACAACGCTGCTGGACCTCCTTGAGGTAGCGCATCCCAGCTCGCCTCGAAATCCTTTCAAGGGGTATCAAACGCGCGTGCGGAACTGGCTCATCGTCAACCTAATGCTGCTGGCTGGGCTCCGTCGTGGCGAAGCACTGCTGTTGGCCTGTGACTCCTTGAAGGAAGACGTGGACCCGGAGTCAGGAGAGGTGGTTCGTTGGCTTGACATCACCACGGTGTTCGAGAACGATCCGAGGTCGACCACGCCACGCATCAAAACTCTGGAATCCCACAGGCAAATTCCGGTGTCAGAGGACTTAGCTCTGCTCTACCAGCACTTCGCCGCCGAGCATCGACCTACCGATGCCGGACATGGTTTCCTACTGACCACCAAGGCGGGGGCCCCGCTCTCTGCCGAGGCACTAAGTAAGGTCTTCAGGAAACTGACGGATGCCCTGGCACCCGAGGCAATCCAAAGCCTCTTCGATAGATCTGGCGGCAAGACGAACATTTCGCCTCACGACCTGCGACACACCTGCGCCACGGCCAGATACACGATGTTTATGGAGCTGAACCCCGACCGCGAGTTGGCAATCCAACGGATGCGGGCGTTCTTCGGATGGTCAGCGAGGTCAGCCATGCCTGAGCACTACGCACGTGCGGCGATTCAGGACGACTTGATGCAAGCATGGAACACACTGTTTGCTGAAAAGACTAGTCTTATGCGGGGGATTTCTGCGTGAACCACGCCATTGAAATCGCCCTCCCGCAACCTCAGTCCGAGCATGGTGGGAAATCTCCCTTGGACTGGAAGTGGCCCGCTGCCCCCGCGTTGATGACCCTTTTCGACAAGTATTCCGGACGGGAGTCGGTGGTGAGGTTGGCGGACCGTCACTGGGAGGTCTTTGCAGCTGGCAGCACGGTACGGCTGGAGTTCGCCGAGGGTCAAGTTGGCGAATTACAGCGAGCGCTTGTTCTGCTGACACGACGGGCGTCCTCCCCAGCACCATTCCGGACCTTCGCCAACGTCCTCATAGCCAAATGGCCAGCCATCTTGGAACTGCTCGCTACCCCTGCGGAAAAGCTGCGAGAGACCTGGACCACTGTGCTGAGCCACCCGCTGGAGACGAACGTCGCGAAGGCCGTGTTGAAGCTAGCTTGCAAGGCTGGCGCCGGCCACTGGCGAGCAGTTCACATGCCTCTCGTGAAGAGCTTGGACACCTTCGTGAAGGAAGGCCTCCGGCAGAACAAGCGAAGCATAGGCAAGAGAGAGCGTGTGGCTTCCGTTGACGCCCAGGCAGCTATTGTTCGAGTTCTGGATGCGGCGGCGAGCGAGGACGACTTGACCGACAGACAGGTGGAGGGCGCTGTCGCACTGCTTATCACCTACCAACACGGTATGCGACCAGTTCAGGCGCTGTGCCTCGACGTGACGCATGTCCGCTTCTTCCGTGATGCAAGCGACGACCTTGCTTGCGTGCTCTCGTTCCATGCTGCAAAGCAAACACCAGGCAACGAATTCGAGTTGCTACGCCAAGTCAAACCGGAGTGGGTTCCGCTCGTCGCGAGGCTGCACGCGACGGCGCTCGCTCACGGGCGGCTGCGGCTATTCAACGCAACCGGACCAATTACCTTCTGGGACAGGGCAGTGGTTCTCTGTAAGCGGTTCTCCGTGCAACTGGACAGCACGGCGCGCTCGCTCCGTCACACCGGGGCGCAAACGCTCGCCGATGCGGGGCATGATAGGGCTAGCATCCAAGCGTTCCTCGGCCACAAGAGCGCAGAGGCCGCGTCGCACTACATCCGGGCAAGCTTCAAGCAAGCCGAGCTCATCAACACGGCGCTCGGTGCGTCGAAACTCTACAACAGCCTCTTGGACATATCGACCGGCAGTTTCGTCTCAGCCGACGAGATACAGCTGGCTCCTGAGGACCAGCAGATTGGCGCTGTGGTGGGGTATCGGCTGGTTGCTGGCGTGGGACTGTGCAAAGCGGGTCAGAGCAGCTGCGCCTACAACCCGGTGACGTCTTGCTATGGCTGTCCGAAGTTCATGCCATCCCTAGACCGGGAATCCCACGTCGAAGCTATCGAAGGGATGCGCGACCAAGTCCGCCTGTACCTAAAGCAGGGAATCTCCGATGAGACGCCGGCCTACCGGCAACTCACGCGCGCGCTGGCGGGGGCGCAGCAGGCGTTAACCCTGATTGATGACCGACCCAAGAACCACGGATGACCATCCACATCCTCTCGCCTCAACTGACGCCACCGCCGCAGGCCTATCTGAGCTTCATCGACCGGATGCGTCGTGTCGCTTCATCGCACGGACTTGACTGGCACATCGAACTCGACAGCAACGGCGCCGCCACGTCTAACACGGACTGGGACTTACGCAAGTTGAACAAAAGCCATGACCTCCACGTCCCTGGAAGTTGTGGCTTTGCGGTGTCGCGCGACCTGACCGCGATGGCGGCCTCAACTGGATGGCACCCCAGCCAATTGCCGGAAGGCGCGGTGCTCGGTGAAGACGTGCAGGACTTCATCAAAGCCCTAATCGTCGAGCACTGCAGCAGCGGCCGCTCGACCGGCGACACACAACAAATAGCCAGAGCTGCTCGTCGCCTCTTCTCTCTGGTTCGATGCCCGCCGTGGGAGCTTTCACGTGAAAACTTTGACGCCGTCTTGGGCCTTAAGGCCTGGTCCGACAAGCCGGCGCGCGACTTCTCAACGGTCGCGAGGTACATCGACGAGAACCTCATCTCCGTTCATTGCCCAGTCCGCCCGGAACTAAAAAGGAAGGAGTCGTCAGCGTTGCTCGGCTCGCTGCAGGAACGCCAGCACGCCGAGAAGCTACCGGACCTTTCCGCGCTACTTGAACTGACGCGAATCGTCTTCCAGGAGACGCCCCAGACCTACATGGACGCAGTTCGCTTCGGTGTCGTGAAACTGGCTCTGTTCACGGGACTGCGAATCGAGGAGGTGCTGACGATACCCGCCGACTGCTTGGTTTGGGATGAACACCTCGACATAGTCACCGGCCGCCCGGCCGGAACGGTGGGCGGCGTCTCACGCTCCTTGCGACTGCACTATTACGCCGAGAAGCACATCGACGGCGCCCCAAATCTGCTTGTTGAGGCACACCAGCATGTGCCCGCGATGTTCGAAGATGTTGTGGTCTCAACGGTCACTGAGATGGTAGAGATTGTCGGCCCCGTCCGAGAGCTGCTGCGCCTGCAACAGCAGAACCCCAGCCGATTTCCTGACTCGGATTGCCGGATTTTTCGTACCTCCTCCGGGAGGCCAGTTTGGACTAGCGACCGCCTATTTCTGAGCCTGGGGCGGAGCACGGCAGGACGAACTTACCCGCTCCAGCTTCCCCTTCAAGAGGACACAGAAATCAAGCCGATGCTGTACCCGGGAATGCTCATCGCGCTAGGACGTCATGCAGGCCGGTCGATGTTCAGTGTGTACGGACGGTCGCCTGAGTCGAAGTTGATGTCAATCAAGCCGCACAGTCTTCGGCATCTCATGAACACAGAGATGTTCCGTAAGAATGTGCCTGACACCATCATTACGCACCAGTTCGGTCGACGGACCGTCGCTCAGAGCTACGAGTATGACCATCGCAACCTCGCAGAGAAGTTGAGCTTCGTCAAACTGCCGCCTGCAGCGTCCAAGGTCCTTCCCGCAGGAAGCGCCAAGGAATTGGTGGGCAAGATGGTCGTCAGTGGTATGGCGCTGCAAAGCCATTTGGGGCAATCGTTTAAGCGCATCCAGCACGAGAGCGGTGATGAAGCAGCCTTCATCTACTTGGCGGCCAACGCAGATGGCTTCCACGTCACGCCGTACGGTTTCTGCACCAACAGCTTCTCTGTCAATCCCTGCACTCGACACCTCAAGTGCTTCGACCAGTGCAAGCACTTTACGGCCAGCGGGGTCGCTGAGCACCGGGTGACTCTTGAAGACCTTCGCTCGAAGCTCGTGGCGATGCGGGACGCGGCTCGTTGCAAGCCGGCCACCACCGTGGGGCGCAAGAACCAGATTGCCCATGCCGAGCGGCTGATTGCTGGTGTGTCGGCTGCGCTTCACGCCCAACCGAACCAATCCGTCTTCGCAGACGGCATCGACCATTCCACCCTGAAAGAGGACATCTTCAAATGAGGCTGCTCTTAGACCCCAAGAACGAGGAGCTGGCCGACATCCTCAACACGCTACTCACCGACAACATCGACATCACAGCGCGGGAGGTGGCACGGCGCCACAGCACGTTGAAGAACCCTTCAGCGTTCACGCGCAATGAGGCTAGAAGCGCGCTCATCGCTGCGGCCCAGGCACAGCAGCAAGGAGTACGCAAAATCGTCGCCGGAGGTGGAGGCGCCGGCAGTCTGCAAGACCAGGCCGCAGGCTACCGGCAGGACATCAAGCGGCTGGAAGCCCAGCTCACGCATATGGTGGCAGCCCACGCCGGCCTCATCCGCGCGGTTCAAATGGCCGGAGGCGGGCCTGCACTTGAGCGGTTCTGGCGAGACTACAAGGCGGTGGGCGACGCGGTACACAGCCTTTCAGCAGCCAACGCCGAGCGTCCAGTAACGCATCTGCCCTTGCGCGTCGTCAAGATGTCAGACGGAACGGCAGATTGAAAGGTCGGAGCCGACCTGCCTGGGTTGAGTTTTTGCAGCAAATCCACAATGCGTTCGCATAACAAACCTCCACTGATTCGCGTCGCCAATCCACCACCTAATCGCGCAGTGGCAACAGCAATGAGCGCTGATGTAGCCGAAGAAAGCTAGCGCCAGCGCAACTGTGTTGGTGTTCCTGTGATGGCAGCTATCGGCCAGAAGCAGACATTCGTTTTGCTATTTATATTCTATTGAGCCTAAATCCGGAGAATGGAGAATCAAATCTGCAAGGCTTGCCACCGGACCGCTTAACGAAGTTTCTGAGCGATGTACGAGATAAAGATCTTTGTAAACATCTTCTTCAATCGGAATTGCATGTAACCATCCGCTTGCCTGTTCATGCTTGACCGCGCTTTCCATCACAAGCGAGATTCCTAGCCCTGCGTGGACCGCGTGTTTGACCGCCTCGGTGCTACCTAACTGCATACCCACTGTGAACTCTGCCGAGTCGGCACCGGCATATTGTTGTAGTAGGCGCCCAGTTCCGGTAGCCGCTTCGCCTCCAAGCAAGTTCTGGGATTTTAACCACTTAAGTGGAATGGTCGACTCGGCAGCCCAAGGATGGCCGGGGCGAACAATGACAACCATCCTCTCGCGCCGCCATACTGTTGAGACGAACCCAGGACGTGAGTCCCACCACTCCATTACCGCTACATCCACTTCAAGCGTTTCCAGCAAAGCGGCAATCTCGATATTTTTGCCGATCCTCACATCGATCTTGTTTGCTAATTTATCTTGGAGCGCCTTGATATAGGGTTGTAAAAGATAAATGCCGATATTGGAGCTTGCACCAACGACCAGGCTTTTATTGTGGAGGGCTGCCGTAGCCTTATGGCTAGTACGGAGCAATTGTTCCGCATAGGGGAAAAAATCTTTCCCTCCAATGTCAGGCTTTGCGGCATTGTTGCGCGGTCAATCAGCCGGGCCTGCAAAGACTGCTCCAGCCGCTTGATATGCTGCGTTACTGTTGGCTGGGACAATCCAGTTTGCTTCGCCGCTTCGCGAAAGCCCCCGCATTTGACGACGGCAATGAACGTCGCCACACGCTCCAGATCTATCACGCCGCCTTTACTCCCGGATACGGCTGATTAATCGCGCCCATCGGTTTTTCACCAGCGAGTGCCTGGATGATGTTCATCGCTGCCTGCCGCTCGATTTCAAGCCGAACTTCCTTGACCGCCGATCCCAAATGCGGCGTAAAAAACGTTTGTGCCGTATTGTCGAGCAGCGCCTTGGGGATAGCCTGCGGGCGATCAGCGCGTATCCATTCTTCCATCTCGAAGACATCGGCTGCATATCCAGCTAGTTTTCCAGACGCCAGTGCTGCTATCACCGCATTCTCATCCACGACCGAGCCGCGACATGCATTGATCAGGTAGCTACCGGTTTTCATCTTGGCCAACGCGGTGGCATCGATTAGATGCAGTGTCTCTGCGGCCATCGGAACCATCGGCACGACATAATCACATTTTCGAGCAGTTCATCGAGCGTGACGCGCTGTACGTGCCAAGCCTTTTCTTGTTCGGCATTGAGCGGAATCGGATCGCAATACAAGAGATTCATTTCAAAGCCAGCCAAGCGCTGGGCGATTGCACGGCCGACCGCCCCCATACCAATGATGCCAAGCGTTTTTCCTGTCAAACCAGAGCCATATAGTGTCGGCCGCCAGCCTTGGAAGTGTCCGCTACGGATTTGCCTATCGCCTTCCAGCATATGCCTTGTCAAACCGAGAAGAAGGCCGATAGTCAGTTCAGCGGTCGGGATCGTAAGCAAATCCGGCACAATCGTAAGCCATACACCGTGGCGTGTGCAGGCGTTGACATCGAAGTTATCATAGCCTTTAAGCGCGGCGCCGATGACACGCAGCTTTGGACATTCCTCGAGAAACGCGCTGTCGATGCTGTCCGGCATGAAAGCCATGAGTGCATCCGCATCTTTGGCTCGCGCAATTACCTCAGAACGCGGCAAGGTTTCCCGTGTGGTGTTGGGGATAACATCGGCGCTAGCGGACAACAATTCGATGATTTCCGGGTGCACCCAGTGGGTGAGGACGACTTTGGGCTTCATAAAAACCTTTGTAAGCTTTGGGAGTTATTTGAACTTGCGACGCAGGAAGGAGCTGAAGGCGTCGACGAGGGTAACCATGCCTAAAATAACCAGCAAAATAGCCGAGACATCCTGGTATTGCATGATGCGCAGAGAGCCCATCAGCTCGAACCCGATTCCACCGGCGCCGACCATGCCCATCACGGTCGAAGCACGGAAGTTGTATTCCCATCGATAGATCGCGGTATCGGCCATTTGCGGAAGCACTTGGGGAAAGATCCCATGAAAAATCACCTGCAATGGCGTGCAGCCCGCTGCATGCGCGGCTTCTACCGGTGCCGGATCGGCATGTTCGATCGATTCCGAAAAAAATTTGGCGATCATGCCAACCGAATGTAAGCCTAGGGCTAAAACACCCGGCAATGCGCCGAAGCCAACGGCTGCCACGAACAGGATGCCCATGATCAGTTCGGGTATCGATCGCAAAGCGTTTAACAGGCCGCGTGTGGCTTGATACACGAGTGGATGAGGGCTAGTATTCCGCGCGGCGAGCACTCCTAAGGGAATGGATAGCAATACCGCGATTGCCGTGCCGGCGATACTCATGGCCAAGGTATCCAGTACCGGTTTGACCCAGGTGCCAGCCTGCGAGAAGTTCGGTGGGAACATCTCGCCGGCAATTTTTACCAGGCTTGGCATGCCATCCTTCAATCGCTCGGCATCAAATAGGCCGACGTAATACCAGCAACCGATCACAATCGCCAGCACAACGGCAAACTGCAGTATCGTGCGGTTCCATACGCGCTGGCGCTCGGCCAGAATCAAACCAAAATCAGCTTGCATGCTGTCGCTCACTTAGAACTTCGACAGATCGAGCTTGAGCAGTGTGCCAAGGCTGCGCACCACGTCATAGTCTTTGTCGCTGATCGGGCCGAAACCATCGGCTTTGAAAGGTTTCAGGACTTCCGGATCTTTGAGATTCAAGAAGGCTGCACGGATCTTTTCCTTCAGTTCCGGCTTCAGATTGCTGCGCATGGTCCACGGGTATTGCGGATATGGCTTCGATTCGGCAAGAACTTTTACTTTGTTGGGATCGACCAGTCCGCGCTGAACCAGGGATTCAAAAATCGGCTTACTCAAGCCGCCAGCCTGCGCGTGACCGTTTTGCACGGCCATGGCCACCGCGTCATGCGCACCGGCAAAGTGTTCGCGATAGTTTTCGCCGGCTTTCAAACCGTTTTCCGCCAATATCGACTTCGGAATCAAATGGCTGGAGGTGGATGCCTTATCACCGTAAGCGACATTCTTGTTGACGATATCACTGATTTTGGCGATGCCGGCGCCAGTATTGGCGATCAATACGGACTGGTAGGTAGTGCTACCCTTTTGCTTCATCGCTGCGAATGGCTCGATGTCGCTCTTTTGCTTAGCCAGCACATACGACAAGGGGCCAAAATATGCCATGTCGATACGGCCGTGACGCATGGCTTCGATCATTGACGAGTAATCAGTGGTAACCACCAGCTCAATTTTCTTTCCCAGCTCTTTTCCAGATAGATTTCGAGCGGCTTGTTGTTTTTAATTACGGTCGATGCGTTTTCGTCCGGCAGCAGCGCAACTTTGAGCGTTTCTGGATCGGGATTGGATGATGCATGGCCAATGCTGCAGACGGCGGCAAGCAAGACAGACATTAATGCGGATGCGAGTTTTTTCATAATCAATCCTTTACGGTAGCAAGTTGCATGGGAAATGAAGTATCGATAAGCCGTTCCTCTCGAGCGTCTTGTGGAACGCTCAAAGAAGAACGGGGTACTTGTTCATACAGCGTGTCGTAACTGGCTTGATCCAAAGTCTGCGGGGCGGCATCAAAAATGACTCGGCCATGGGACAGGCCAATAATACGGTCGGCATAACGTTGAGCGAGGTCTACCTGATGCAGGCTGACGACCGCCGAAATCCCGTCCTCTTTACAAATGCGGTGCAGCAGACTTAGCACTCGCTCTGCAGTAGCAGGATCGAGGCTGGCTACCGGTTCATCAGCCAACACCAGTTTAGGTTGCTGAGCCAGAGCCCGGGCAATACCGATGCGTTGCTGCTGGCCGCCGCTCAATGCGTCGACACGGCTTAAGGCTTTGTGCAATAAGCCGACTCGGTCCAGACTTTGCAAGCATATGGATTGATCCTTCGCCGGGAGGGGGAATAGACTGCGTAATGCCGTGTGGTAGCCCATTCGGCCCATCGAAACGTTTTGCAAAGCCGTCAGTCGGCCAATCAATTGATGCTGTTGAAACACCATGCCAGTCTGTCGGCGATGCATGCGCAATGCACGCGAGTTCGCCAAATTTCCTAAGCCGGCGACAATGGTGGTGCCGCGCTGCGACGCATGCAGCGAATTAATACAGCGAAGTAGCGTGGATTTTCCAGCGCCGGAAGATCCGAGCAATACGGTGAACTGTCCCTGATGGAGTTTGAGAGTGGTGGGATACAGTGCAATCGCATCACCATAACTGACTGAGACATTCTGTAGTTCGATCATGACACCTCCGGCAGATTTGAATTCGTAATCAAAATGATGACCTGATTACGAATCTGAATTGCAGCGATGGTAATGTCGTGATATGACACCCTGATGACTCGTTGATGTCATTTTGTGGCATGGTCGCGGGTGCCTGTGAGGGAAATAAGTTGTGCTATCTATGCCAAATATAGACGTCTGCTATGGGTCGGGAGCGGCAAGCCATCAATACCAAGACCGGTCGTTCGCGTGACTCCATCTCGGGGGCATGAATCGAACGACTGGTGTTGAG
This sequence comes from Cupriavidus sp. EM10, assembly GCF_018729255.1. Taxonomy (NCBI): domain Bacteria; kingdom Pseudomonadati; phylum Pseudomonadota; class Betaproteobacteria; order Burkholderiales; family Burkholderiaceae; genus Cupriavidus; species Cupriavidus sp. EM10. Next base: position 276,348 of record NZ_CP076062.1, read on the forward strand.
GGTCAAGCGGTCAATCAAGTCGATGCCCGCCGAATGACTTCTTGCGGCAAACGCAGTCGGTCAGATCGCAAACATCAATGACCGAGTACAGCCTGAAGCTGTCCATGCCTGGTGAGCGGCAGTTCTGCAGCGTTGGGTGCCGGTCACACCCATGGGGCGCACTTGCGCAGACCAGCATCAAGCCGACCTTCAGTTCAGCGGCCGGTGCTCCCATGTGCCTCGGCGAATGGTGGGGCGGCGGCCAATCGCACTGGCACCCTGGCGTGTCGCGCAGCAAACGACCTGCTCTGCCAAAGCTGAACACTCCGATCGCTGCAAATCCAATGAAAAGTATGATCAGGCCAATCCAGGCGCCCTGGATAATTAAGGATGGTCTGCACAACCACCGCTGACGCGGCGACTGGCGGCTGTTATTTCAGATGACGACACTTTTTTGCGTTCAAAGGGCAGATTCAGGGCGAATTGAACCCCAGTCGCGACCCCTTGGCCGTTTTTGGGCGCACTCATCCCTGCGCCCCCATATTCAAGAGTCGTTTGCGCACCATCCACAGGTTGGACAGTGCAAACAGCGTCATCAGATTGGCCGTGTTCTTGGCCAGCCCCCGGTACTTGACCTTGACGTAGCCGAACTGCCGCTTGATGACACGAAACGGGTGCTCTACCTTGGCGCGGATGCTGGCTTTGGTATTTTCCAACTGCTCCAGGATGCTGCCCATGGGCGTGTTCTTGTCCATGGCCTTTCGCTTGCCAGGCATCATGGCGATGTGCCATTTCACATCCGGGTGCTTGGCCTGAATTTCTGCGCGCTTTTCAACACCCCGGTAGCCCGAATCGGCAAAGACGTCGGTTTCTTGCCCATGCAACAGCGCGTGTGCCTGGGTGATGTCGTGCGCGTTGGCCGCCGTGGTGGTCACGCTGTGCACCAACCCCAAATCGGCATCCGAGCCGATGTGCGCCTTCATGCCGTGGTGCCACTGGTTGCCCTTTTTGGTCTGGTGCATCTCAGGGTCGCGCGTGCCTGTGCCGTTCTTGGTCGAACTCGGCGCGGCAATCAACGTCGCATCCACGACCGTGCCTTGCTTGAGCAGCAAACCCTTGGCGGTGAGGGTGGCGTTGACGGTTGCCAAGATTTGCAAGCTCAGATCGTGAGCTTCGAGCAGATGGCGAAACCGCAAGATGGTGCTTTCGTCGGGAAGATGGTCCTCCCCCATGTCCAGCCGGACAAACTCACGGAACATCGGCGTGTCGTACAGCGCCTCTTCCATCGCCGGGTCAGACAAGTTGAACCACTGCTGCAAAAGTGGATGCGCAGCATCGTTTCCACAGCAAACGGTGGACATACATGTAGCTCGAATGGTGGCACCAGACGCAAAAAAGGCGCTCAAAGCGCCTTTTTTGTTGTCCGCGATAAGTAGCGTTATCGCGAGTTGAGCATTCACAAGTACTGGCGGGAATCCCGAAAAGGTGTCAAGCATGACTGTGTCGATGTCTGCTTTGCAGCGTGGCTTGGTTGGGACTGATAGAGGGCTTCCACCATCGCGTGCGCAGGCACACGTCCATCGGATCCATGGCCCCGTCACAAAGGAAAGCAGCTGCTGGCGGCATGGATGGATGTCCGTGGAAACCTGGCAGGGTCCACCGTCTGTTCACTCAGGTGGCACAAATTGTGCTTAACAACAACGGGCGCCATTGAGTTGGAGCGTTCCATGCACCGCGGCAGGGCTGCCGCCCCATTTTGGCTACGTAGCCTTCGTTTCACTGCCTGACGGCGGAGCTAGGGCTTTTTGTTTTTGGACCACAGGTATTCTGCAATGCGCCTTTTTCCTCGTGAGATTGATCGCCTTCTGCTGCACCAGGCGGCAAGCCTAGCGCAGGCTCGCCGCAAGAAGGGCTTGCAGCTGACCGAACCGGAGGCGCGGGCGCTGATCGCGGACGCCATCTGCGAGGGGGCGCGCCAGGGAGGGACTGTGGCGGATATGGTGTCCATGGCCAGCGCGCTTCTGAACGAGGACGACCTGATGGCAGGCGTGGCCGAGCGCATCGACGTGGTCATGGTCGAAGCCTTCTTCCCTGACGGGCAGAAGCTGGTATGCGTTCGCGATCCAATAGGGCCAGCCAAGGCAAAAGGGCCGTCGAATGCGGCACCGCAAGTCGAGCCACGCTGGCGCCTGGTCGAAGAACCGTTAGTGGTCAATCAGAACCGGCCTACGCTGCGCCTTCGAGTGGAAAGCACCAGTGACCGGCCGATACAGATCGGCTCGCACTATCACTTTTTCGAAGTCAATCCGGCACTTCGGTTCGATCGCGCCGCCGCGTACGGCATGCGCTTGGATATACCAGCGGCAACCACACTACGTTTCGAACCCGGCGATGCGCGAGATGTTGATCTTGTGGCCATCGGAGGTGCGCGTCGCGTGTTCGGCTTGGCGGGCCTGATCAATGGAGCACTCGACGACCCGGCGGTGCGCTGCGCAGCAATGACCCGGCTTGTCGCGTTTATCCAGGACTAGGCATGGCATTCACCATTGAACGTTCACGCTACGTGCAACTGTACGGCCCCAGCTCAGGCGACAGCGTCCGCCTCGGCGACACAGGGCTATGGGCCCGGGTCGAGCGTGACTACTGTCATGGCGGCGACGAACTTGTTTTGGTGCCGGCAAGACGATCCGTGCAGGGACTGGCTGCGACGGCGCGATGACAGCGGCGGACGGCGTTCTCGACCTTGTCGTCACCAACGCACTGATCATCGACGCGGTGGCCGGCATCATCAAGGCGGACATCGGCATAAAGCAAGGGCGGATTGTTGGTATTGGCAAGGCCGGGGATCCCAACATCATGGATGGCGTGAGCCCTCAGCTTATCGTCGGGGTCAATACCGACATCAGAGCCGCCGAAGGATTGATCGTCACGACCGGAGGCATCGATTGCCATGTCCACTTCATCGACCCGGGTCAGGTGGATGAGGCCCTGTGCGCAGGCATCACGACCTTGATGGGCGGGGGACTCGGTCCCACCACGGTTCCGATCGCCTCAACCGGCACAACCAACCTAGGTCTGATGCTACAGGCGGCTGAGGCGTTCCCAGTGAACTTCGGCTTCATCGGCAAGGCTGCGTCACACACCGTGGCGCCCCTGATTGAACAACTCGCCTCTGGGGCCGCCGGCCTCAAAGTCCATGAAGACTGGGGCGCCAGTTCGGCCGTCATCGACGCCGCACTCCAGGCTGCTGACATTGGCGGTGGCCAGATCCAACTGCACACCGACACCCTAAACGAATCGGGCTTCATCGAGCATACTTTGCGCGCGATCGGTGACCGATGCATCCATGCATACCACGTCGAGGGCGCGGGCGGCGGGCATGCGCCCGACATCATCCGCATTTGCGGCAAGGCGAATGTGTTGCCGTCTTCGACCAATCCAACCAATCCGTTCACGGTCAACACCTTTGACGAGCACTTCGACATGGCGATGACAAGCCATCATCTGAATCCTCGATTACCGGAGGACGTTGCCTTCGCGGAGAGTCGTATCCGCCGCGAGACGATCGGCGCCGAAGATGTATTGCACGACCTAGGAGCAATCAGCGCTATCGGCTCTGACAGCCAGGGTATGGGGCGCATTGGCGAGACGATCGCAAGGACCTGGCAGCTGGCTGAGCACATGCGTGATCTGCGCGGCAGTCTTTCTGAGGACCTCGGCACGGGCGCCGATAACCACCGAATCCTGAGGTACATCGCCAAGTACACGATCAACCCTGCAAAGATGTTCGGCATCGATCACGAGGTCGGATCCATTGCTCCGGGAAAGTTGGCCGACCTGGTTTTCTGGCGTCCCGACAGTTTCGGCATCAAACCGGAGTTGGTCATGAAATCGGGTTTCCCTGTATGGGCACCGCTTGGGGAAGCCAATGCATCTCTGATGACCTGCGAGCCGTTGCGCTACCGGCCCATGTGGGGCTGCTTCGGTCGTGCGCCACAGGCGCTGGGCGTGCGCTTTGTCGCGCCGCCTTCCATCGCTGCAGACATCGGCCGCAGGCTCGACCTTAAATCCGCTCTGGTGGCCGTAACGGACACACGGGGACTGACCAAGCGCAATATGCTCTACAACGATCTGTTGGCCGATATCAGGGTTGATCCAGAAACCTTCCGCGTCTACATCGATGGCCAAACGCTGATCAGCGCTCCAGCCACGCGAGTGACGCTGGGGGCCTCCTACATGCTCAAGTGAACAAAGGGATCTGAAATGTCTGTGGTGCGATTAGGCATCGGCGGTCCGGTTGGCAGCGGCAAGACGCGCATCGTGGAGCGCCTGCTCCCCATTTTTGCCGAGGAGGGTATTTCCACGGCAGTTATTACCAATGACTTGGTTACGCGAGAGGATGCGGAGCGTGTACGTCGATCCGGCTTGATCGATCCCGATAGGGTGTTGGGCGTCGAGAGTGGGGCCTGTCCGCACACCGCCATTCGCGAAGACCCGTCCGTCAACATCGAGGCCGTTGAATGGCTCGAACGGCGCTTTCAGCCAGACGTCATCCTCATCGAGAGTGGCGGCGACAATCTGGCCGCTACTTTTTCAAGTGAACTGGTGGATTGGTGGATGTTTGTCATCGACGTGGCTGGCGGGGACGACATACCGCGCAAGCGTGGACTAGGCGTTTTGCGAGCCGACCTGTTGGTGGTCAACAAGATCGACCTAGCTCCCCACGTTGACGCGGACCTCGACCGCATCCGCGCCGATGTGGCAATAGCTCGACCCAATCGTCCCTCGCTGTTCACGGATCTGCGTCGCGGTGAGGGTGTACGCGCAGTCTTCGAGGAGCTAAGGCGCTCGGCACTGTTCGGGCATGGCCGTACATGACCGACGGCCTGCTTCAACTTCGTCTGGCCTGCGACCGCCAAGGCCGTACCCGATTGGTGGAGCGTAAGCAGCGCTACCCGTTGACCACCACCGCTGTGCTGCCGCTCGACGCCGGTCCGGGCGCTCTCATATATGTACAAAACGCGGCTGGATCGGTATTTGGCGGCGACCGTTTGCACCTCGACGTGGCGTTGGGTGACGGCGCTGAGCTTTGTCTGTCGACACCGTCCGCCACGCGACTGCAAGGGGATACCCTGTCGGTGCAGACCTCGCACATTTCAGTGGGGAAAGGGGCCTTTCTCGAATCCATTCCCGACATGCTGATACCGCATGCGCGCTCGATGCATAGACAGCACACCCTGGTCGAGCTTGCATCCGGTGGGCGGGCGATCATCGCCGACGCGCTGGCTCCAGGCCGTGTCGCGAGCGGCGAGCGTCACGCATATCAGTTGCTCGCGCTGCGCTTGCGGGTCTGCGTCGAAGGGTCTTCGATCCTCCATGACGCCGCAACCTTTTGCCCTGATGAGGCGGATCCGTGGCTGGAGGGAGCACTTGGCAGGCAAGGCTATGTCGGGACGCTGTTCGCATTGACGCAGGAAGGTTGTGCGGCAGAACTCGCGGACAGGGTCCACGCCGGTATCGCAAGTGTGCAAGGAGTTTACGGTGGGGCCTCCCCATTGGCTTCTGGATATGGCGTCGTTGCCCGCTTGCTGGCCGACGACTCACCGCTATTGCGCCACGCAATGCAGCTCACGTGGGATCTCATGCGCCGCTGCCTGCTTGGCCGTCCAGCACCTCAACTGCGAAAGTAACTCCAATGATTGAACAACACTTTGACCCACCTATTGCAGCGCGAATCCTCGGCCGGGTGGGTGCGCCAGAGTTCGCTGGACGCTGGATCGAGCGAGTACCGGTACCCGCCGCGGATGCGGCACGCCGGCGCGTGCTGCTTCGCGGAGAGCACGGTACGGCCATCGCTGTGGATCTCCCCAAGCCAGCTTGGTTGTTTGATGGCGCGGTACTCCACGACAATGGCTGTCGCTTGCTTGTTGTCACCCGCCCACCGGAACCGGTCATGGTCATTGGGTTGGCACAACTCACACCCGCCGATACGCTCCGCATCGGCCATGCGCTGGGCAATCGGCACAGCCCTTGCGAACTGTCTGAGGGCGAGATCATCGTCCCGGTCACTGACACGCCGGAACTTGCCTCCCGACCCGTGTTGGCGCTGGGATTGGCCGGACTTCAGCTGCGTTTCGACCATCTGCCGTTTGCTGCCCAATGTCCACCGGCTTGCGGCGCAGCCGCACACGATCACCCGCCCCAACGATTGGATCACGGTTCGCATTTGCATCCGCATTCGACACATGCACGCCACGATGGATGAGACTGCTGCAATGCGCATGCTGACACTGATGCAGCTGTCGGACTCGGCACTACCCATTGGCCGTCATGCACATGCGATGGGCCTGGAAAGGCTCATTCGAGACGGACGCGTGCAGACCCGCGAAACGCTGCGTGAGATGGTGGTCTCTGCGTTGATCCACGGGGCGGCTCGCTCCGATGGCACTGCGACCGCTCTCGCGCATGGCGCGGTGATGGCGCAGGACCTCGCCGCACTGCGCGGGGTAGACGCCAGGCTCGACCTGCTAAAGCAGACGCCCTCAGCGCAAGCCGCGTCCCGCCGCTGCGGCAGCCGCCTCGCGGCCATGGCTACCACCTTTGGAGCGCAGGCCCTGTTGACCGAATACGCCGCAGAGATCGCCGCCCAAAAGTCGCCTGGCCATCTCTCGGTAGTTTCCGGCGCTATTGCGGCCACTGCAGGTATCGATCGTGAACACGCAGTGCTGTGCGAAATGCGCGGAGTGGCATCCATGATTCTGTCGGCCGCGGTTCGTCTGGACCTCCTCGCGTCTGCAGCCTGCCAGGGCATGCTGGCAGAACTGTCCCAGCACATCGTCAAAGCTACGCGAATCGCCTTGCGCACAGGTCTTGAGGAGATGTCGTGCAGCGCGGCCGCTGGGATTGAGGTTGCCGCCATGCGACATGCCCGCGACGACGCTCGGCTTTTTGCCAGCTGATTCCTACAAACCCCCTTGAAGGCATTTCATAGATGCAAAATGACCGGATGTTGCGCGTGGCTCTGGACTGGGCCGTGGACGAAATCGACCCACCCCGTTCTTTCGGCGGCTGGAACACTGGCCGCGTCGTGCAGCAAACGCACGAAAGCCTCGTCGAGGATGATTTCCATATGCCCCCGGTTCAACCGGTGCGCCGACCCAAGTGGTGCCCAGGCTGGCCGAATCGGTGCAGCAATCGCCCGATGCCCGCCACTTCATCTTCAAACTTCGCAGAGACGTACGCTTTCACGACGGCGCCGAGCTGGATGCGGATGCCGTCGTCCTCAATTACCAGAGGATGTGCGATCCGGCCTCTCCCTATTACTCACATGTCGCTGCTGACTTCAATCGCGAAGGGGTAGGGCTCATCGACCACGTTCACGCGCGGGACTCGATGACAGTCGAGTTTCGCTTGAGCGAACCATTCCCGGAATTTCTGCGTTACATGACGCAGGAAGACGCGCCCGGCTCGCAGGCACTTATCAGCCCTAAGGCGATCCGAGAATTCGGACCGGATGGCTGCGCAGATCGCGCCCCAGGCACCGGGGCTTTTCGGTTCCATCGTCGATTTGAGACCGCGGGCGGATCGGCCGTGGAACTTCGACGCAACGCGGCGTATTGGGATGGCCCGCCGGCGATCGATGCCATCCAGTTCCTTCCAATTCCCGATCTGCAGGATCGCGTGCGGGCCCTGATGGAAGGCCAGGTGGACGTAGCCTACAGCCTCGAGGGCACCGATGTGGAGAACCTGCTGGCGCGCGGTTTTAACGTGCCTGCGTTTTCCCCTCCGTACCTTTGGTACTTGGTGTTCAACCAACGTGACCCATGGGTATCCGATGGCCGGGTACGCCAGGCCATTGCACATGCCATTGATCGGAAGTCGCTTTGTGACGCGCTCTTTCCAGGAACTGTACGCCCTGCAACCTCGGCGATTCCACCGGGTGCGCCAGCGCATGATGCGCATGCATTGGAACGCTATCCCTACGACCCTGATCTGGCGCGCGCCTTACTGGCAGCGGCTGGTGTTCCACAGGGCTTGGTCCTGCATGTCATTGGCGCACGCGCGGGCTCGGCGCAACTCGATCCTGGAGCGATCTTCCAACGAATCGCACACGACCTCGCTGCGGTCGGGGTCCGACTGGAAGTCAGCTTGCAAGATGAATGGGTTGCCTATTGCAATCAATGGCGGCAAGGCGCACCGATGGGCGTCGCAATGAGCGAGATGAGCTGGGCCATGTCGTGCGACGTGTGGTTATCTCAGGTCCTGCACAGCCGCAACATGTCCCCACGCGGGTTCAATGCCGGGTACCACCACGATCCTGTACTCGACACGATGCTGGATCAGGCGCGGAGTACCCTGTCATTTGAAGAGCGAAAATCGCTTTACCGCGCCGCTGATGCGCGCGTCATGGAGACCCTCCCCATCCTGCCCCTGGTCACCTCGGCAAGAGGGATGATCGCATGCTCGCCCCGTGTCACTGGCCTGACTACAGTGAACCAGTGCTGGCAAGACTTTCGGCGCGTACGGTTCACTTAAATGACCGAAAGCATGCCGACCATGTCCCCTATCACGCACAACCCGGAGCCCTGGATCCTCGGCGTGCTCTATTCCCTCGATGGGCCGACTGCGATTTCCTCGCGCCAGCATGTGCAGGGAATCACGCTTGCTCTCCAAGAGATCAACGCCCGCGGCGGTGTGCGTGGGCGCCTGCTGAATACCAAGGCCTATGACCCGGGATGCGATCTTGCCCTCTATCGTCAGTGCGTGGACCGACTGTTCACCGAAGATGGCGTGGACGTGGTAATCGGATGCTGCACCTCACTGAGCCGCAAGGCTGTGCTGCCCACTTTCGAGCGGCGCAATGGTCTGCTCCTGTACCCGGACCTATATGAGGGATTCGAATATTCTCCCAACGTGATCTACGCCGGCGCTACCACCAACCAAAACACCCTTCCACTTGCTCGCTATCTGCTGCGAAGCGGGGCCCGCCGCTTCGTGCTTGTCGGCAGCGACTACATCTACCCGCGCGAGTCAAATCGCGTAATGCGCGATCTGGTCGAGCGCCAAGGGGGGCCGTGCTCGACGAACTGTACCTCCCTCTACAGCCCGATGCGGCGCGCATGGCGCAGTTAGTGGAGCGTGTGGTTGAATTGAAGCCCGACATATTATTCAGTGCGCTGGTGGGCCAGTCGATCTGCGATCTTCTGCAGGCCTGCGCCAATGCAGGCATTGATGGCTCCATCCCGATTGCCAGCCACAACATCACCGAGGCGGAGATGCTCGCCTTGCCGAAGCCCCCAGTCGCCGGCCATATAACGTCGGCACCCTTCTTCGCAAGCCTCGACACTGCACCAAGTCAGCGCTTTGTGAACGGCTTCAGGCGCGCATTTGGTGCGCAGGCGCCGGTTTCCCAGATTGCCGCCGCAGCCTACAGCGTCGTCCATCTTTTTGCACGTGCTCTCGAGAAGTCTGGAGAGATGGATACCCAGTCCATCATCGACGCGATGCGAGGTGTGCCATTTGAGGCACCGCAGGGTCAGATGGTGGTCGACTACGACAACAATCACACCTGGATGACGCCGCGCATTGGCCGCTGGAATGGCCGCGACCAGTTCGACATACTCTGGCAGGCGAGCGAAGCCGCCCAACCCGACCCGTGGTTGGTGAGCTATGGTGGTGCCGAGACGCTTGCCGAAGCTCCGGGTCCGTGAACTCTGCTTCTTTAAATACATCGACATGAGCAATGATCCGATGCGCGAACTGCGCGGCTTGAATGTGACGGTTTTGCATCCGCTGGACCGTGAGATCGAAGAATTGTTGCGCCATCTCAAGCGCATCGGGTGCCAGATCGACGCCTGCTGGCCGCCTCCGGCCAGTATTTCGGTATCGACCAGCGTTGTGTTCTTTGCAATCACCGCCGAAGGACCGCGTGTGACACTGCCACGATTCGTCAACCCCGCCCCGTGCTTGGTGGCCGTCGTCGACTACGAAAGCCCCAGTGCAGTCAAGAGCCTTCTCGAATCGGAAGCGCACTGCTTCATTACCAAACCCATCCGCCCCTCGGGCATTGTTTCCAGTCTGCTGCTGGCACGTTCGCTACACGGCTACCAATCCCGCCTACTCGCTAAGGTCAACAAGCTCGAAGAAACGCTGCGCAGTCGGCGCGAGATAGAGCGCGCGACGCAAATTTTGATGGAGATGAAGCGCCTCGACGAAGATGCCGCATACCAGTTGATTCGAAGCCAGGCCACCTCGCAGCGCCTAGGGATGGGCGCTGTGGCACGCTCCATCATTACCGCACACAGGGTATTTGACAGCACGTCCACGGCAACCTCAGGCCCGAAGTTGGCACGGAAGGTGCTTGGACTAACACGGCGCTAGCTTAGAGAGCGCTTTCATGCACCGCGGCAGGGCTGCCGCACTTCAGTTGGCTAGGAAGCCTTCGTTCAATTGCCATGCGGCAGGACGAAGGCTTTTTTGTTTTTGACTTTCAAATCTCGATCGTGAGCCCTATGCGCAAATCAACTCAATTGTTTACCGCGACGAGCATCCTCGCCGCATTTGCATTCGCGTCCGTGTCCCTGCTCGCCAGTCCCATCGCTGCGGCACAGCAAATGCCGCCTGTCGTGATTGGTACGGCGGTGGGCTTGAGCGGCGCAAACAGCGTCGTCGCTCCTTCTGTCGTACAGGCCACACAGCTCGCAATCGACGAAATCAACGCGGCAGGGGGAATTCTCGGACGCAAGGTGGTGCTTGAGGTTGCAGACGATGGCAGCGGTGCTGCAGGTGCCCAGAAAGCCTACGACTCGTTGCTGTTTCAAAAGAAGGTTGACGCTGTCATCTCCATGGAGACGAGTGCCGCACGCAACGCGGCACTCCCCATCGTCACCCGCGCCAAGAAGCCCTTTATCTACACCTCTTTCTACGAAGGCCGCTCCTGCAATAAGCACCTGTTCATCAACGCCTGGGTGCCGGAGCAGCAGGTTGCTTCAGTGGTCGACTACTTCAGCACAAAACTCAATACCAAGAGCTACTTCCTGATCGGAAGTGACTACGCCTTTGGCCGCGGCATGCTGGAGTTCACGCGCAAATACATTGCGTCGAAAGGACACAAGGTGGTTGGTGAAGAGTACTTGCCCATAGACGGCTCGGACTGGACAGCCATCATCAGTAAGCTCAAGGCCTCAGGCGCCGATGCCCTGATTAGCTCTACCTCAGGCGGGGCGCCCAACGTGACGCTCACCAAGCAGCTTCGGGCTGCCGGCGTCAGTCTTCCCTTCGGCAATCTGGCGGTGGATGAAGGCACCGCCAAGAGCATGGGCAGCGATGCCAAGGGTGTCTATACCGCGGGCTCCTACTACACCAGCATCGGCACGCCGCGCAACAAGAAATTTCTGTCCGCGATGAGCAAGCGCTTCGGACCGGATATGAAGACACCTAACGATCTCTCCACGCCTCAGTACGAAGCTGTTTGGGCGTACAAACTCGCGGTTGAAAAGGCAGGCACTCTCGAGACCGACAAGGTCCTCAAGGCGCTCGGGGAAGTATCCGTCAACGGCCCACGCGGCGAGATCAAGATGGACCAGCAACACCACGCAGCGCTGACCATGTACATAGGCCAGGTGCAGGCTGACGGCAGCGTCAAGATCCTAGAGACCTTCCAGAACGTCGCTCCCGGTGCGCAGTGCCCGCAGCTGAAATAGCGCCAACTAGACGAACCAGGAACTGATGCTATGACCTTGGTGCTCGACATTCTGACCACCGCCGCCATCCTGTACGGCGTTTCGGCCGGCCTTCTGATCGTCTTCGGCGTCATGAAGATCATCAATTTCGCGCACGGTGCCTTCCTCACCGTGGGGGGATACGCCGCACTTCTGGTGACCAATTTAGGATGGAACCCCTGGTGGTCCTTGCCGGTAGCATTCGCCATCGGGGGCTTCCTTGGAGCGTTGGTCGAGCGCCTGGTGATGAAGCCGCTTTACCAACGCCCACTCGACGCCATCCTGGCGACCTGGGGATTGGCGATTGTTATGGGTCAATGCATCACCCTGGTCTTCGATCGTGGCGTGCAGTTCGTACAAAGTCCTCTCAGCGGCGCTTTTGACTTCGCCGGCGCTTCCTACTCGAGCTATAGGCTCTTGATGATTCCACTCTCGCTGGCAGTCGTCGGCGTGCTTGGCTGGATGATGAACGGATCTCGCCTGGGGCTCGTGACACGCGCAGTGATCATGAACGAAGACCTGGCCCGGGGACTTGGCATTAATACCAGCCTGGTGCGTCTGGCGACGTTCTCACTCGGTGCCGGACTCGCCGGTCTGGCTGGTTCCCTGATCACCCCGCTTTCCAGCGTCGACCCCAACATGGGCGTGCCTTGGCTTGTCAACGCCTTCATGATCGTGATGGTCTCTGGCGTTTCTCTGGTCAGTCTCGGCATCGCCTGTCTGGTACTCGGTGGCGCCCAAGTCTTGGTCAGCACCTGGGCCAATCCTATCTTGGGCGGGTTGACCATCGTAGTGCTTGCAGCGCTGATCCTTCGCGTGCGTCCGGAAGGCTTTGCACGAGGTTGAAACACACATGAACATTAGCACCCAACCCGTAGTCGCAAACCCCGCAGTGACCAGGCGTCGATTGGCCTTGCCCGTCGGTCTGGCAGCCGCAGGCATTGTTTTGCTTTTCATAGCGCCCGACGTATTGCCGACCTATCTGGTCAATACGCTCATCCGCGCCTTCCTCTATGCAGCGGTCGCCATCACAGTCGACATCCTTTGGGGCTACACAGGCATCCTGACTTTCGGCCAGTCAGCGTTCTTCGGCTTCGGCGCCTATGCGGCAGCGTTGACTTTTACGCACGTCGGCTTTGGACCAGGAACGGCCCTGATGGCCTTCGGCATCGCCATCGCCGGCGCCATGCTGGTCGCTCTAGTCGTGGGCTGGTTCGCTTTCCATCCCGGTGCCTCGGCGCTTTACGGCTCTGTCATCACCCTGGTACTGCCCATCGTTGTGAGTCAGTTGCTGTATTCCGGCGGCAGCTTCACCGGCTCAAGCAGCGGACTCGCTGGGTTCGAGAGCTTTGACCTGTCCCTCGAGGCCTGGTTCCGTATCACCGCTGGCTTCCTGCTCGTGATCACCGCGGGCGCATGGGTCTTTGTTCGCAGCGACGCAGGCCGCATTCTCGAGGCCATTCGAGATAATGAACAGCGCTGCGCGTATCTTGGGATCAATGTCTCGCGCGTAAAGATTCTGCTCATGGTCGCCTGTGGGGCGGTCGCCTCCTGCGCCGGCTTTCTCTTCGCCTGCGTGCAAATGGTGGTGGCACCGGAATACGCTGGCTTCGCGTTCGGCACCGAACTGCTGATGTGGGTCGCTCTCGGGGGGCGCGGCACTCTGCTCGGACCGGTGATTGGTACCGTGCTGCTCGACAGCAGCACCTCCTACTTGAGTGGCAGCCTTCCGTTCCTGTGGAAACTACTGAGTGGTGTGGCTTTCGTCATCGTCATCGTTGCTATGCCACAGGGGCTGCTGCCAGCGCTGCTGAACGCTGTGCGTCGATGGTGTCGGCTCGGCACCCGGGGGAGCGCTTCGCGCGCAAAGGAGGTGGCACTGCGCGTTGCCGAACCACGGCCTCTCGCTGGCTTGGCCTCGGTCGGCCGGTTTGCGCTCAGCGTCGAAGACGTCCACAAGCGCTTCGGGAGTCTTCAGGTACTGCGCGGCATCGACTTCAAGGTGCGGCCCAACGAGCTGCTGAGCTTGATCGGCCCGAACGGTGCGGGCAAAACCACCTTGATGAAATGCATCGCCGATGGCGCTGAGCGGACATCGGGAACCATCAGGCTCAATGACCATGACATCCTTCGGTCCCCGCCAGCGACTTGTGTCGCACTGGGAGCAGGTCGCAAGTTCCAGAATGCCAACGTGTTCGAGTCACTGACGGTCGCGCAGGCCATGCGGGTGTCCCGCACGCGGCTCGAGCCGCCGTCACTCTTGCGGCGTGCCTCGGTTCTCGCATTGCCGGATGCTGCGCTCGAGGTGCTGCGAGCCACTGGGCTGGAAAGGCAATTGGATGTCGCTTCGCGCGATCTCTCGCACGGTATGAAGCAAGCCCTCGAGTTGGCGATGGTGCTGGCGCTGGAACCTAACGTGCTACTCCTTGACGAACCCACGGCCGGGCTTACCAAGGCAGAACGTACGCAGATCGGAGCCATTCTGCTTGACCTGACTCGGAACTACGCTCTGTGCGTACTGCTGGTCGAGCACGACTTGGACTTCGTGCACGAGATCAGCAGCCGGATCATCGTCTTGCATCAAGGCCAGATCGTCCTCGACGGCAGCGTCGAAGAGGTTGTCAACTCCGAACTCGTTCGCGAGGTCTATGCCGGTGCTGGCGCACCTGGAGAACATGCATGAGTGCCGCACTTGAGGTCAGTGAGCTCACCGCCGGCTACGGCGGTGCAATGGTTCTGCACGGCGTGAGCCTATCGGTTGCACCGGGGGAGATCGTTGCGCTGTTGGGAAAGAACGGCATGGGCAAGAGCACGCTCTTGAAAACCATCATGGGCCTGGTTGCGGCGCAACGTGGCACGGTGTCCATCTTTGGTGAAAATGTGAGTAAGCTGCGCGCGCACCAGGTGGCTCGGCGTGCACTGGCCTACGCCCCCAGGAGAAGCCTCTGTTCCACGACCTCAGCGTCGAGCAGAACCTGCAGCTGGGGCTGCGCGAATCGAAATCGTTCAATAGGCAATTTGAGCGCGTCGCCGACGTCTTCCCGGTTCTGGCCACGCGCCTGAAGCAGCGTGCAGGAACGCTTTCGGGGGGCGAACAGAAGATGCTGCTGATTGCGCGCGCGCTCCTTTCCGCTCCGGCGCTCATCCTGATCGACGAGATCACCGAAGGCCTGCAACCCTCGGTGATCGAACGCTTGGCGGCAATTCTCAGGAGCGAGCGCGAGCGCTCGGGAACCGCCATGTTGCTGGTAGAGCAGAACGTCAGCTTCGCGCTATCGGTGGCCGACCGCTATCTGCTGCTCAAGCGCGGCGAGATCGTCAATGCAGCCAGGGTGGATTCCAATCAAGCAGCGCAGCATATCGCGGCCGATTTGGGGCTGTGACAGCGTAATTTGCAATTTCTTCCCATTTATACGCTCATGACAGCCAACCAAACTCCGATCTCGCTGCGGATCGCCTGCGTTCAGATGGAACCTCGTGTAGGCCAGAAGGCGGACAACCTCAGGCGTAGCCTGGAGTACATCGAAGCGGCAGCGGCCGCGGGCGCACGTCTTGTGGTGTTGCCCGAGCTGTGCAACACAGGCTACGTTTTCAATTCCCGAGAGGAGGCATTCGAGGCGGCGGAGCCGGTGCCCGGTGGTCCCAGCTGCGAGGCTTGGATACGCACTGCTGCAAAGCTTGGCCTTGTGATCGTCGCTGGCGTCTCTGAACGCGTTGGCGACCGGCTCTATAACTCCGCTGCGGTCATTGGTCCCGACGGGTACTTGGGCACCTACCGAAAGAACCACCTTTGGGACGCCGAGCAGCTGTTCTTCGAGCCGGGCGACCTGGGCGTGCCGGTGTTCGAATTCGAAGGGGGGCGCTTTGCCTGCGCTATCTGCTACGACATGTGGTTTAGTGAGATCTACCGAATGGCCGCAGTCGGCGGCGCCGAACTCTTGTGTGTGCCAACAAACTGGGTTCCCATGCGACACCAGCCGTCCGACCTTCCTACCATGGCAAATCTTCTCGCGATGGGCGGCGCGCACACCAACGCGCTGTTTGTCGCCGCAGCGGATCGCATCGGCATCGAACGCGGGCAGCCCTTCCTCGGCCGCAGCCTGATCGTGGGCCCCGACGGTTGGCCACTGGCCGGACCGGCATCACCCGACAGGGAAGAAATGCTGTTGGCGGAGATTGACTTCAACACTGCTCGCCAGCTGCGCGCCCTCAACGCTAACAATCACGTGCTGAACGACCGCCGTCCGCAGGTGTATGCACAGGTTTTGCAACCTCCTCTTGCATGACCTGGCCGCTGAGCGCGTCGAGCCTCAATACCGCTTGCCTGCGCGAGCTCCTGAGGCGATCCGTGTCGATGACACTGGATCAGTACGTCGAGCCAGTGTATAGGCGTGCTGGTACCGAGAGGGCGCTGGGCCAGGACCCGGATGCGCTGTTCGACCTGCGCGCCATCTTCCAGGAGCCGTACCAGGACATCGAGCTGCACGCCTTGCCGGCCCTGCTGCATCCGCAAAAGGACCGGCACGGACTCCATAACCTGGAAAAGGTGTTTGCCCCGGATCCCAGGAGCGGCCAGGACATCTTCGCGCTGCGCGACATCGACCGCAGGCGGGGCACGCTGGTGGTGGTGCGTTCCGACCAGTATGTGGCCCAGTTCAAAGGGAAGCAACTGAACAGCACGCAGGTTTTTGGTTCGACGGTAGATGAGCGTCGCCTTCGTCCTGCGCATCGAGTGCGTACCGTAATCGGCGCGGTCTAGTCCAAGCTCATCGACCCAGTGCCCGAGGATGCGGGCGTACTGCCGGGTGCCTAAA
The DNA here is from genome assembly GCF_018729255.1 of Cupriavidus sp. EM10. Classification (NCBI taxonomy): domain Bacteria; kingdom Pseudomonadati; phylum Pseudomonadota; class Betaproteobacteria; order Burkholderiales; family Burkholderiaceae; genus Cupriavidus; species Cupriavidus sp. EM10. The sequence goes on from NZ_CP076062.1 coordinate 292,861, forward strand.
TGTGGCGAGGCGTGCAGGCGGCTGGGAAACAGGAAGTCCTCGGGCTTGAGCTTAGCCTGCTTGATCCAAGCCTGAAGCGCCTCCCGGGCCGCCAGTGTGATTTCGAACTGCACCGGGCGCTGGGTCTTGTGCTGCATGACGATGGCACGCGTTGCCATCTGATCACCGTGACACACATCCCTGACCTTCAGGGCGACCAGATCGCAGCCCCGAAGCTTGCTATCGATGCCCAGGTTGAAGAGGGCCAGTTCGCGCACTCGATGCTCCATCTGTAGACGCACCCGGAGCGCCCAAATGTCTTTCAGCTTGAAAGGAGCTTTCTGCCCGACGATCTTGCCTTTGTTCCATGGCTCGCGATGAGCCGTGTTGGTAGCGGATCCCATGATGGTCTCCCATCGAGTTGAGGGCCAACCAAGATGCGCCTACAGGCGAAATGGGCGCTTGCTCTGAGTCAAGAGGCTGTCGTACCGGCCCACCACGCCGAACGGCTGCTCTCGGGCGCGGTTCGAGACTGACACTCCCGGCCAAAAGCGGTCTCTGGTCCCCCGTGTCCGGTCTTGACGACGAGGCACCGTAGTAGTTTAGAACCGGAGGGTTTCGCCATCCTCGGGAATCAGCACCCGTTGCTCAATTTTATGGTCTTGCACAAACTCACGCAGGGCCTTGCGGGTGAGTGACATGTGGTTCACCGCATCCATGTGCACGGCCACGATGGCCGCATGGGGCGCTGCCTTGGTGGCCTGGAGTGTGTCCTGCTTGCCCATGATGATGGGATGCTCCTCAAAGCCACTCACGAGCGCGCTCCCTGTGTTGAGGATCACCACGTCGGGCTTGTGCAGCTTCAGTGCCTGATCCACTTCCGGACGCCACACCGTGTCCCCCGCCACGTAGACCGTCTTTGCCTGCGGCGCCGCAAACACGACCCCCATGACCGGGCCCATGAACGCCGCACGCGCGGGGTCGGCAAACCACAAATCCGTGCCGTGCTGACCGCCGGTCCTGCTCAGCTTCACACCCTTGAAGGTGGTGGAGCCGGTGAGCACGCGGACGTCCTGGAAGCCTTGGCTGCGAATGAGCTTGGCATCCGCTTCGTTCTGCGTGAAGACCGGCAGGCTCTTGGGGATCGCCTTTTGAGCGGCCTCATCCCAATGGTCTGTATGGGTGTGGGTCACGACCACTGCTTCCACGCTGTCCAGCACATCCTTCACTGAAAAGGGCAGCGCGACCAAGGGGTTTCTCAGTTCGCTGCGGTAAGTGCCCGGGAAGCCGGGGAACGCCCCTTGGTCCGACAGCATCGGGTCGACCAGGAAGGTCGTGCCAGCAAAGTCGATCTTCACCGTGGCGTTACGGATCTGCTGCACTTTGACCGAGGTGCCGGTGACGGTTGCCGGTGCAGACCAGGCGGTTGCCGCAAAGGCGCCCAGCGACAGCGAGACCAGCAGGGGAGTGAAAGCTTTCATCGAGAACATGGGGGACACCCGCGTTGAGTTGAAGAGGCCTCCATGGTCGTGTCTCTCGCCCCTTTGTAGAATTGACCCAAGCGTCAATATTCGAAAGAATTGGGCCACTTCACCCAGGAGCTCCATGTCAAAGCGACTTCCCTCGTGGCCCTCGTGAGCTACCCGCACTTCAGCCCGTTTCACTTTGGCGTGCCGTTCTTGATCTTCAGTGCGCAGTTGCCCGAGCAGGCGCTGTTCGATCTGAAGATCGTCACGCCAGGCGGCACCGCGCTGGCGGCCGAGCGGGCCTTGTTCGTCCAACCCGATGGCGGGCTGGAGTTGCTGGCCAAGGCTGACATCGTCGTGATCCCCGGTTGGCATGATCTGGCCGAGCGTCCTGAGCCCGAGCTGATGGCCGCCTTGCGCCAGGCCCGCCAGCGGGGTGCCCATGTGGTGGGGCTGTGCTACGGCGCGTATGTCCTCGCCTATGCGGGCTTGCTGGATGGCAAACGCGCATCCACACACTGGATGGCGGAGCAGGATTTCAAGCTGCGCTTTCCGCAAGTGCAACTGGACATGAATGCGCTGTATGTCGATGACGATGGCCTGATCACATCGGCGGGAACAGGGGCGGGCCTGGACTGCTGCCTCTACATCGTGCGCAAGTTCTACGGCCAGAAAACGGCCAACAAAGTCGCCCGGATGATGGTGGTGCCGCCTCACCGCGAAGGAGGACAGGCTCAGTTCATTGAACAGCCGCTTGCCCCTTCCACGCAAGATGCCAGGATCAATCAGTTGCTGGACCATTTGCGCCAGCACCTGAACCAGGTCCACTCGGTCGATGCGCTGGCCCAACGCGCCGCCATGAGCCGGCGCACGTTCACGCGCCACTTCAGCAAGGCGACCGGCATGTCGTTGGGAGACTGGCTCATCAACGAACGCCTGCAGCGGACCCGAGAGCTGCTGGAAAGCACCACCTTGCCGGTGGAAGCCATCTCTGACCTGGTCGGATTTCAGAACCCGACCTCGCTGCGTCAGCACTTCAAGCGCAGAAACCAGGTCAGTCCCAGTGAATGGCGAAGAACCTTTGGGCGCGCGTGAGCTTTGTCTGCTCCGGGTCGATTTGCGACATTGAGCCCTTTAGCTTTGACCTGTTAGATAAGTTCTGCGTGGTGAAGGTGGCGGGATTGAATGCAAATCGTTGATGAGTTTGGGATGGAAATCGGTGGAGGGCTTGTTGTGCGAACGCCTAGTGGGTTTGCTCCAAAATACTCATCCGGGTGCCCACTTGGCTTCCGGGCAATGGTCGCCACTGCCAATGAAACGCAACAGCCCTACTCGGTTAATCGCAACACCAGTCAACGACTTCCTTCTCAAAGGAAACGCAACAGTAGCCTGGTGCACTTAGGTCTATGGAACATGGTTTGTAGTGTTCCACCGCGACGACCTGAAGCTTCTGGAGGGCTTGCCCTCCCGTGAAAGTGCTTTTGACGCGTTCCGCGAAGCGATTAACGGGCTGTGAAGGAGATACCTATCATGAAAGACTTCAACGTAACTTTTACCGTCTCGGTTACGGCAGGAACGCCGGAGGAGGCGGCCCGCCTCGCACTAGACGATCTGCGCGACAGGAGCCTCGAGTCGTGGAACGCCGATGTGGAGCATCAAGGGGAAAGGAGTAGCGTTACTGTGTCGAGCGACGGTGAGCACGCGTAGCATCAAAGTCGAGCGGACCGCTGCAAGCATGCAGTTAAATCGTTGCAGCGACGCACGCTATTGACACGCAGATTAAACTCGCTAAGTAGAGGCCCTCAGAATCTAACCCCCACACCCCATCATCCTGCCGAAGGCTGATGGGGTTTCTTCTTGCCCGTGTTCGGAATCGGGTGTCGCGCAATGGGAGGGGCAGGGCGATGCGGGGAAGGATCAGGGTTAGCCGAGGCAGATGCCGTCGCGGCGTACAAACACATCTTCATCGGCCGAGATGACCCACCTCGCGCCTTGGTTGAATCGCTCCACGTCGTCGACTGCCCAGTGATCTTTCGCGGCCGTCTGCATGTCGAAATCGGACATGGTTGCGGTGAGCATTCTGTCGTAGAATCCTCGGACGCAGAGTATGCGTATCTGTTAAGGTTTAAAATGATCACATGCACGTTATTGAGGGCGTGATGAAAGTCAACCAAGGATTGATGCGCGGGCGGTTCAGGCGCATGAACCGCCGGCAGAAGAAGAAGGCCGACGCCAAGGCTGTGCGCCAGGAGGCGGCTATCGTCGAGGTTGGCGGCTATGCCCGCTGCGATTTTGTGGCGAAATCGACTTGTGACTGCGATCGCTGCGAGAACGCTTCACCTGGTGCGCGGCTCTATGCAGCCATTTCGAGTGCCGGGGAAGGTGGCGAAGAAACGGACCACTATGCTTGTCCGTCGTGCGCGCTGGCGAGGACAGAACGGATTCGGAACAACAACGCGTGGTGGAAAACGGCGGTTGAGTGCCCAGTCTGTTCCAACCTGTCAAAGCACCTTGCCTTTGACCTCATGGCGCCGCAATGCGAGCACTGCGCGCCTTATGGCCTTGTGAGCCCGGCGAAGGCAGCGGCTCTTCAAAGGAGGATGGCTGCACAGACCGGTGCGGTAACACTTCACGTGACATCCAACACGAACTACTCAGGAAGCATCCATGGGAACGAAGCCGGAACCGAAGCCCTCTAAGAAGACTGACGATCTCGCGACATTTGACGAGTTCCGGGCAGGTGTCAGCTATCTCCTCGTCCACGATCACGGCATGCCGGAGATCGTCGCCAGGGACGTCCTCGAGGGGAAGCGGAGTATCTGGAGCAGGCGTTTCAGGATGGCGCTGATCGCAAACTGCTGCTGACGGAGGTTGCAGAAGAGTTGGCGTTCAAGCCGCGCTCGGACAGAGGCTGGATTCGAAAGGATGAAGACCATCTGCTCCTGGAGGTGAACGAAAGAGTACGAGCGCTGCTCGACAGGATTGCGAAGACAGGCCTATACGGCGGCAATCCCGAGGAAGTTGCGCAGGCCTTGCTCTGCCGCGGGATAGAGACGGTTCTGCCCGTTGCACAGAGCCTGGACGCGAACGGCCGCTTCGGCTAAGGGGGCACGGATGCCGGAAATCATTCCCCCTCTGGGGATCGCCTTTGACTCAACGCCGATTCCGCTGACTCCCGACTCCAGAGCAGTCGCGACGCGAAAAATCCAGGACATGATGTTTGCCTTGCAGACCCTGGCCCGAGGCGTGGGCGAGGGGAAATCGCCAAGCGTTGGGCTTGCTGACGCCACCCTGAGGGCCTGCGAGTTCAACCTGGCGGATCTCGCAGGTGTATTGGGCGTAAAGATGGACAGCGCCGCCGACGTGGAGGCACGTCACGCAGCTCTACGCAAGGCAAATGCACGGATACGCGAGGTGGAGGCCCAACTCGGCAATCAGCAGGCGCCCGAGCACACGCAACTCAGCCTGCAGGTTCTGGAGGATCGCTTGTACACCTGGTGGAGCCTTGAGGGTTTGGGACAGTCTCCGAAGTAGCATTCCGCAGCAATGGATGCAAGGCGATACTCAGCTGCAACCCCAAGGGACGCTTCGGCTTCGGCCTGCTGGAGTCTGACACGCCTGTCTCCGACAAAGCAGCTGAGGCTGCTTGGCACGAGAGTCTCCAGGAAATGGGGTACGTGCTGACGGACGACGGCGGGGACGTAGCGGTACTGGACTGCGACGCGAGTCGGAAGGCCTTGTTTGATCCGATTCGCACCCGACTGCCATCGGCAGAGATCATGAAGACGGAGAACCTCAGTCGGCGCGGAAGGACTGAATGCGTCTTGCGCGGTGTTGAGATTTACATCTACAGGCTACCAGAAATTCTGACGCTACCGCAACCGGTACCGACCGAAGGGTAGGTCATACTCGGGGTCCCATCCCATCCTGTCCGAGGTTGAGGAACGGGACCCCTGACCAAGCGCGGGCTACTGCGCAGTCACACGCAGGCGGCCTGTTCCTTCTTGCCTCACCTGCACGGTCGCAACGGGGATTGGCGAGTTGTCCCCGGGAGTGCCGCGAGCCATTCCGACACCCACCGAGCGCGTCAGGAGCACCCCTTCGTCATAGGATGCAATCTGAACCGTCGCGGTTCGCCCGGTCGCGCCGGAGAAATTGTTCACACCGATGGCATACGTCCCAAGCGCGAGCTTGGTGGCGTCACACGTAGCGGTGTAGTGCTCCGGCCCGAATCCCACGATATTGTCGACATCGAGCTCGCCGGACAATCCCTTCTTTGCTGCATAGAAAACGTGCCTGCCTGTTGGTTCGATCGAGTGAAGGTCGACGTCTCCGGCCCCATCCCACGTCAAGGTGACAGTGAAGAATCCGTCGGAGCCTGTCGACTGGGGAGCCTGCACGGTCGAGAGCGCATTGCCGAGGTGCTGCTTGACCATGCCCCTAGGGTTGAGCGGGCCAATCGGGGGGAGCACTTCGTTGAGGTAGGTGCGGACGAGCTCGTGACCGGAAACATCCTCGCGCCCCGTTGCCGAGATCTTCACGTTGTTGGCAGGCACCGTACCGATCAGGCGTAGACCGTTGATCACGAGATCCAGATCGGCAAGCGTGTACTCGCCGTTCAGTGTCGGCGACGCCGGCGCGATGTGAACTGCCTTTACCGCGGCTGCCCCAGCCTTCGATGTTGCATAGCGGTACGCCGCGTTCATGAACAGATTGCCCTGACTGTGCGCGACCAGGACCACCTTTTTGTGGGCTGCTAGATGCCCGTCCACCCGTGCCTGGTGCTCCAGGTAGTTGGTCAGCGTCGGCGGAGTACTTGCCCAGGAAGTGAGAGCAGCGACTGTCTTTGCGCGAATATCGTCATAGATGCCACCCAGCACGCCGGCAAAGGCCCCAACGGTCGACAGGACCCGGGTGAATGAGTTCTGCTGGGTATCCGAGGAGATGGCCTCCCAGAACAGCTCGAAACGGTTCTGCAAGACTGCGTCCTGTTCGGCCGCGCGTTGCTTGAAAGTCTCGATCAGATCCTCAGCGCCGGTGGCACCGTGTTCCGAGCCCGTCGTGTTGAAAAAATTGTCGTAACTGATCGGCTCGCCCGTTGGCGCGTATGTGTCGCCATACAGTTGAGCGAGGGCTTCCCGGGCACTCTGGGCCTGACTGCGGGTGTTCCAAACCCCGTTGAAGAAGCCGACCGTGATGCCTCCGTGTGAGCAAAGTACTGTCTGGGACTGGGCCGTCACCACGCCTGGAGCAGCCGTCACCGAGATGAGGGTGGCCAGCGGGAGGTTCCTGAGCTTATTGCGCATCGCAGGTGTCTCCTCGCGGCTGGGATGAAACGGTGCCGTCTAAGGCCTTGCTGTAGGCGAGGTACGCGCGGGCGCGGAATTCCGTGTTGGCCGTCAGCTTCTCGTACATGGTCACGGCGCCGGAAGCCGCTGCGGTAGTCGTGAAGCGACTCCAGATGCAGTGGATTGCGCGATTGGCCTGCTGATCGACTGCACGCAGCGCCTCATTGTTCGACACATCGACGAGCAGGGTCGCTTGCAAACTTTTCGCCAGCTGCTCGACGGCCGCCCGCTGGCCAGCGTCGTAGGGCTGTTTGATGATGTAGGCCTCGATGTCGTCTCGGATGCCGTTTCCATTGGCATCCGGACCTTTCACGTCTGGAGACCGGTCGAGGATCGGAAGCTGGCCGGTTTGCTCCAGGCGTTGCACCGCCTGCGCCGGCGTTTCAGTCGGGGGCGTTTGTGCCTGGGAGTCTGAACCCCCACCACATGCGGACAAGACGATCGCGCTGGCGATGATCGCGGTATGGCGAGCCAGTACACCTGATTTTCGATGAGTTGTCATTTTCCTTTGATCTTTGAGTCGTTTCCCGGCGGAACCGTCATGGCTAACCCCTGCATCAGCCAGCTCCGCCGGCGGCATCGACGATACACCACGATGCTTGACTGATACATAACACGGAGGTGGTATCAGCCTGTATCAAGTTGATATATTTCCGCATGTTGCGCATCCCTCTTCATCGATCAACCCGCAAGGAAGGAGAAGGTATGCAGAATCAAGTAATTCAGGTGCGAGCAGGATTTTCGTCGCGGAGACTGCGCGAGCAGTACCCGACCAAGGGATCTATGCCGCGCGACGTGGTAGAGGTGCTGTACGCAACCCGGAAGGAGGAGGTGGAGGTGCTGACTGCGAAGCCCACGGTTACCGCCGAGGATCTTCTCGATCTGGATCACGTGGCGCGAGCCATGGTTGCGCATAAACTCTTCTGTCAGTGTGACGACCAGGCGCGGAGCTTCTTGCTCAACGACGCGCATCACTGGGTTCGGAGCTCAGCAGTGCTGGCACAAGCGGACATGTCTGTCGGCCCCGCGGAAACGCGGGCTGTCCGTGACTACCGAATGGTTGACGGCCAGTTCATGTCGCGCTGGTTTCCGATGGTCCCGGGTTTGCCTGGGCAGTTCGTGCGGCCGGAGGCTTGGATTCAGTCTCATTGCCCTGATGGTTACGCCCAGCCCGAACAGGCCCATGCCTCCGCGCATGAGTACCTGACGGGGTGCAACGACCAGGTAGCCCCGGGTTTGGCGGCAAAGGGGAACTGAACGATGGCCAAGTCTTTAACGCGCAACTGCGACACGGTGTATTGCGCATCGGACGTAGAACGGAACAGGCGCTTCGGGGAGGTGACTTCGAACGGGGTGGTCTTTGACTACACCCTTGCAGGGTCATTCGGTGCGACGTTCACGCTGATTCGGGAGGAGGGCCATTCGGACGAGGACCTCGAGATTGCTGCGAAGGAGCTCTGGAGGGATCGAGACGTCATCGGCAAGATCCGGATCGCGCGTGTTGAGTAGCAGGAGGGGATGTTCGCCTTACACGTCTCTGGTCGGCATCTCCGATCGCAAGTCAACGCCACTCATTCTGGAGATCTCACCATGAGCAACGCTGTGAAGCAACCCGTCAGGATTTTTGTCGCATGTTTGGACAGCGCCTGGAATCCGTCGATTCACACCTGCACGGTGGAAGTGACGGAGGAAGAAGAACTGTTGGGGAAGCACCTCGAACTGGCAAAGGCAGACGCGGTCGCCAACGGCTTCGAAGGGACGATGATCGCCCTCGATGCCGAGGCAATGCCTCCGAGCAAGCTGCGAGACATCGCAGACTGGCTTGATGACAGCCGCTGGCGTCCAAACCCGGTTATCGCTGGCCTGATTGGGCAGAACGCCACCTCCGCTGCTGGCAACGTTATGGAGCGCTGAATCACCGCGCTTTTCCCGTAGCCTAAATCTCACCACAGGCCGTCCACCTCGGACGGCCTTTTTCTTTCATGCGTGGGCGGGTAGAGGAGGGTGTTTGTCATAACGGTTCGCAAGTTCAACCCCCAACAAAGGAGCACCGAATGGAACTCGTTCCCATCCAGCATCTGCCATACGCCTATCGCTGCGCATTGGAGGTGTTTGCCGCATCAGGCGATCGGACGAAGGCGCGGCTTGGCTCACTCGTCGAGCACTACTTGAAGTCATGCGGACTTTCCGATGATCCGCATCGCACCGTCTACGAGGAGTCGGTGTACAGCCATGCGAAGAAGTCGTACGGCCTCGGCGCTGACCAGGGCTTTTAAGTCCCCGATCGGAGTGCCCGGGTGGCCGAGCTCCATCGTCCCGAACAATGAAGTGAAGCAACCGAAACCCCATGCCCGCGCGCTCGACTCACGTCGTGCCGCGGGCATTTTTTGTTACTGCGCGTCGCAGGGCTTGCAGGCGTCACCAGTGCGATTACGGGTAGGCGTTCCGCATACCTACCTGCAAGTCAACCCACCTTACCAGGAGAATCGCTATGACTCAGCAGGAAAACCGAATCGGTTGCACGAACAAGACCGCGAGGGTAGTTATCGAAGCCAGTGGCACCAGCGAGTCCGCTGAGGCACCGACCTACGCCGCCTTCGACGTTACGCATTCGTTCATCGGCAAGCTTGCCAGGCTCGTTGCCGTGTGTAAGGCGTACGAGCTCACTGAGGCGCGTTTTGCCTGCTATCCAGCCTGGGGCCCCGGGGGCATTGAGGAGGAACTGCGACTGCAGAACGGTGAAGTGGTGGTCCAGCCTGACGGCACCTTCCGTTTCGCGGATTATCCGAGCGACGGTGGCTACATCATCCAAACGAGCAGCGCCCAGATCGCTGTACTGATGGAAAAGTTCGAGGCCGCTGCTGACGGCGATGTCTTCTTCTTGGACGACGATTTGAACCTGCATGCACGCTATGCAGAAGACTACGAGCCGATAGCCGACGAACCGGCACTCGCTTAAACCCTACATCCAGCCCCGTGCGCACCTCCTCAGGTGGCCGGGGCTTTCATTCTTTTGAAGCGTGGGTTTGCTTGTGATGCATCTCCGTTGGCACTCAACCGCGGCTCAACCCGCATACTATTCAGGAGAATGGAAAATGGCTTGCACTGCAAAGCAGATGACCTATGGACACGGCAATAGCATCATCCTTCTCGTGGCCGAGAAGATGGGTTTGGAGCCATCCCTGACCGACGCAGCCAAGCGACACCTACGGGGCGAAGAGACGCACCCCATGACCGGTGCCGCGATCGAGCGGGAGGCCGAGCGCATGAACGACTTGTTGAAGCATGACGCCTCATTGATTGCCCAGGCCAACGGCCTTGCAGAGGGTCTCAAAGTTGAATACGGCTTTACCGCCTGATGTCATGACCGCCGGCTTCCCGGCTGAGGCGTCTGTGGTCTGACCTCATCCCCCAATAAGCCCGCGTGCACGATCTCCCGATCGGCCGCGGGCATTTTCATTCGTAGTCGCCTACTCGTCGTCGCGCGGCACGGCCGCCGCCGCGGCGGCCAGCGTCGCGGGCCTGTGAGGTTTATCTCCCGGTGTTTCCCATACCACACCCGTAAGGCTCACCCCGCCAGTCGGCGGGAGAGATATGACGCTTGTTCCAATCTCAACCGATCAAGGAGATGTACTCATGTTGAAATCGACTCGACCCTTTGCAATTCTGGCTGCACTGGCTGCTTCGCTGGCACTCGCTGCGTGCGGTGGTGGTGGTGAGGAGACGGTGAAGCCGGACTCCACGCCGATCATCTCGACTCCGCAACCGGGCAACCCATCGAACCCCACACCGGCCGATCCGGCGAATCCGTCCGGTCCGACGACTCCGACCGATCCGTCGACACCGACTGATCCCTCGAATCCGACGACCCCGACCAACCCGTCCGGCCCCGGTACGCCCGGCCTGAAGGTCACCGGCAGTGCATCGCTGGTTGGCTCGCAGAACGTTACCGTGCTGTTTGCAGGCACTGCGCTGAAGCCGACGGGTTTGGCTGGAAACTTCCTTTCGGCTCTGACCGTCCCTGCGACCGCGCAGGCAGTTACGGCAGAAGGGGCGTACAGCACGCTGGGTGCCAGCAGTGGCGCGATGTCGGTGAAGCTGTCCGACGTCGCAGAAATCGATGATGTGGCCGGCAACGGTCAGTATGCGATCGGCCGCTGGAAGGTTGGCTCGTTCGACGTCACGACGCCGACGGTCAACAACACCCAGACGCTCCGGGTCAACCAGGCTGCGCCGTATGCAGTGGGCATCCCCCTGGATCTGTATTCGGGCCCGAGCACCGGCACGCTGGCATGCGCCTACGAGGCTTCGACGAAACCGACGAGCTTGGATGGTTCGACCGCCGCTGGCACCTTCAATGGTGCGGGCAGCTCGGCGATCATCAACCTGGCTACGAAGGTGATCACACTGAACCTGTCGCTCGATATCGGCGCTGACCATGGTGTGACTTTGTCGAAAACCAACGTGTTGGTGGACATGCCGACCACTGGCGGTGGTTCGTCCGTGATTGCCGAGACGGTTGGCTCGGACCTGAGCAAACCCTATCTCGTGATTGCGTACGGTACCGTTACCCCGACCAGCGGAGACGTGGGAGGCCTTGCGGTCTTCCGTTGCCAGTAACTGTTGTCCAGCACGCCGCGGAGCTTCTCCGCGGCGTCTTTTTCCTTTCCTGCGCCGCGGCTTTGGAGTTACCCCGGGGTAATGGTCCTTGCCACGGGGGCCATCCTCATGTCTAATAGACCCCATACCGAAACACACATCGGTCTCAGATTCTCCTCTGAGGTTGGGAAGCGATCGAAAGATCGCACTTGCAGTCAAAGGCCCGCACGATTGAAAGATCGTGCGGGCCTTTGGCTTTCTGGGCTCAGCTTTCCTCTGCGACAGCCCTGGATCGAGCGCGCACGGCCGGCTCTGTCCTGTTTCTTGGCAAGTAGAAAGATCTCACGTATGATTCGTAACACGTATCTATACGATAACTGTCAATCCCACCCGCGTTATGCAGGCATTCATCAAGTTTTTGTTGTCTTCCTTGGGTTTGGTCAGGAAGCAGGAGTTTCAAGCGAAAGTAGATCTCGTCAGCGATCTGTCAAAGACGCTTGACAAGCGCGAGGAGCAGCTTTCCCTTTTGCGGTCGACACTCGCGACGACTGAGCGCGCTCTGACGGGAAGCCAGGAAGAGAATCGGAAACTGCGAGAAGCAGCTCAGCAAGAACGGGACCGCCAGGACTGGTGCTTGCCCTCACTGGTGGAGTTTCCGCCTGGGACGCCCGCAAGCTTCCATGAGAAAACATGGAAATTCCGAAGCGCATTCCTGAGGGATGGTGCATCGCCGTCCGACGTGAGCCGTATGGACCAGTTCTCTAGTCCAGCGCGATGGGCGTTGTACTGGTGCGTTGTCCACGCTTGTCGCGCTGCCGCAAATGCGGTCGTGGCCAAGGTCGAGGACGGGGTCTCCGGGGAGTTCTTGAAGGCATTGGCTTCAGAAGTCGGGACGGCATCGAGGTTCTCCGCCGAAAGCGGGAATCTGCAGGTTGCCTATAGCGTGATCTTTGAGCATGCCAAGCCGGCAGTGAAGGAAGCGGATGTAGGTGCCGATATTCTCCTGATCGTTGCTGGACAGCAGGTGGCAGGGAGCGGCTTTGCGAGGGCTTTCTGGATTCAGGCAAAGAAGGCTGAAGCCGATGCCAACCCATTCACGCTTCACTACGACCAGAAGAACACCAAGGGCTTGCAGGTTGACGCACTAACCAAAGTGCATAGGCCAAATCGGGGTTCGTTCGGGTTGTATATCCAGTATTCCAAGCTTCCGTACGTTCCTGCGGTGTCTGTGTCCAGTCTCCCACGGGAGAACGGAGTTCTGGCCGCGGATCTGTCCGACCTCGGTTTGTGTATGCCGGAATACATCGTCGCGCACGCGGGTGTTGGGGGAGGATCGGTTCCTTCGCGGATACAGCGGAAATCCTGGCCTACCTTGATGAGGTTTCCGATATGAAGCCCTTCTACGTCGCTACGGTCACTGCGGAAGGGGGGCTGGAGCTTGATCAGAAGCGAGCCAACAACCAGTTGCTCTCTACGATCACAGGCCATTACCGCCAACGGCTTGGGCTCAACCGGGTAGCAGAGAACGACAGCGCGACACACTCGCAACGCGACAGGGACTTTGAGATGTGAAGGCAGGTTTGCGGTCGTTGACAGAAGAGATAGCGGGTGCCGGTATTTCTTGGTCAATTCTGCATGCCGCAGCGTCGCAGCAGACGAATATATGACAGGGAAGACTCCGATGAAATCATGGGACTACAAAGAAGTAACAAACGAGGCTGAGCATCGTATTCAGCAGCTCTTGGAGGCATCCCGTGGTAAGCCTGCCGAGGAAGCTGAGCGTCTGCGCCAGTTTGCTCATGGCGTCTATGTTCTGTGGGATGGGCTGACACTCGGTTGGCGGCCAAGCGGATTGGATGATGGGACGCGGCTGTTGAACCTGTTGGGGTCATACCAATTTACATGGCGCACCGAACTGGGTTTGCCGGCTGACGCTTGATAGCCAACGGCATACGGTTGGCGAATGTGCGCTATCCGAGCAATGAGCGAGTTGAAAATGAAGATTTCCAGCGAGATCAAAGACCAGGCGAAGTACCTCGAGTCCTATGTGGTCCTGGACACCGTCACCGCGGCGGGTAAGTTCGCGGTAGGCCTCGGCATTGGCAATGTCGCACGCGAAGGGCTGTATCTGACGCCCGTTGGGCAGGCGGCTTACGAGCGATTGAAGGAGCTCGGGAAGAACTCGCCTCAGCTGGTCGATGTGGCATCCAAGTTCAAGGCAAAGGAGCTCGTTCGCCAGGCTTTCCTCAAGGCCGACGCCGGCGGCTCGATCTTCTTCGTTTGCAGGGAAGGCATCTACGACACGGTCTACGACCTTCTGAACGTCATAGGCTCCAGCACTGCAGCAGCGGCGTAACGGACAATCGGAATGGCTACACAGTGTCTTGATGACGTCGCCACCGCCGGAGAGCCGACCGGGCGGTCTGAGCAGTACCTGGTCGGATGGCGTTTTGGCGACTGGTATTTGCAGCAGGGCGGTGACCCTGATGGCCGACCGGGCGAGCTTTGGTCTGCCGAAAAGGCCAGTGGCTTCCTTGACCGGTTGGCCTTGGGGGTTGAGGCGCCAAAGAGCGGTGCCGCGGGCGGGGCAGCGCCGGCCGAGCCCAGCTGGCCAGATGCCGAAGGGTCCGCCTTCGAGGTCCGAACCTCCGCACAGGGCGATACCGTCTGGGTCAACTGGGCCGATGGCAGTTGTATTGCCCGCTTTAGCAAGCGATTTGGCATCGACGTTCACGCCAGCGGCGAAGCGCAGATGGCCGGGGCTCCCCAGTGTCTCTTCTGCGCTCACGGTGTTGCCGGCCCAGAGCAATGGCACACGTTCCGCCAGAAAGTGCGCGAGCACCATGGCATCGACGTCCCAGATGACGCGATCGCCTTCGCCGGCGAATGACCCGAGCGCACATCATTCGATTCTCACACCGTCTTTTCGAAGCATCCCCACCAATGCCGTTCCTCGCAGCCACCACGTTCTTGCTGTATGCCCACATGATCGCAACTTTCCGCGCGCTTTCGAACCGCGACGGACCGCAACGCATAACTGCCGTGCTGCATTGGCTGGCCGCAACAGTGGGGGCTTGCGCGGTGATCTTCGGCTTCGGCCTAGAGGCAGTTTTCACCGGGGCGCAGCGACCAGGCACCAACCTGAGCGTGCCGCTGTTTTTCGCCTTAGGCGTGCTAACCGTCGTCGTGTTCGGCAAGAAGCTGCTCGCGGCTAGGCACCAGGCCGCGGAAGGGCCCGCAATTCGGGTCGGCATGATCGTCTGGGCCGTGCTTGCCGGCATCTACCTGACCGGGACGACACTCGATCACTGGGTTTTCTTCAGCGACCGAGACAAGTCCGGCATCGGAGACGCACGAGCCCTGGGCGTCGATGACGTCCAATGCGATGGCATCTCTCTCGTGCGAATCGACAGCGAGACGGCGCGGTACCGCTGCCCGACTTCGCTGGTTTGGGGCGGGGTACTGTCGGAGTGGCCGTTCGCGCCGTGGCCCAGCTACCAAGCAGGGGAGAGCGAAAAGCTGAAGCGCGGTATCGAGGCGCTCCACCGTAACGCCGTTCAGGCGCGGTAGCCTCTGGTGCTCTGCACATGGAGCGTTTCACGCGCCTAAAATTCATTGTTGACGTATCGATACGTGTTATGTATCATAAGAACCGCTGAGTAACCGAAAAGGTTGATGCCCACCATGACTCCCCTTGTTGCTGCCCGTGCTGCCCTCGTGATTTGTGCCTTCATCTTCCTGATCGCTTTCCAGCGCCGGAAGCGCCTTTTCACCGTGAAAACGGACAACGCCTCCTCCGTGCCCCGGACTTCGACGCGTTTGTGACGGATCTGCTGGCCGAAAATCGCCTGACTCTCGTTCTGAGCGGCTTTTTCGCCACTCTCTGCCTCGTGTACGTCGTCTATACGCTGTTCGTGCCTGGCGCCGCCTGACCCCTTTCTCCTCGTATCACCGCTTGCCCGCGTTATGCGGGCTTTTTTCGCTCGAACATCGTGAGCCTTCCACTGAGGGTGTATTGCTACGCGATATGAAGCGAGATAGGTGGAAATGTGCTTGCCCAGGAGGGAAAAGTTGAAGTCAGTTCGCAGCCTGATCAAGGCAAAGGATGGGGCGGTGCGCTTTTGCGGCGTGGAAATGCCGCCGGAGACCGTTGATGGCCTGCGTGCGGTGCGCCGAGCGGCGTATGCCGCGTCACAGTTTACCGAGGAATCCTGTCGGTCGTTGCGGATGCTCGGTCTCATTGAGCCAGCTGCAGGCGCAAGTACGGGGGAAGGGGGCGATGCCATGCGTGATGGCGCCTCGCTGAAGCTCACCGTGTTGGGTGCCCTGGTGTTGCGCGTACTCGAAAGGCCGGAGGCTATTCGAGAGGATACAAATACGACTGTATTTCCAGCAGATCCGGCCGTCTATGCGCTGGAGGCCAGTGCGGCGATCGCGCTCAGCAGGCTGTTTGCCGACAGGCGCGAAGAAACTCTGGCCATCGAGCTCGCGTTCCAAGCTGGCTATGCCGGCTACCCAAACCTTGAACCATCTCCGTTGCTCGCCAGCGATATCGCACTGGCGAAGAACTGGAAGGCCGGCTGGGGCCAACGCGAGTATGAGTTGCGACCGCTCACGCGAGAGGATCTACAAGCCAAGATCCGCGAGATGTCGGCGCTGGCCAACCAGGGATGTGGCCAGTTCTACGAGCTCTACGAGCAGCGATTCACCAGCATGGTGGATGGATGGCTCCCAGATCTGCGAGACGGCGAAAGGGCGGTTGCTCTTGAACTGTTGAAAGGAGAGGCGTATTCCCCTGATGCCGATGGACACTGGGCCTATGACGCCGAGGAGAACGACATCCATTTTGTGCCCAAGGACGGGGCTCGCGGATGAGCGGTTTTCAGCGTTTGAGAGTTCTCTGGTGCTGCAGCCGCAGGTTGGCTGGCCGGCGATCGAACGAGCCGTCTGGTGACGTCCACCTTGAGATGCTCGCCGAGCAGCGGCAGATCCTGGTTCCGTCCCGCTTACGCGTTGTTGGTCCATTCGATCTGCAGTTCCACCAACTGCCCGACCATCAGCTCAGGCTTTCCGCCAGCTCGCAGGCGCAGCTGCAGGCCGTCAGCACAGTTGTCAGCCAGGGCACCTTGGTGATCGAGGTCGATCCCGGTGCCCACCACGCGTTCGAACATCAGGGACGCGTAGTCGTCGGTATTGCCGCGCCCCAGATCGCCGGCGTTGCCGCGGGCGGCGACGCGATCGTCAGCATCGCCGATATCGACGTGGATGCGCTCGAGATCCAAGGTACCGACTCCAGTGAAGTATCGGCAGGCGGACGCTGCCGGCACCTCACAGTCTCCGCCGGCGGGATGAGCTCGATTGACTGCGAGGCACTGGTCACTTCTCAGGCCGATTGTCACATCACAGAGAACGCTTCCTGCAGAACCTTCGCCCTCGATTCCATTCGCGCGCAGGTATCAGGCCATGCGTCCTTCGCAATTGGCGGCCGTCCACGGAGGGAAGAAATCGCGATCGCGGACGACGGCTACGTCAGCCGGTTGTGGGGTGCCGCCGGCGAGGGACTTGTCTCGCGCTAACGAGTATGGATGGGGCGACGCCAAGTCGCCTCTGTTGCAAACAGGAGAAGGTGTCATGAACAAAGCAGAGTTGGTGGCGAAAGTCGCCCAAGGTTGCGGTCTCACGAAGGTCGCCGCAGAGCGTGCACTTCAGACGGTCTTGTCGGCGATTGAGAACGAGGTCGCCGCGGGTGGCGAGGTGACCATTGTTGGATTTGGCGCATTCCGTGGGGTCACCCGCGCCGCCCGCGCCGCGCGAAACCCTCGCACTGGGGCCTTCGTCGAGATCCCCTCCAGGACGGTACCGACCTTCGCGCCCGGCAAGGGCTTCAAGGACAAGGTTGTTGGCTGGAAGCGCAACTAGGCCGCGGCATTGAACCGCCGTTGTGGCCCCATCAACGGAGACATCGTGACTGCTAACAAATCCACCACCGCCTTGGAACTGGGTTGGCCGCGGCGCCGGCAAGAGACCGGCTACTTCAGCGAAGTCGAGGCGTTGACTGACGGAATCCGCCTGGACGCCGAATTTGCCAAGGAGCCGTGGCTTGTCCTCTGCCAGGTGTCCGATAGCTTTCTCTCGGAAGACTCCGGCATGGATGCCAGAGGCGTGCATGCGCAGGCGTTCAGACTAGGCGAGGCCTTTCCACGCGCGTACGTGGAGTTCGACTTGCTGTCGCCGTGCGCCGGCCAGACCCTCGAGGAGTGGCAGTTCCTGGATGCCTGCGATAGCGCCAGTAGTGCGTTGAGCTCTATGGCGATCGCACTGTCGCAATCGGCCGTGCAGGACGTCGGCCGTTTGCTCGGGTCCGCTCCGATCCTACATCTCTCCCGCATTGAGGTGAGGGCTGACCAGCAAGGTCAAAGGTTAGGCGAGTGGCTCGGCCAGTTCATGCTGAGGTGGCTGTGCTCCTCTTTCGCTCCCGGACTACTGGTCGTGCAGCCATTCCCGCTCCAGTTCGAAAGCTGTTCGCCCTGTGAAGGTACGCCGGCACATGCGGCGTTCCGAGAGGAGTTGGGCGCTGCCACCGCCAAGCTCGCCGGCTACTACTGCCGGACCCTGAACGTCAACGCTGTACGAGAGGGCGATTCCCATCTCATTGGCGCTCTTGCTGGTTGGCGGCTGCTCGTCGACGAGTTCGGGTGGTCTTTGGCACCCCAGAAGGAATCAGAATGAACGTACGGACCATCATCGTGAACTGGCGGCAGAGCTTTCGCCCTTATTTGCTGCTCACAATCGCCTTCAACGTCCTTGCGATTGCATTCCTGCTCGCGTCGGTCGCGATCACGGCCAGGGACCTACTCCACAGGAGCACCTGGTACGTGCGTTTGTGGGCCGCCGCCGAGACCGTCGGCTGGGTATCCGGTGGGCTGGCTGTGCTGTCTGCGGCATGGCTGATTTGCAAACTCGTACGTCGCAAACGACCAAGCAATGGGGTGTCGCATGAGCCTCTTCCTGTCGGGCTTGGCGCTGACCGCCGCCGGGCCGGCCATGGTGGCTTACGGCCGCCGTCGGGGGAAACAGACGAGGTCAACAGTAGGCTTCTGTCCCTTGGGTACTCCTGTGCGATCTTCGGCCCGTTCCTGCTGCTGGTCTACGTCGCCACGTTGCCCTCAGCACTGCTTGTGGCAGCTGCGGTGAGCGGCCTTCTATGGGGCGCGGACTGGTTGGCCAAGCGCACTCATGGGCGCCGCTGGACGTCCGGGTGGCGCGTTACGGGAGCGACGCATTCCTCATGGTGCTGGGCGTATGTCTGGTGAGGTTCTTCGTTGTGGAGCCTTTCGTTGTCCCGTCGTCATCCATGCGGCCGACGCTATCAGTTGGCGACGTGATCATCGTGGATAAGTTCTCCTATGGCATCCGCCTGCCAGTGCTCAACCTCCCGCTGATCCCAATTGGCCAGCCCGCTAGAGGACAGATGATCGTCTTCGAGTACCCGCCCGATCGAAGCCGCGCGTTCGTGAAACGAGTAATCGGAATCCCGGGTGATACCGTCCGCGTCGATGATGCAGGTATCGAGATCAACGGTGAAAGGCTTCTCCAAACTCCCGCCGGCAGCTACACCTACACGAGCGACGCTGGCCACCCCGTGGCGGCCGACCAGTTCGTCGAGCGGCTCGAATCGACGAGGTACCAGTCACTCCACCGGCCCGGAACCCCTTGGGCGGATCTGGCCGCCGTCGTGGCGCTGCATCCCAAAGATGGTTGCGCCTTCGGCAGAGCGGGAATGCAGTGCATCGTGCCCCCGGGCCACTATTTCGTGCTCGGGGACAACCGAAGCGATAGCCTGGACGGCCGATACTGGGGCTTCGTGCCGGACAGCCATCTCCTAGGGAGGGTCGATGCCGTTCTCGGGAACACCAGTGGGCCCCGCTACACAGGGGTTTGGTTGCGCTGAAAGAACATGTTTGCGGCAAAACGATACCTAACAGGTACAAACACGACTAGAATAGCGATCTGATACAACGGCCACACAGGAATTCCCCATGGAACACGTTCGCGCAAACTGGCGCTCCTACTTGCTTGCCCTGATCCTGATCGCGGCGCTGACGATCCTGTTCTGCGTTGTCCTGGGCCCGATGCTGGGCATTGCGCTGAGCGTGATCTCGCCTCTCAAGGTCGTTGTGGTGCTACTTGTCACCGGGGCGCTCCTGCGATATCTCCTGCACTCCGTGGACAAGGTTGATCGGACGCACGTCGAGACGTCCGCGCACGGTCGATAACTACCTGGAAGCCCGATCGTTGCCCATAAGGCCTGCCGAACCGGCAGGCCTTTTTCATATAGCCGCGTGGAGGACATATCAGTCCACAAGGCCCATGGATCGGGTTTGATCACCCATGCTCAAGGAGATACTCATGAATGAAGCAATCACCACGCAAGTAATGGTCTTCACGAACGGTCGGATCGCTATTCAACTCTGGGCTGATGAGGGTCCATACGCCAGGCTGAACGTGAACCTGCCCGATGAAGCCTTCGCGGACGATGAGATCGCCATCAACTGGGATCTCGACGACAGCGTCCTGAAGTCGATTCTTGACCTCAACAAGTTCCAGGAAACCGATCGCGTCGTTCGCTCCGGACACGCAGTTTGTACAGTCTGGAAAGTGGTCTGCCCGGAGATGCTTCAGGAGGCCGCGCAACTGCGCAAGCAGATCAGGCGCCATACGAGCCGCCGGACGTCGATGAGTAAGGCTGCCATGCACTGACAGCTCACTGCACTTAACCCTGCACCACCCCCGCTACGCGTCATCGCGAGCGGGGGTTTTCTTTTGCCTCGCTTGACAAAAGCAAAGAAACAACGTTAGATAACACGTACACATACGGCGCATGAATCGAAAGCGCGCCGCGTTGATCATATGACCTTGGGAGAGACATGTTCTATGCTGCGCGATCAGTTTGACTTTGAGGCATTCGTGAACGGCTATCGGCCGCAGCCGGTGCTTGATCTGGACTCGAAACTGATCGTAGATCTGTTCGCTGGCGGCGGTGGGATGAGCACCGCGATTGAATGGGCGCTAGGTAGGCCGCCGCATATCGCAGTGAACCACTCGGATGACGCCCTGAGCATGCACGCGGTGAACCATCCGCAGACCACTCACTACATCGCCGATGTGTATGAGGTCTGCCCGCACGAGGTTACGAAAGGTAGGCCGATCGGACTGCTGCATTTGTCTCCGGACTGCACTCACCACAGCCAGGCAGCAGCCGGGCAGCCGCGCAGCAATCAGTTGAGAAGTCTCGCTTGGGTCGGCTACCGCTGGGCAGCGCAGGTGCGACCAGAGACGATCAGCTTGGAATGCGTTCGGCAGATCCTGAAGTGGGGTGGGCTTCGTGCAAAGCGGGACAAGGCAACAGGCCGCGTCGTCAAAATTGATGGCTCTGTTGCCGCTCCCGGCGAACATGTACCAGTGCGTCAACAGTTCCTCGTTCCTGATCCGAAAAAGGAAGGCCGGACGTGGAAAAAGTTCGTGAAAAGCATCCAGGAGCTCGGCTACACGGTTGACGTTCACATCGGAGTAGCGGCGAACTATGGCGCCAAGACGACACGAGAGCGCCTATTCATGATCGCTCGTAGGGATGGATTGCCCTACGTAGAGCCAGTGCAGACGCATTTCCAGAATCCGCTTCCAGGCCAAAAGCGGTGGAGAGCTGCTGCGGAAGCAATCGACTTCTCGCTCGAGTGCCCGTCCATCTTCGATCGCGAGTCGCAAGGGAAGAAGCCGCTTGTTGTGAAGACCATGCGCAGAATTGCAAAGGGTACTCAGCGCTTCGTCCTCGAAACGGCCAGCCCATTCATCGTCCCATTGACGCACCATGGTAGCGACCGCATGAACGATATCGAGCTACCGCTTCCCACGATCACATGCGCCAACCGCGGAGAGTTGTCCTACGTCAGACCGGTGTTCGCACCTGTTGGCGGGGAAGGTCGCAAACCGATCAGGTACCGAAGGGTGGTGGGGCGGGCTGGCGGTGCGTCGAACAACGGGCTTGCCGCTGCCCACCTGGTCAAGTTCCGATTTGATTCCACAGGGCTGGAACTTACCAAGCCGCTGCCGGCAATCACCGCCGGCGGAAACGGGAAGGGGCGAGCTGCAGGCGCTGCCCATGCCTTGGGTCTGTCCACCCTCTATCTCGCCCAAATGAATGGCGGATTCAACGACGAACGAGGCACCCCTGGCCACGATCTGCGCCGGCCCATGACGAGCATTACCAATAAGGGAGCCCAGCAGCAGTTGATCAAGCACTCCCTGCACCCATTGCATGCCGCCGAGCCGGGTTTGGTGGCGACGCACTTGACTCACCTCCGACGGAACTGTGATGCACGTCCTGTGGACGAGCCGGTTCGGACGATCAGTGCAGGGGGCAACACCACGGGCTTGTCGAAGCTCACCTTGCCGCTCGATGCTCGGCTGCTGCGAGGCCGAAGCTCTCCCTGGCGGATGAGAGGCGGGCGCTGCGAGTGGCACGGTTCTTGATCGAGCACGAGAGCGTTGACCTTGCGGGCAGGTCGCCGGAGGAACTGACGAGGGAAGAGCTCCTGGCATTGGTGACGGTAGTTGTGGATGGCCGGCAGTACGTCATTGTCGATATCGGCTTGCGAATGCTGCAGCCACGTGAGCTGTATTCGGCGCAGGGCTTCCCACTCCACTACGAGATCGAGGTGGGGCACGACGGCCGTGTCTTTACGAAGGAAAAACAAGTCCGGATGTGCGGAAACAGCGTCTCGCCTCACCACGGTGCCGCAGTTATCGCGGCCAATTGCGCCCATCTGCGCGTCTTCTCAGGCGAGGACGAGCGGCGACAGAGGGCCGCGTGAACGCTCCAACCAGCCACGGCCCGATAGCCACTTTCCCGTCGACAAGCACAAACAATGGAAGAAACTATGCCTGATTCCAGCACGCCCACAGGCACAGCCGATGACTCGATCGTCATCACGCAAATGATCCCCTCAGGGTCGGTCTCACGCGCAAGCATTTCCGGCGCCTTCGCTGGTACTTCATGGGGAACCACCACCCGGCTACCGGCCGGCCGGACCCCATCGATCTCGACTTGCTCGGTGCGGGTTTGATTGAGCGGGTTCCGAACCCGAGATCCGAGCCCAAGTTCGTGCTGACGAAAGCGGGAGACCAGGAGCTCGCCCTCGAGCATCGACGGGAGATCGGGCGGAGAGCTGGCCACCACGACTTCGGCTCCCGCCTAGCGGGATGGCTCCGCCAGCAAGGTCGCATGACCTGGGAAAACATCGAGTTCAAGGTCACCTCTCCAGACGTGGTGACGATACCTGGAACGGCCATAGAGGTTCCGGACTGGGTCTCCATCGTCAGGCCGGACGTCTTTTCTCTCGCCAAGTCGTACAACCCCGACCGGATGAACCCGTGCATCCACGAGGTGAAGGTGTCTCGGGAGGATTTTCTGGCCGATCTGGCAAAACCCGAGAAGCGGCGAGGGTACACACATCTGTCCGAAGTCTTCTACTACGCATGCCCCGAGGGGCTGATCCAGCTCGAAGAGGTCCCCATCGGCTGCGGGCTGGTCTACGAGATTGAGCCTGGCCACTTCGAGGTGAAGAAGAAGCCGAAGAAGCGGAAGATGGTTTTGTCACCGCGGCATTTCATGAACCTGATCCTCAAGCCCGGCAACCTCAATCGCTTCTAGGGCTTCCCTTTGTTACTTGACTAAAGTAACGGTAACACGTAACAATACACCAACTGAAGCGCGAACTAAACAGAATGAACGACCAGGACAAGATTCGCCAATTGGGACAGTACCCGACGCCCGCGTGGGCGGCGGAGCGGCTTGTCGAGCGGTACTTCGGCGACCTCGGGCGAGACGACCTTGTTATCGAGCCGGCCTGCGGCCCTGGCGCTTTCCTTGGGGCAATTCCGACCGGTGTGCCGGCGATCGGCGTTGAGATTGATCCACTGGCGGCCGAGTGCGCGCGAGTCGCGACCGGACGCGAGGTAATCACTGGTGACTTCTGCACGGTCGACTTGGAGGCTAGGCCCACGGCAATCATCGGCAACCCTCCGTTCAAGCTGGCACTGGTGGACAAATTCCTTGCTCGCGCGCACGCATTGCTGCCGGAAGGGGGAAGGGTTGGATTCCTTCTGCCGGCCTACGCGTTCCAGACCGCAAGCCGCGTAGTGGATTACAACCAGTATTGGACCATCGCGCAGGAGCTCGTGCCGCGGAATGTGTTCGACGGCTTGCGGCTCCCCTTGGTGTTCGCGCTCTTTCACAAGGAACGCCATCGCAGGCTTCTGGGATTTGCCTTGTTTCACGAGACCGTTGCCGTACACCGCATGCAGGATGACTACCAGGTCGTTCTGAAACAAGGGAGCGGCCCGATTTGGCGGAAGGTTATCGAGCTCGCGCTACGCCGTTTGGGAGGTGAGGCCAGCCTGGCTGATATCTACGAAGAACTGCAGCGCAACCGCCCAACTGAAACCCGTTGGTGGAGAGAGAAGATCCGTCAAACCTTACGGCGTTATGCCGAGGTCTTCGTTGTGAAGGGGGAGGGGCGGTACGCGCTTTCCGAAGGATTCATGTGAAGAGCATTGACGCTGACATGTATAACCAGTCGCTGTGGAGAAAAGTATGGGTGCTTACCTTCTGATCATTGTCATGACAACCGCCCACGGAGTCATAGTGAAGACCGAACACGTCGCAAGTTTGGCTGCATGTAACGCGGCGGCTACCTCCGTTAGGAAGCAGACTGCAGACTTGGGTGTCGGTGTGTCCAAGGACCCTGGAAGCAGAAGCAGTACGTGTCTGTCGACTGTGTAAAGAACCAGTAGCTCTAGCACCGGGACAAACACAGTTCCCGCTCCGAGCGGTTCCCGAAACTCATCAAATCTGAAGAGGCTGCACTTGAAGAATGCTCTCAAATGCGCGTTGGCCGCAACGCTCCTCGGCCTGACGCAGGCCGCCAACGCGATTGAAATGAATCTGGCGTCGACAGACGCGGTCGTGGACAAGGCCAAGTTCACGGAGGTAGTGACCCAGTTCCTTCCCGCCAAGGTCCAGGCCCTTGATTCGAACTACAGGCTGATTGGAGTCATGGAGACCGCATCCTATCGGGACGGAGAGCGGTTCTTCTACTACAGCCTGATGCTCCACAAGAAGGTGATCGACCGCGACAGTGGCAAGACGTACTGGGCCGTTACCGGCGGCATCCGTGCGCATGGCATCACCGCCGGCGGCGAAGAGTTGATCAAGCATGTACGTGAAGACCTCGTGCTGGGCGCCAACTCATTCCCCATGGATCAATAAGACGCCGCAGGATTGCCCGGATGAACATGAATCGAAAGTTCCTTGTGGTTGACGACTTCGCCACGATGCGTCGCATCGTTCGAAACTTGCTCAAGGACATTGGCCACTCGAATGTCGAGGAGGCGGAGGACGGCGTCGATGCATTGGAGAAGCTGGAGGCTGGATCGTTTGACGTTGTCCTGACGGATTGGAACATGCCTCGCATGGACGGGTTGACCTTGCTCCAAACGCTTCGCCAATCTGAGAAGTACTCCGGCGTGCGCGTGTTGCTGGTCACCGCCGAGGGCAAGAGGGACAACATCATCGCAGCGGCTCACGCCGGCGCCGACGGCTACATCGTTAAGCCCTTCACCGCGGCGACGCTGGGTGAGAAGCTCGACCGGATCTTCGGTCGGCTCGGCGAGGCATGAGCGGGCGGGGCTACTCGTTTGTCTCGGAATCAAATACCAGGACGTGTTGTGTAGCGAAACGTCCGTCGATGAATCAAGAAAGGTCGACGGCATCGCACTACGGGAGTGAATGATGAACTATCACCGCTGGATCTGCATGCTATTGCTGGCTCTAGCCGCAGTCGGGGTCGCTGGCTGCACCCAAAGTGCGCCGGTAGAACAAGTGTCTGTCTTCGATCGGGCAAAGGCCGAATCTGATGGAAACAAGGCCATTGAAATTCTGGAGGCTGAGTTGGGCAGGACTGATCCTGACACCACGAGCATCTGCGGCTTCCCGAGGATTTGCGGGGAAGCCTTTCGTGCATACCGACGGGATCTGTATGTTGCACTGGATGCGCGGGCTGCAGAGCTGGCGCCTGTGTTGGCAACGGATCAACTTCTGAGGTACGTGCGGACCTATGAGATGAAAGCCAGCCGTGAAGCTGTTGCTGCACAGATTGTCGAGCGGGCCAAGAAGGCTGAAGGAAAGCCTGGCGACGTTCCGCTGTTGGATGATGCTGCATCGCTTCTGGCTGAAGGAAGGTCCGTGCTGAGAAATCGCGATGTCGCCGTAGCATTCTTCGAACGCTCATGGTTGGCTGGATCGACGTACGCGGCCAAAGGGCTAGGCGATCTCTACCTTAAATCGGGGACTTAGACAACGCCTATCTCTGGTCGGTCAGGAACAAGACGCCTGGCGTGGTCTGGACTAGCCGCATTGATGGTTTGTCGCCGGAAGCGATCCATAACGCCGAGGCCGTAGCGTCAAACAAGTCGATTTTGTCTATGCGTGCCGACAAGAAAGGAGGGCCACGTACGTGAGGGCGAATGCGAAGCACCTCTGCGTGGCAGTCACTCTTCTGGTGATGTCCGCGGTGGCACTTGCGATGCCGTCGCCAGCCGATGTGGCCAGCGCAGTGAGATCAGAGGACTGGTCCAAAGCTGAGTCGCTTCTCGGGGAGGTTCTGCGGGAGCGCGAATCGCCGAAAGCGCACTACCAACTCGGCCAGGTCTATGCACACCAGTTCCGGCACGCTGAGGCGCTAGCGGAGTATCGCAGGGCGAAGGAAATTGATCCGTCGCTCAAGTTTGCATCATCGCCGAAGCTGTTCGAGGCTATGGTCACCCGAGAGGAGGCGCTTGTCGAAGGCAAGCTCGACGCCGGCGCATCAAGTTTGCAAGGCACGGACGTCTCCCACGAGACACCGGCCATAGAGGGCGCGTCGAGTGCTGCCCAGCTGCAGGCAACCGACACGCCTGCCAGCCAGCCGCAAGTGGTGACCGTGCTTGAGGACTGGGAGGGCCGCATGCTGTGGCTCATCGTTCCAGCGGCACTTTTGATGGTGGTCGCCGTCCTAATGGGGATCGTCCGAGTCCAGACGAGCGATCGGCCACGAAGCATAGCCCGGCTGCCCGATGAACTGGAGGCCTTGTTGAAGCGTTTGGACTCTGCGGAGGGTGTGTGCAAGGCGGCTTCGTACCCAACCGGCAAGAAGGATCTGATTCTCGAGTCCATCTGGAGGCTGCGCGAAGACGTGGAGCGGACAGTGTCTCAGTGGCGGCACGGCACATCGATAGAGGGAGTGATGCCGGCGCTCGTGGCCAGGGCCTCACGCTTAGAGACGGCCGCGGAAACCGGGGTCGTGACTACTCCCCCTGTGGCGGGCCCTGGCGATCATCGCCGAGTCGGGCCAGCGGTGGTGACGAGTCGACCTATTGCGCAGTCGATCGCGCCTCGAGCGGCAGTGCACAACACCGAAACGCAACGCGAATCGTCGGGCGGCGGCTTCCTTACCGGTGTGGTGGTCGGCGCCATGTTGAGCGGCTCCTCCCCCGTCAGAAGCGCGGAAAACCGCGATGAATCCAGCGGACGGTATGACGGGAGCGGAAATGGCGGCGGCGGAAGTGGAGGGCCCACGTTCGATGGCGGAACCGGAGGAGATTGGTAACCGGCTCAGCTCTGCTAGGTGTCCAAATTCTTGAAGAACGAGTGAAGATGCAATCGCGAACGATCGATCCAGGCAGCGTGTCGCTGCAACCGCCCGCAACTACGCACCGAGCTGCAACGGGAGCCCGTAGGCTGGCCGAACCAGCTATGCAAGGAATTTCCCGAGATGAACGTCCGGCCAACCCAGCAGATGCCGGCTGGCGTGTGCGTCTGTTCAAAAGCGGGAAGTATGTCGCCAATCGCCACTTCAGAGACGCCGCCTATCATGGCAAGGAGGGATCGCTGTACGCCGCACAACGGTTTCGGGACGACATGGCCGCAGAGTACGGCGTCCGTCGTCGCGATCGCGAGGTTACTGCTCTGGCGGCCTTCCGCGTTTCCGCAGGCATATCGCAATCGACGCTCGCAAGTTGGCTGCATGTATCGACGCCGCTGGTGACGCGCTGGGAACATGAGGGCGCACCGGAGCCTGTTCTGCTACTGGCAACCGCGTTGTTCGAGGGTATCGTGAGGCCGCAGAATACGCTGCCATCGCCCGACCTGGCCGCCTTGCGGCAGAAGCTCGGCCTGCGGCAAGAGGATATGGCGAAGAAGTTCGGCCGGCGCTTGGCGGCATATGGCGAATGGGAGCGAGGAAAGCGGCAAATGCCAGGATGGGTGGCGGTCTACGTAGAAGCTGTGCTACGTGGCTGGGATGAAAAGGGTGGTGCTATGCTTGCGAGCGCAGACCAGCCAACGCAAATTGCATCCCCGACCAGTGAATCCACAAGCAGTCAACTCAACTAGCGAGTGGGAAGAGACGCCTGCATTGTCCGCGTCTCTGCCGATCCAATTCTCCGACGGCGCCGTACTTCCCGAGATCCGTATCTCGTGCGAGGGGTGCGGGAAGCCGCTGGTCACTAGGCTGCAGAGAGGCCGCGTGGTCAACCTTCTCCCGGACGTCTATCGCCTGACGGGGCTTGCGGCGTGCTTTCACTGCGAAGGCTTGACTCGATTCGACTATCGAGTCCGCAGCGAGGGTGCTCGCATGTCAATGGAACATCGCAGAGATGGGGCATGGCGGTCAACTTGCATTTCCAGGCCCAGTTTCTGGGGACGTATCTTTGGCTTACTGCGGCGGTAGCAGGTCACCAGTGTGCGGGTCATCTCTCTACCGAATCGAAGGTTTCATCTTCTACCTGGCCGACGGTTCTTGAACACGACGCCCCGCGCACAGCGCGGGGTTCTTTTTTCCTGCGGGACAAAAGAAAGAGGCCCGCAGAAAGAACTGCGGGCCATGGTTGATTAAGCTGCAACGGATTCCTGCTTCCCAGCAGTTTTCGTCGTGGGCGTCTCGCCATTGTCGCTGGATGCGCCGGCGGCGGCGGTGCTGAGGAGGGACTCCTCGTCCTCGGCCTTCTTCAGTGCTTCGAAGATGGCGTCGATTCTTGCCTTGGTGTCCGGTGCAAGTTTGTCGAAAGCGGGATCAGCTTTGATGTCGTGGATGGCCACTCGCATTTCGGGCGCCGCCTTTGTGACTGCTTTCTTGAGGAGGGCGCCAGGCGCGTGCTTCGCGGATACCTTCGTGCTGCCCGTTACCTTGGCGCGATCGATTGCTTGCTGAATGACTTCAGTCGCCTTGTCAGCATGCTGCTTCAGCATATCGATCGCGAAGTTCGCGGTGATGACTTCCTCCCGCACCCAGTTGGTAATGGCGACTGGGCCCTCAATCATCAGCAGCAGATCTTCCACATACCCAACCGACTCGAGCTCGAGCTCCTCCGCGATCGACTTCGCATCCGGAAGATACATCGACAACATCTTGCTCAGTTTCGCGAGCTCGTAAGTTGAGATCTTGTCGCCGTTGTTCGAGAGGTGCAAGTCTGCCAGTCTTTCTACCTCAGTGAGGTTCCTTTGTGTGGCGACTGCATAAACCTTATCGAAGGTAGCCCCTGCGTTGATGGCGCGTTTCGCTGCCTCAAGGCGGCGGTGACCGCGCTTCAGGATGACTACATCTTTGCCGTCCCGTTTGGCCACGATCACGGACAGCGGACTGTCACGCATGTAGCCAATCTGCGGCTTCATCATCGACCGCTGAATGCTCGCGACTTTGTCCCAGTACGCCTTGTTTTTCTCGCGAACGTTATACCGCTCGTCCACGATGAT
Source organism: Cupriavidus sp. EM10 (assembly GCF_018729255.1). Taxonomy (NCBI): domain Bacteria; kingdom Pseudomonadati; phylum Pseudomonadota; class Betaproteobacteria; order Burkholderiales; family Burkholderiaceae; genus Cupriavidus; species Cupriavidus sp. EM10. The sequence goes on from NZ_CP076062.1 coordinate 322,101, forward strand.
CTCGAAGGGGTCGATGGTCCACAAATCTCCGGAACTGGCCCCGGCAGCCTCCATGCCTTTCTTCAGGTTTCCCTTTACGATTGCCGGAATAAGATCAAGTTGAAGGTTGTTTCGTGCGGTGTAGCTGGTCTGGCTCATGATTTCGATCTCCATAGAGGTTGGTCTTGCAACCTCGTGATGCTGGACAGCGACGAGTAAGTTCGTGTGCGAGGCCTTTGTTGCTGTCAGCCGCGGCAGGCTGGAGAAGGCGCGGGCACCAAATGAAACGCCGCCCCACGAAAGTAGGGCGGCGCGTGTCGGTTAAGGCAATGTCTCTCCGGCGATGCGGGCACGCTGCACACCGGCATGGGAGACAACGTCCATCAGCCACTTGGGTTCATGGAAGCACTCTGCGAGCTTGCCCTGGGTCAACCGCATGACAGTGCCGACATCGGTAACAGCGACCGCAAAAGTCTTCTCAGCGCGCGTCTCGAACCCGGCAACCACCGCGTTCCCCATCCTGCGGCCGTCGTGCGTGCAGAGTTGGGCTCCGCGTTGCATGTAGCCTTCAGCCAATCCGATTGCCCAATGCGGGCGGAGGGCCAATTCGGTGAGCTCCTCGAGGTTATCGAGCGTCATTTCTTCGTTCATGGGATTCGTCCTTGTAAGGTTGTCTCGGCACCCTGAAATGAGTCACAGGCAACGCGAGTTCGATCGATTCAGGGATTACGCCATGACCAGGACTGCTGCTCTTTGTCCAGTCGAGTTGTGTCCCAGTGCAGATCGCGGCTGGTCGGTCGAACATTGATGGCCGCCGCCAGGGCGACGGTGTCCAAGAGTTCGGCATCGGAAGTCCGAGGGGAACCGGGCGCAGTCGCGATTGAGATCTGTCCGGCGACCCGAATGAACCGTCCGCCTGGCCCGGAGGGCTCTTCGTCTATGGTGAGGTGCGACACCTGGCCATCGAAAATGGCCAGCCCACGCCGCATGGCGTCCTGGGCGAGGGGATTCGTCTGCACAAAGAAGCGACCGAGCAAGTCCGCCGCCCCGACGCATGTGCCCACGATAGGGACATATTTGGCAAAGCATGCCTCTCGAACATGCCAGTCGCGAAGAGTTGGTGCCTCTCCGGTCTTCGACGACCAGATGAGATGGCAACTGCGCAGGAGGGTTGGCGGCAGGCCTTGGTCCCGTTCTGGGTAGTGCCAATGTCCGTCTGACGGCGACTTGGCTCGCGGCACCTCCCTGTCCACGCGGAACGCCAAGAGCTCGAGCGAGGAGGTGCTGGAGATGTCGTAGATACGGCAAAGTCGTTGGCCTTCATCGCGAACATCCTCCAGCACAGTCTCATTTGGCCATTGGAACTTCGGACCATCCAGCAGCAGCTTGCCACCATGCCAGTAGGAGAAGCTGACTTCCAGGTCGTGGAACCAGCCGAGCTCTAGGGCGCGCTCCTGTACCTGGATGATTGACTGGGTCCGCAAAGGAGTGTTCGACATTTCTGATCCTGGTCGTTTGCCGATTCCTTACGGCAACTTTTCGAAACATAACAGGTAGGTATAATACACATGCGTCGATCAGGATGCACTTGTCTCGGCGAAACAACAGCGAGCGTGAAGCTCGTGCCGGCCACGAAACCTACGGAAGGAAACGCGAAATGGAGATTGAAAAGGGAACGTTCGAGGACATCGTGAGGAAGATGATGGCTAATCTCGATGGACAGCATCAGCCAGAGCTCGCCGGGACGAGCGGGACCACGCGGCCCGCCTACGGCCAATTCACCGATTCGATGGCAGCGTCGGCTCTTGCAGCGGCGCTGTCGGAGCATGGTTTTACCATCAACGAGGGCTCACCTGAGGATGGCCAGGTGCTCGGGGCTGAGGACTTCAAGGACATCGAAGAAGACCTGCGACGCGAGGAAGCGAGGATCTATCGGATCACGCACACGTATGACATCGGAAACCAAGACGTCTATGTTGAGCACCCGACGGGTGACGTCGACGGTAAGCGGGTGGCGCTGTACTGCTGGTTCAAGGCGTCAGAGTGGTTCGGGAGCGCGGCAATTGTGTCAAACCTTGGCATCGCCGCCGCCATGGTAAGCCTGTACGGCTTCAGACACTGTGCGACCCGTCATTTCTGCACAACGGTCGATCTATACGCAGACGCTGAAGGGTACCCCGACTACCAGTCTCTGATGGCGGACGCGTCTCTGCATCGTGAGGGTTTGCGCCATGCCTTGGCTCCGCATCTTGATGGCGATCGCCCCGAGTGCACGATTGAGAATGCCGGCGTGCTCGATTCCGCCCAGTATCGGGAGATGCCCGATGAAATGCTGACCGCTCAGGACTTAGTGCAACAAGGAGCGGTTCACGCTGTCAGTTTTCTCCTGCAGCACGGTTGCGACAAAGCGACCGCAAATCAGATGCTGGAGTCACTGCGGGCCAACGCGGGGCACATCCGCGAGGAAGCTGCCCGAAGAGGAAAGGGCCTCTTCAAGCAGGACCAGGTGGCTTCATTGGAGAACTAAGAATCGTTGCCCGCGCTGGAATCTGGGCACAATGACTGGTGCGACTACACCAGCAGGGCTACTAGCGCGATCGCCAAAAAGCCGGCGCACAAGAGGTACTGCCGGCTTTTTGGGCTGATTTTGATCCCGCGTCGTACGATGAAATGCTCAATGATGGTCCATCCGTCCAGGGGCGGCAGCGGGATCAGGTTTGTAGCTAGGAGAACGAAAGAACCCTTGGCGCAGAGCCCCACCAGCCATAGCGGGTATATGGCGTCGACAAGAAAGAACGCGATACCGGTTACCAGGGACATCGCCGGGCCAGCCGCAGCGACGATCGCGCGCTTGTCGGAGGACGACTGCTCATAGTGTTTGCTCGCCACAAAGGCCCACAGGGGTACAAGGCCGAACTCGATCGGAACCTTCTTGATGGTGATTGTGAACAGCTTCACGCCACCAATTACAACTTTGTCGGGGCGAATGCCGACCCTCTTCATGGCCAGGAGATGGCCGTACTCGTGGATACCCAGCAGCACGACCAGCAAGTGCCACATGATGTACGCGGCGAGGAAGAGTAGGAACGCGGTCTGCATGAGTCAATAGGTAGTTGGTGGCCCGGTGGGCCCGAGCGTTGGACCCGATTATATCCGACTGATACCCGTTTCGTATCTATACGTGTTAATCGTTGAGTGTGCGACATAACGGTAGAGCCAAGCCAACGCATCGTGCGAAGGCGTGCTTTTTCTCAAAGGCGCCACTGCCGGTGCCGAGCCCCTTGGAGATGACCCCATGATCCTATCTGCATACACCGTTGATACCACCACCGTCGGCTTCACACCATGCTGGTGGCCGGCCACTTCTTTGGGAGCAGCAACGGCTGCGGCGAAATCGCTCTCTGAACGGTTGGGTGAGGATGAAAGGTACCCGAATCCCTTCTGGGTCGTCGACGCTGACAACGCCCCCGTGTGCAAGTTCTACCGTGGTAAGAAGTACGCACCAAGCGAATCTGTTTAACCCATCGTCCGTCGGCATCAGAGATGCCGACGGTTTTTGCATTCTTGGGACCGGGCGTTGCCTGGCTCCAACGCTCACTGGGTTCCGAACGCGAGCCGTCAGGCCGAAGAACTCATAGCGGTTGAATGTCAGGCCGCATACAATTAGTATCCGATAAACACATAACGGGTATGCATACGCAATGACGTACAAAATGAACGCTATCCGGATGCTGGCCGGCGCCGGCGCCGCGATACTCCTGCTTGCTTCAGGTACAGCGGGCGCGGACCCTCACTCGGATGGGTTGGCCTTCGGCAAGGGGCAACTGGGCGGGTTGAACGAGAAGGTGAATCCGCAGAATGCAAAGGACCTGCCGTTCTACAACAACAATCCCCCGCAGGCAGGTGGGTTTGGCGGGCCGTCACTGTTCAGCCTGGGGGTAGGGCGGATCACCACCTGCAAAACGGCTGAACACGGCCCGGACTCGGTCGCCAATCAGGAATGCGACGCGGTGAACTTCCTGGCGAAGAATCCCCAGGATCGGGTCAAGATCCCGGTGAATCCGAATGACCCGATCATCAAGGGTATCGGGGATACGATCAACAATGCCAAGCCAGGCAATGTCACGGACAGTGGTTGCGTCCCGAAGACCACCACCACGCCGGCGCAGCACGAGACGGAAGTCTGCAACGAGTACCTCGTGACCGAGGACAAGCAATGCACGATGGGTCAGGTGGTCGAAGTCGATGCGAAGTCCAACTACCAGTGCAACATTACGAAGAACTCGACATACCTGACCACCTGCGACAAGGTCCTGATAGTTCAATGCGGCGCGGGTTATTGCGACACCGGTGGCATTTTGCCGTTGACGGTTTCGGCGACGACAGGTAATGCGAACATCCGTTACGAGGCGCCTTACTTGTGGATCACCCACAACTATCAGACGCAGTATTGGGTAGAGTCCTCCACGTTCGCCTTCAACATTCGAAATGTTAGCGAGGTTAAAACCTTTCTCTGGGAGTACACCTACGTCGACAATTGGATCTGGATTGCGATCAACGGGCAGAAGGTCGGCGTCCGAGCGAACAACGGAACACCCCCACAAGCTCAGTATGCCGATAAGTTTGAACTTGGCTACTATGTAAACGACGACACCAACATGAAATATCCCGACGGGACTATCGATCTTGGGGCGGGTGGAGTATATGGCGTTGAGCGAGCAAACAACTTTGAGATTGCGGAGAACGTTGATTTGAAGCCATATCTCCGAAACGGCACCAATGTGATTGAGTTCAAGTTGGCCAACGGCGCAGGACCAGGCAACGGCAATATTCGTATTAATGCACAGCAATATTGTCCGTGCACGGAGTATTGGGAAAATCAATGTACTTTGCTTGAGCAAAAATCATAATAAAATCTGTGATATTTTTCGGCGCGGCATTTAGGTTGGTACCTCACGCATTAAGGTCGATATGATGTGGGGCAAGGCGCATTGGCCACTCACCGCTTTTTAACTTCCTATCTTCGTCGCTGTCAATCGGAGAACTCT